>JBARMK010000035.1:0-3200 GCA_049802395.1 Candidatus Angelobacter sp.
ACTCAAACCGTTGTATCTGCCGTCGAACTCCGGGCAGAATCCGTTTTCCGATCTCATCGCGAGCAATGATCCGTATGCATTCGCTCGCGGCTACTCGTACAACACTTCCCCTGTAACCGACAATGCGCCGTTCTTTTTTTTCACTCTCAAGCCGGCGCAGATTCTTGGCGAACGAGGCTCGCACAGAGCCATCGATTGGAAAGTAAACCTGGGAGTGCTGGTGCTTCTTCTCGTGCTCGGAATCTCTCTGGTCGCGGTGCTGGCATTTCTGATTCTGCCCCTCGCCCTCAAAAGCCGGCACGGTCACCAGTCCGCCGTTCCTCTCCTTTATTTCGTAGCGGTCGGTTTGGGCTACATTTTGGTTGAGATCGCGTTCATTCAGCGCTTCGTGCTGTTTCTCGGCCACCCTACATACGCGTTGACGGTTGTCATTTTCCTCCTCATGCTGTCCAGCGGCGCCGGAAGCCTGCTTTCGCGGCTCTGGCTGCCTCACACCAACGCGGGCTGGGTGCCTTTGGCGCTCGTCATCGTGACGCTCCTCGCCGACGTATTTTTCTTGCCTGGCCGTTTGGCGGCACTGGTTGGAATGGCGCTCGGATACCGTTTGCTAGTGAGCGGCGTTCTTCTCATCCCGCTGGGATTTGTCATGGGCATGCCATTTCCGACGGGCCTGCGCGCGCTCGCTGTACTCCCCGCTCCGGGATTTCCCGCGGGGCAAGGAGCTTCCGAGAACTCCGTGGAATGGGCATGGGCCATGAACGCGGCCGCCAGCGTACTCGGTTCGGTATTGGCTATGGTGATTGCTATTCAATTTGGACTCACCGTCACTTTGGCCTGCGGAACCGCTTCCTACGTACTCGCCCTCTTGATGATGCCGGCACTGCGTGCCAAACGCGCCTAGACCAGGGTCCAGTTTTTGTTATCATTCGAGCGAGGAGCCGGCTGCGATCCCGAGCTGTTCTCGCGACCGGCGTACGCCCATCCCCACTGGCACTATGAGGAATACATTTGCCTAGCCAGAAGCAGCTCAAGTGGTCGCAACTGCGCGTTGGGATCACGGTGATCGTTGCCACCCTGACGCTGGCGTTTTTGCTGTTCCTCATGTCCGGAACGTCAGGCCTCTTCACTCGTCGCATTACCCTGAAATCCTATTTCGATAATGCACAGGGGTTGCGCGCCGGCGCACCGGTACGTTTGAACGGGGTTGATGTTGGCAACGTGACTAAGATCCTTATCGTCCCGGATAAAGACAAGCAGCAAACTCCGGTGGAAATACTGATGAAAGTCAGCACTAAATATAGTTATGCCATCCACCGCGATTCGGTGACCTCGCTCGACACTGCGGGAGTGTTGGGAGAAACCTTCATCGATATCGACAGCCTTCAGGCCCTGGGCCCTCCGGCGAAGGATGGAGACACCCTGCCCACGCAGGTGCATCCCGACTTCAACCAGGTGGTGCGCGCCAGCCAGGGCACTCTGGAAAACATGGACGCTCTGTTAAAACGCGCGGACCGCATTTTGGCCTTCGCCGAAAGCGGCAAAGGATCCATCGGCAAACTTATTTACGATCCAACCTTGTATAACCGCCTCTCCTCCACCATCGCGGAATTTCAGCAGATCGTGCAGCAGGTGGGCAACGGGGAGGGCAGCTTAGGCAGGCTGATCAGCCGCAATGACGCTTACGAGAAGTTCATTGCCACCCTCGACAAGATGAATGGCGTTATCGACGACCTCGAGCAGGGCAAGGGCACGGCTGGAAAGTTCCTGAAAGATCCCTCGTTCTACAACAACGCCAACGACACCATCGGCAACATGAAGAAGCTCACCGAAGACATCAATGCGGGCAAGGGCACACTCGGCAAACTGACCAAGGATGAGGAACTGGCAAAGAAGCTCGACAACACTATCAGCAAACTTTCGCAGTTGACCACCCAACTGGAAGCCGGGCAGGGCACAGCCGGCAAGCTTTTCAAGGACGAGACTTTATACAACAACGCCAACCAAATGCTGGTTGAGAGCCGCGATTTAGTGAAAGCGATCCGTGAAAATCCGAAGAAGTACCTGAGCATTAAGCTCCACATCTTCTAAGCCCGCAGGTTCCGGGTTGTCAGTGTTCGCCCAATCCGAATACGGAACCCAGCATCAGAATGACCAGCACGCCCAGCGAGATCCAACCATACTTCCAGTCTTTTTCCCAAAAAAACAAGAAACACGCAACGATCACGCGAACCACCGGCGTCGCCAGCATCAGCAGGACCCCGACACGCTCAATCTCAAGAGGCATGCGTCCGCTGACAAACAACCCATCGATTAAGCCCGCCAGCATGACAAAGAAGCAACTAAAAGCGCCGATGCGCAGCACGAGGCCGACGGCGCGATCGAAGGCGGGCTCTCTCTTCTCGCTCACAACCACCCCTGCAGCAGATGAATGATCAGGTGACCCGCAAGATAAAACATGACGCCGACCAGCAGATACACAACTACTTTCCTGTGAACGCGTGGAGCCAGGCGCGCGCCCAGTAGCGATCCAAGGAAGACGCCCACCGCAAGGGGCGCCGCGTACTGAACAAGAATGTCTCCACGCCGGTAATACACGATGGCACTGGCCGCTGCGGTGACGCCAATCATGAAATTCGAGGTCGCGGTAGCCACCATGAGCGGCACCTTCATGAAAATGTACATGACGGGGACCTTGATCGGACCGCCGCCAATCCCCAGCAAACCCGAAAGCGCGCCGGCGACCAGCGATGCGGCCAGGCCCAGCGGATAGCGCTTGGGTTCGTAAGGCGGGATTGACGTCTGGTTGACAGCGGGGGACGATTCTTCATCGCCCACCGGTTCCCCCTTCCTCCCCTTTGCCAAAATTGTGATCGCACTGTAGAGCAAGAAGCCCGCGAACAATCCTTCCAGAGCATTGCGGTTGAAGTAGCCCACCAGATAGGCCATGACCGCGGCGCCGAGTGCGGTTGCCAGTTCGAGAGTCATACCCAGACGAATATCGGTGGTGTGGCGCTGCAAGTGTACAGACGAACTCGCCGCCGAAGTGGTGATTACAGCAACCAGGCTGGTTCCGATGGCTTGACGAATCGGGATGTCGAAGTGCAATGCCAGGATGGGCGTGAGCAGTATGCCGCCCCCCATTCCGGTCAGCGCCCCGAGCAAACCAGCGAAAAATCCAAGGACCACGAGAAGGAGTGCGG
>JBARMK010000036.1:0-4952 GCA_049802395.1 Candidatus Angelobacter sp.
GATGTAGTCAGCGTAGTAAATCTGAATGGCATCAGCGCCAGGGCTGCCAGGAACCTGTTTTAGCTCCTGGTCCTGCGGAGTAATGGGCAACCAATCTTCTTTTTGTCCAAATGAAAGCAAAGAAAACGAAAAAAAGGCACAAAACACAAGGGTTCGATATATATGCATGGGCTAACTCGGGATAATTCTCCGATCAGGATTGGGGGATGCAGCGCAATATAACATCAAACTGCCCATTTGACCATGAATTATGCAGCGGCAAACTAGTCTGCCCTGAGATTTATAGAATGCCTGAAAAACTATAGCTGCCCGGCGCCGATAGATGGTGGCCATTCGCTTTGTGGCGCAAAAAAATGGCGGAGTAAGCTAACAACAGTCTTTCGGGAGGATAGTGCGGGTAAGAAAAAACCGGCTGGAAGGGATCCAGCCGGAAGTTCTGACAAGCATCGACCTTATTTTGGTGGTTGCTGTGCCGGCGGGTTTGTTTCCTGCAAGGCAGTCTTGTTCGGCATGGTGCCGGGAACCGTGGGTTGCGTGCGGATCTGCCCTGTGACGGCTTCGTTCAGCTTGATATTGTTGCGTTCCAGTGTCTGGGCAGTATCCTTATCTAATTGCACGCGAGCTTTGGCGTAGTTCGTCATGGCGGTGACCAAAGCCGATTCTGCAGCCGCGAGATCGCGTTCATCCTGCAACACGGCCAGGTAGGTCGAGGCGCCCAAGTTGTACTTCTTCTGTTCAGCGTCCAGGGTCTGGGCCGCCAGATCTCGCGCCTTTTGCGATGCCACCACGCGCGCGCGATTCTGCTCCACCGTAAACGCATCATTGCGCACGTTAATGCCGATCTGATTTTCCACCTGCTTCAAATTGAGCTGCGATTGACGGAATTCCAGTCGCGAACGTATCTGGGTGGCTTGTGCGGCACGGTTGCCGAGAGGAATCTGCAGGTTGAGCGCGACACCTTTATCAGGCGCGCTGGAGTTGAACAGATTGCCAAACGCATCAGTGAATCCGGTAGGGGCGATGCTGCCGGGCACGAGGCACCCTGTGAGAGCAGGATTTTGACCGGCAGCGCAGGTCGCGAGCGGATTCTGTAAACCGGCAATGGCAGACGCGCCATAAAATCCAACCAGATCGAGCGTGGGCAGCAAGCCGTTGTTTGCGCCCTTAATGTTGATTTCGCTGTTCTGCAAGTTGATCTTGAGCTTGGCGTAATCCGGACGGTTCTCCAGCGCCTGTTTAATCATGTCCTGCACAGGAGGAAGATTTTCCTGGTCAGGGATCTGCACCGTATCTGTCGGGACGACCTCCGCCTGCGACACCATCGAGTCGCTGGGCAGGCTGCGTGTCAGGGCGTTCTTGATGATGAGTTGCTGCAATTGAAGATTGGTCTTGGAAATGATCAGGTCCTGCTCGGCCGAGGCCACCGTGCTTTGTGCGCGGACAACGTCCAGTGGCGCCAAGGTACCGATTTCCACCTGCTTCTGGTTATCCGAAAGTGTCTTCTGCGCCAGACCAAGCGAACGCTCTTTCACTTTGTAATCTTCATAAGCATTCACCAGATCCCAATAAATGCCTTCTATCTGGCTCACAGTGGAAATCACCTGATCGCGAAAACCCTCCTCTGTGATCTTTTTGTCGTTCTTTGCCTGGAGAATCAAACGGGTGTTCAGCGAAATACCAAAACCCTGTAACAAGTGCTGCCGAACCTGGGCCCTGAAGTTGGAACTGAGGCTTGGGTTGGTAGAAGACCGGGGGCTGTTGGAGGTGGCGCGAGTGTTATTGAAGCCAACGGTAAGCGCCGTGCCTGGAGCAAATCCCTGAAAGTAGCTTAGATCGCCAGTCGTCGTATTCTGGCTAAGTACGCTGGTACCCGCAGTAACGGAGTTAGCCAGAGGGAATAGGGCTCGCTCAAAGCTAAGCGTCCCGGTAACGATAGGATCAAAACTATCAGGCTGAGGGCCTGCGCCGCTTGTGGTGCCAACAATACCGCCGGCGCCGGCGCCGGCGCCACCAGCGCCTGCAGTGGTTCCACCCGCCCCTGCTCCGGTCGAGCCGCCAATACCACCTACACCGCCACCCGGAGTATTCGAAACCACACCCGAATTTACGCCGCGCGGCGAGCCGCCGGACTTGGTGAGAAGAATATCGGTATCGGCAATGGGCAGGTTATAACGAAAAATCGCGATATCCAGATTGTCTGCCAGGGCAATAGCGATGGCGTCATTCATTGACAACATCAACTTGCCATTCTGTATGAGCTGCTCCAGCCTCGGGCCGTTGTTAAAAGACGGAGGAGGCACGTCACGCGGAATATAGCGCGCGAACGGGTCCGGCAAGAGCGGCGCTGGCTTGGAATAGTCAACATTGGTCGGCTGTGGCAGGTTTTTGGGTTCGGGCGCATTCGACATCGGCGCACCCTGGCCAGAGGCCTGCACCGTCGCCGGCTGCACTGCCGACGTATTCGCCTGTTGCGCCGCCAGCGGAAACGTAAAAAGACACACCACCGAAACCACTTTCCTCATGAAATCACTGCGGATAAAAGCTACAGACATTCTTTTGCTCTCCAGTTTGCTGATGAAGCGTTCGCGTAAGTTATAGAGACGGTATATTCGCCGTTCCGTCACCCCGATGCATTCCAAAGATACGCGCGAATCCCCTCTGCGGTTCCAGAAACGGGCAGTGTGTGGCGGAAACCGGATAGTATATCGGCTCAACGCCGCTTTCGGGCGTTAAAAAGTGTTAGGTGCAATCTTTGCCACGGAACCTCAAACTTACCTTAACGTATGATGGCCACGATTTCGCCGGGTGGCAAGTTCAACCAGACCGTGTGTCCGTTCAGGGGACGCTGGTGTCCGCTTTCGAACACTTGATCGGCGAAAAAACACTACCGCAAGGCTCTGGCCGAACCGATGCGGGGGTGCACGCACTGGCGCAGACGGCCAACGTCGTTATCAATTCGCCCATTCCCGCCGCCAACCTTGTACGCGCGCTGAATGATGTTCTGCCGCGATCAATCCGCATTCTTGGCGTGGAAGAAATGCCCCCGGAATTCCACGCGCGCAAATCGGCCACCGCTAAAACGTATCGCTATCACATATACCGTGGAGCAATTTGTCCTCCATTCCGGGCGCGCTACGTTTACCACCATCCTTATCCTCTGGATGAATCCTGCATGATTGCCGCCGCGCCCCTGGTGGAAGGCGAGCATGACTTCACCAGCTTCGCCGCCGTCGATCCCGAAAGCCGCCGCGAAGCGCTGGAGCCCAACAACCTGCGCACAATCTACCGCTCCGAATGGAAACGAGAGGGCGAGGACTTGGTCTACATGGTCCGGGGCAACGGCTTTCTCCATCACATGGTGCGCAACCTGGTAGGGACTTTTCTCATGGTGGGAAAAGGCAGCCTGAAAATTGAAGATGTGCGGCGGATTCTTGAATTGCACGACCGTTCCGCCGCCGGAGCTACCGCCCCGGCCAGTGGGTTGTTCCTGGTAAGCGTGGAGTACGAATAAACCATAAGGACACGACCTGGGTTTACAATCGGGAGCCATGAAGATTCTGAACCGCTCACGCTTGGTTTTGTTTTTTGCCGGGGCAACAGCCATCGGCTTTCTGATCAACTCGCTGCACGCCGCGACACCGGCGGCAACACCGGAAGAACAGGCGGTCATGGCTCCGATCACCGCAATGTTTGACGGCATGGCGAAACGCGACGCGGCGGCGATCAAGAAGCCATTGCTGGCCGGCGGCGCTATGGTGCTGATGCGGGACGGCAAACCGACCCAGATGACGTTTGACGCGTTTGCCGACGCGGTAGGCAAACCCGGCAAGGCCCAGATCGAGGAGCGAATTCACGATCCCCTGGTGCGGATCGATAACGATCTGGCGGTAGTATGGGCCCCGTTCGAATTTTTGGTGGACGGCAAGGTGGACCACTGCGGAACGGATTTGTTCAATCTTGTCCATGCGGACGGCAAATGGCTCATCGCGAGTATCGCGGATACCGGGCGGAAGGATTGTCCGGGCCGCAAGTAGAACCTGAATATGACAGCATTCGCAGGATGGGAGAACTTCTACGTAATCGTCGGCGGGTCTGCCGGCGCACTGATCGGTTTGCAGTTCGTAGTCATAACCCTCATCGCCGACATGCCCATTGTGCCCGGTGCGGAGCAGGCTGGCCACGCGTTTGGCACACCAACCATCGTTCACTTCGGAGCCGTACTGCTGCTGGCAGCAATCCTTAGCGCTCCATGGCAGGGAGTCGCCAGTGCCGCAGTTCTTTGGGGCTTACTGGGACTGTGTGGAATCGTGTACGAGTTCATCGTGGTTCGGCGTATGCGAACACAAATCACATATACACCCGAGTTCGAAGACTGGTTGTTTCATGTTCTACTACCGCTTGCTGCATACGCAATTTTGGCTGTATCGGCATTCGTCGTTCGCTCCCATGTACGCGAGGCGCTGTTTGCCGTTGCTGCTGCGGCGTTGCTCCTGCTGTTTATCGGAATTCATAATGCCTGGGACGCCGTCACGTACCACGTCTTTGTGAACAGACCGAAAAGAAAACAGAGCGCGGTTATTGAATAGCGCGTGCTCATCCTTTTGCGCTCCTGCGAAAGGGTGGGATTCGATAACCCGACTCAACATTTTTGAATCATCTTGGCTGCCTCTTCTTCCCGGCGCCGAAAGCAATTGCCAATCCCAGACGGGACCTATGCGCTGTTGATTTTCCGTGGGAGGTGGGCAATCCAGGGATCAAGGACGATTTGTGTCGCCCCTGGCCTCCACTCCATCCTCTGTCATTGTGCGGAAGCCGAGCGCCCGAAGCCACAAGAAAGCAGTATTCCCGCCCTTCGCAAAACCTCTCGCAATAGAAAACCCAATTGTCTTGCGGTCATACGGAAACCAAATGAATACCTTGGGCACGCGGCGGCATCCTAATCACCTATATAA
>JBARMK010000037.1:0-1505 GCA_049802395.1 Candidatus Angelobacter sp.
CCTTTTGAACATGAGTTCGGCCGCCGCGGCACAAAACATTCCCGCCATGAATCAGGCGTTGCAGGATTATGGCCAGCTTCAGGCCAATAAGGCGATCAAGATCGCGGCCCATGCCCATTTCGTTGAGTTTGGATTGCTGGCGATGATCCTGGCTTTCTTCCAACCGTATGTCAGTCTTGGTGAACTCTGGAAGCGCCGCTGGATCGGCGTTCTATTGATTGGCTCAGTGATGCTGCCGGTGTGTGTTCTGCTGGAGTTGTCATTTGGTCTGATTGCCGGCGGCTTGGCTGACTTTGGCGGTTTGTTGGTGATCGTAGCGCTGCTCGCAATGTGGATCGGCATTCTACGCTATACAGGCCCACTCGACCTCGCGGGAGCCAGGGCATGAGCGCAGCAAGCCGGCTGTTGTTAGTTGGCGGTATCGGGCTGGCGCTGCTCGGCATGGCCTACGGGCTTGGGTATGCCGCCTTGGCCGAGCATCAGGCGCTGGATACCATCGGCGCATCTCTTACGAATGGATTCACCGCAGCCGCAAATCGCAGCCCAGATTCGTCGCACGCCTCACTTGAGCATTACCGGCAAGCGAAATACAATTATGACCGCCAGGTCGACGTTCATGGGCACTGGATTGGTTTGGCTACGCTGTTGGTCGTGCTGAGCATCGGCTTTGATCGAATTGCCTTTTCAGAACGCAGAAAGCGCCTGCTCGCCCAGGGCCTGCTACTGGGATCATTTCTGTTTCCTCTTGGAGTGCTACTGGAAACATACGGTCACGGAGCCTTGCCGCAAGCGGTCGCCGTTCTGGGGTCAGCTCTGGTGATGACAGCGTTGGCTGGTGTGACGTTGGGCTTCATCCGCCGCGAACGCCCGGCAAGTCACGCAGCAATCTAGTTCTCCTGCTGGAGTAAGCACGCCCCCTGAAAAGACCAAAAATCTAGTAACCTTTTTACAGACGGGTGCGGACGCCTCTCCGCATGGTTCGCACGGAGTAAACAAACCAAGATGGATGATTTTCGTAAACCAATTCTTGAAGGAAAAGGCGCAACCGATTATGAACGCTACCTGCGCACAGACGAGCTGCTGTTGCTGCAAACGCCGATTGACGAGCTTTCACACCCGGATGAGCTGACCTTTCAGGTGGTCCATCAATCCTCAGAGCTGCTGATGAAGGGAGCAGCCTGGGAGCTGGAGCGCGCACGCGTGGCGCTGGCGACAGGTG
Organism: Candidatus Angelobacter sp.; assembly: GCA_049802395.1. GTDB lineage: Bacteria > Acidobacteriota > Terriglobia > Terriglobales > Acidobacteriaceae > Angelobacter. The sequence continues at coordinate 1,220 of JBARMK010000037.1, forward strand.
ATTATGCCAACGCAGCCCGGCTGATGCGCCGTGCATTTGTCATGCTGGAACATCCGGTTTCCCTGCTGCACGTCCTTGAAACCATAACGCCCTATGATTACCACATCATCCGCTCGGGTCTGGGCCATGGGAGTGGGCTGGACTCGCCCGGATTTCTCGCCCTGCTCCATATCGCACCACGGATCGGTGAAGCGTTTCAGGAACAGCTCCGGAGCCAGGGCCTCTCCCTCGACGATATCTACCGGCGGCACCAGGAGTTCTTTGGGTTGCACGATGTGGCGGAGCG
>JBARMK010000038.1:0-25602 GCA_049802395.1 Candidatus Angelobacter sp.
GGTGAACAATGACCTCAGTATCGCTATTGGTCTGAAAAATGGAGCCCTGCGCTTCCAGTCGGTGGCGGATATCGTTAGCATTCACCAGATTGCCGTTATGCGCGATCGCAATCATGCCCTTGTTGCAATCCACCATAATGGGCTGCGCGTTCAGCACAGCCGAGTCGCCCGCGGTGGAATAACGCGTATGGCCGATGGCAAGATTGCCGGGAAGCTTGCTCAGCACGTCTTCAGTGAAAATTTCCGCCACCTGTCCCATGGACTTGTGGACGTAAAGACGTTCCCCATTCGACGACACAATGCCCGCCGACTCCTGCCCACGGTGCTGCAACTGGTGCAGTCCCAGGTAGGCCATGGTGGAAGCCTCACGGTGATTGTGCACCGCCATAACGCCGCATTCGTCCTTGAACTTATCCAGCATCTCTGTCGCTTCGCTCCAAACCACTTGGGTTCGTCTTCCTGGTTTAGATCAGGGCACGACTTCAGTCGTGCCGTAAACGAGCAATAAAACTCGGGCTTTAGCCCCTGCGGCTAGCTCTTCTGCAATATCTCCGGCACCAGATGCTCCGGTGCATCCGTGTGCAAGGCCTTCACCAGAGCCGTGTCCCAGACCTGCCGCAGCTCAGACACGTTTGCCGAGACCGCTTGCTTGCTGTCAAGATCAATTACAAATTTTTCAGGAACGGTGCGACCGATGTGGTCCGCCCGTACGCCCCATCTTACCGCTATTTGTTGGATGTCCTCAGCCTTTTTGGGGTCGCAACTTATCAAGACCCGGCTGGCGGTCTCGCCGAACAAAACAGCTTCCGCGAACATTCCATTGGAGTTAAGGTCAATCTCCGCACCAACGCCCTTCGGAAAAGCCGATTCCGCCAGGGCTACTGCCAAGCCGCCATCGGAACAATCATGGGCTGACTCAATGGCATGGCTGCCAATCAGCTCCCGCAGGCATTTTTGCAGTGCGACCTCCTGTTTGAGGTCGAGAGCCGGCGGCACGCCCCAAATCTGCCCGATCACCTCTTTGGCGTATTCTGACGAGCCAAACTCAGCCTCCGCCTTGCTCACGTCCTTGCCCACATCACCGGCCCCGCTCAGCAGGAATACATCGCGTCCGGCTTCGCGGAAGTGGAACGTCATGGCGTTGTCCACGTTCTCCAGCGTCCCCACAATTCCCACAACTGGCGTGGGATAAATCCCTTCCCCCAGCGTCTCGTTATAAAGGCTCACGTTTCCGCCCGTGATCGGCGTCTCCAGCGCTGTGCACGCCTCGGTCAATCCATCTATCACCTGCGAGAGCTGCCACATGATTTGTGGCTTTTCCGGGTTGCCGAAATTCAGGCAGTTCGTGGCCGCCACCGGCGTGGCTCCCGTGCAGGAGACATTCCGCGCCGACTCGGCCACAGCGTGCATCGCGCCCAGTTTGGGATCGAGCCAGCACCAGCGTCCATTGCCGTCCAGTGCCATAGCTAAAGCGCGTTGAATAGAAGGCCCCAACGTGGTCCCCGGCACGCGCGCGAGGTTTTGCGCGTGCGTGGGTGGCTTGATCCGCATCAGCCCAGCATCCGCGCCCGGCCCTTCCACGGTATTCGATTGCACCATGGAATCGTATTGCTCAAAGATCCAGCGCTTGGAGCAGATGTTGGGCGCAGCCAGCAGGCGCTTTAGATTTTCCGTGAGGTCACCCGAACTCCATCGCACACTCTCCGGTTTGGTACGTGAAACCGGCGCGCTCCAGGGCTCCAGCGGACGGTGATACAGCGGAGCATCGTCGGTGAGCGCGGAGTTGGGAATGTCCGCCACCAGTTGCCCGTGCTCCAAAACGCGCAGCCTGCTGTTGCTGGTCACGCGCCCAACGATCACAGCGTCTAGTCCCCACTTCTCAAAGACCTTCAAAACTTCCTGCTCACGGCCGCTCTCTGCCACCAGCAGCATGCGCTCCTGCGATTCGCTCAGCATGATCTCGTAGGCGTTCATGCCGGTCTCTCGCTGTGGCACGCGGTCCAGTTCAATCTCAATGCCTACGCCGCCGCGCGCTCCCATTTCGCAGGTGGAGCACGTCAGACCGGCCGCGCCCATATCCTGTATCCCAACGACTGCGCCGGTATGCATGGCCTCGACGCACGCCTCCAGCAAAAGCTTCTCCAGGAATGGATCGCCCACCTGCACGTTCGGCCGCTTCTGCTCTGAGCCTTCGCTGAATTCCTCGCTCGCCATGGTGGCGCCGTGAATGCCATCGCGCCCGGTCTTTGCGCCCACATAAATCACCGGATTGCCTTCGCCTGCTGCCTTGGCATAAAAAATCTGGTCGCGCCGCACCAACCCCAGAGCAAATGCATTGACCAGCGGGTTCCCTGAGTAGCAGTGCTCAAACTTCGTCTCGCCGCCCAGGTTGGGCACGCCAAAACAATTTCCATAAGACGCAATGCCGCTTACCACTCCCTCCAGCACTGAATGGTTGCGATGAATCGTCGCCTGGTCAGCCGGGTGCCCCGTTCTTTCCGCGTTCTTTGCGGAAAGGGTGGGTTCATCCGACGGAGGAGAAACCGGTTCCGGCGTTATCGGCCCGAACCGCAACGAGTCCATTACCGCCAGCGGCCTTGCGCCCATGGTAAAGATGTCACGCAGGATCCCTCCCACGCCGGTCGCTGCTCCCTGAAACGGCTCAATAAAAGAGGGATGATTGTGCGACTCAATCTTGAACGCGCAGGCCCATCCGTCGCCAATGTCGATAATGCCTGCGTTTTCTCCCGGCCCCTGCACAACCAGCTTGCTGCGCGTGGGCAGCCGCTTCAGGTGCACGCGCGACGACTTATACGAGCAGTGCTCGCTCCACATCACGCTGAAAATACCCAGCTCGGTCAGCGACGGTTCGCGTCCCAGCGAAGCCTTGATCCGTTCATATTCTTCCGGCGTGATGCCGTGGTCTTTGATAACTTCTGTCGTAATGGCGGAAGCGTGGATGGTGGGCATGGGGTACTTCTATTTTCGCATCTTTTTCTGTAATCCCGACCCTGAGCTTGTCGAAGGGGAGGGATCCCTGCTCTAGCAAACACTTTCGCTTTCAACTTTTGGCGATTACCTGAGAAGGGGCTGAGACTGAAATTGTACCGTAACGCGCTTCGTGGAGAGTAAGATTCCTTTTCTGGAGTGATTTGACATGCCCAGCAAACTCAGAACATACCCAATATTTATTTTGGCCAGCATTGCCGCGGTCCTGTTTGGCTTTCCAGCATTTATTCTGACATGGCTGATGGTCTTAGTTGGTATCGGTGCTTTATGGGTGCTCGGTCGATTATGGATTGTTCCGAAAGGATGGTTCAAGGCTGTCGTTGAGGAGCCATCCTCGGGATTTGGCCCTTATCAGAGGCTGTCGGCGGTGCTCGGTGCGGTACTTGTTGGGGCAATCATTCTCTTAGTAATGAGACCATCTTCCAAGTCTCTACTCGCTTTGCTTGGAATCATCGGAGCTGCCATGGCCTGGTCGATTCGTGGAGGCATCCAAGCTCTTCAGTCTAGAGCGCGGTTGATCATATTGGAGCAGCTCAGTCAGGGACCCGGCCAAACACGACAGCAACTCAAAGAGGCGGTTCGCTCCCACTCGGCGCCTTATCGTTTGTTCACGAATTTGTATGTTGAGGCTCTTGACGGTTTGATCACCGCCGATAAAGTGACCCTGAAACTCGGCCTCTACTATTCGGCATCGGCTGGTGATAAAGAGAGAGGTATCGCCAGCACAGGTAGTTCTTCAGTCGCCGGCTGACATCTTGAATCCTCTCCCCTGCTACTCAGCGCTCGAATTGAGGTAGGAGTACAAGCAGAACTTAAAGAGGTGAAGAACCATCGCCAATATCGTTGTTAACCAACAATCTCTGCTAAGTGCGGTCTGAGTCCCGCATCATCCATAAATCCATGATCTTGACGTTGCCGATCACAGAAGACCACATGAAGCGATAAAAAAAGTTCAACCCATGAAATTAGAATTCCTGTGCCAATACTGCATCTTTGAAAGCGTTTGCCGGTTGAAGACGATAGAGATTGGTGTTGTTATTCTTTCCTATGCTCGTACTGTCTTCGTACCATCCAAAACCATTCTTGATTGCCGTTGATCTATTACACTGTTTGCAAAATGAAATCCATCATCATCGGCACCGCCGGACACATCGACCACGGCAAGACCGCGCTGGTCAAGGCCCTCACCGGCATCGATGCCGACCGCCTGGAAGAAGAGAAGCGGCGCGGCATTACTATCGATCTTGGCTTCGCACACCTTGAGTTGGCCATACCCGGCGGCGAGCCCGGGGCCCCCGACACGCGCGGTTTTCGCGTGGCGGGGTTGGAGGCCGACCACGCGCCGAGCCGTCTGCAACAAGAGCAGAACGCGGTCAAGGGTACGAGAATCCCGAGCGGTTTGGAGCGGAGCGACAGAAATGAAACCAAGCTTAAGCTTGGTTTCATAGACGTTCCCGGCCACGAGCGTTTTGTCCGCAACATGCTCGCCGGCGTTGGCGGCATGGATCTGGTCCTGATGGTCATCGCCGCTGACGAATCCATCAAGCCGCAGACCCGCGAGCATTTTGAGATCTGCCGGCTGCTCTCCATCCCGCGCGGCATCACCGTGATTACCAAAGCCGATCTGGTGGATGAAGATACACTCAGCGTCGTACGCATGGAGATTGAAGATTTTGTCCGCGGATCATTTCTCGATGTCAGCCGCTCGCCAGTGGTCGCCGCAAGCGCGCTCAAGGGCACAGGATTGGACGAGCTGAAGCGCGAGATCGTTCGCCTCTCCGCCGAAGTTCCAGCGCGCGATACTGAAGCGCTCTTCCGCTTGCCCATTGATCGTGTATTCACCATGAAAGGCTTTGGTGCGGTGGTTACGGGCACACTGATCGCCGGCAAAGTAAAGAAGGAAGAAGAAGTCGAGATTTTTCCTGGCCGCAAACGTGCGCGCGTGCGCGGCGTGCAGGTGCACGGCAGCCTGACCGACCAGGCGATCGCCGGCCAGCGCACCGCCTTGAACCTGGCTGGCGTGCAACTGGAAGAGATGGCGCGAGGCATGACGCTGGCCACGCCCGGTGCATTCGAAGCCACGCAGAAACTTGAAGTTCAGATTTCTCTGCTCAAAGACGCCAAGCCGCTCAAGAACCGCGCACGCATCCATTTTCACGCGTTCACCTCTGAGACCATCGCCGAAGTCGCGCTGCACGGTGTAAGCGAACTCAAGCCCGGAGGAACGGCCTTTGCTCAACTTCGCACCGCCGAACCACTGCTCTTGCTGCCGGGAGATCGCGCCATCCTCCGCCAGTTCTCGCCTGTAATCACCATTGGCGGCGCAATGGTGCTGGACGCTTTTCCTCTGCCGCGCCAAAAGGCAGGTCCGCTCCAAGCCTTCCTCGCCACGCTTTCCAGCGGCAATCGCCAGGAATCACTGCTTGCTCGTATTGCCCGACGCGGACACGAAGGTCTTTCGCTTGCCGCCGCCGTGCGTGAGACTGGACTAAAACCTTCAGTCTTGCAGCCGGTCATCGCCGTACTGGCGCAACAAAAGCAGATTATTCAGGTCGGCGATTTCCTGCTTTCCGCTGAAGCCATACAGAAGACGCGGGAAAAACTTATTGCCACGCTGGAAGCATTTCACAAAGCCAACCCTCTGGTCGGCGGCATCAGTAAAGAAGAGCTGCGCGAAAAACTGGACCTTCACCAAACCGTGATGGAGGCCCTGTTGTCCCAGCTTACCCGCGATAAGAAGGCCGAGGTCTCTGGCGAGCAGGTCCGTCTGGCTGGGCGTGGTGTGGAGCTGAAGGATGAAGAGGCCAAAGCCAAAGAGCAAATCGAAAAAGCCTTTGCCGCAGCCGGCCTGAAAGTGCCGCTGATGAAAGAAGTCCTCGACAAGCTGCCGGTGGACAAGGCGCGGGCCCAGAAGCTGGTGACCCTTCTCATGCGGGACCGCGTATTGATCAAACTGGCGGACGACCTGGTATTCCATCACACCGCGCTGCAGGGGCTGCGCCAGGTGATGGCGACGCAAAAAGCCAAAGCGCCGAAAATCGACGTTGCGACCTTTAAAGACCTCATCGGCGTGACCCGCAAATACGCTATTCCGCTGCTGGAGTACCTCGACCAGCAGCGCGTTACGCGCCGCGTCGGCGACGAGCGGATTATCATTTAGAACGTGGCCACGGCATACAGTAATGGAGTAAGCCAAATGAAAATTCTTCTCATCGGCGGCAGTGGTTTTATTGGTCCATCAACAGTCACAGCCCTGCAAAAGGGTGGACACCAGATCACAATCTTTCATCGCGGCAAAACGCGCGCTCCAGAAGGCAGTGAAGAAATTCTTGGCGATCGCCAGTTTCTCCAGGACCATCAACCTGAATTCCGCCGCCAGAAGTTCGATGTTGTAGTCGATTTTGTTCTCAGCTCAGGCCGCCAGGCGCAGCAACTCATGGATACTTTCCGCGGCGTCACGGGCCGGGTCGTCGCGCTCAGCAGCATGGACGTGTATCGCGCCTGGGGAGTTTTTTATAGTCGTGAACCTGGCGGCTTACAGGAACTGCCGCTGAAAGAAGACTCCGAGCTCAGGGCAAACCGAAATCCCTATCCTCCTGAGGCGCTAAAGAAAGCGCAGACGGTTTACGGCTGGCTGGACGATGAGTACGACAAAATTCCTGTAGAACAGGCTGTCCTGAGCGACCCCAAACTGCCAGGCACCATCTTGCGGCTGCCCATGATTTATGGTCCGGGCGATCCGGTGCGCCGTTTCCACCCGATTCTGAAGCGCATCAATGATGGCAGAAAGCAGATCATCTTTGCCGATGACGTGGCGCCGTTACGCACGCCGCGCGGCTACGTGGAAGATGTGAGCCCGGCTATCGCGTTGGCGGTCACATCTCCGCAGGCTGCTGGTCGTGTTTACAACGTCTGCGAATCAGAGTCTTTCGGTGAGCTCGATTGGGCGCGCAAAATCGCCGTAGCCATCAACTGGGCCGGTGAGTTCATCGTGCTGCCGCATGATCGCACTCCCCAGCACCTGCGTTGGCCCGGAAACACTGCTCAACATCTGGTGGCATCCTCTGAGCGCATCCGCAACGAGCTTGGCTATCGTGAGCTTTTGCCGCGTGAAGAAGCTATCCGTCGCACCGTCGAATGGGAGCGCGCACATCCTCCGGAAAGCTTTACGGTCCCTTTCGACTACGAAGCTGAAGATGCGGCCCTGGCTCAATATAAAGCGACAGCATAAGCTACCCGTGCCCGGTCGCTACGCTTCCCTAGTAAACTGGAAGGGCCATGCTTTCTATCCGCCCAGCCACCGCGTCCGACGCGCCCTTGATGCTGCACTTCATTCGCGGTCTGGCCGAATATGAGCGTGAGCCGAACGCCGTCGTGGCTAGCGAACAAGACCTCATCCGTGATGGCTTTGGTCCGCAGCCAAAATATCGCTGCCTCATCGCCGAATGGGAGAGTCAACCCGCGGGCTTCGCGTTCTTTCATTACAACTATTCCACCTGGCGAGGGCAAGCAGGACTCTATCTGGAAGATCTCTTCGTTTTGCCGGAGATGCGCGGAAGAGGTATCGGAAAAGCGTTGCTGCAAAAACTGGCTGAGATCGCCATACAAGAAAACTGTTACGGATTGCGCTGGATGGTCTTGGAATGGAACACGCCCGCGCTGAAATTCTATGAATCCCTGGGCGCAGAGCTGCTTGATGAATGGGAGACTATGCTGCTGCGGGGCGAGCCGTTAAAGCGGCTCGCCCGTATCAGCGTCTAGCGATTCGCTTGCGAATCGCCGGCCTTTAGGCAGACGTTCATCCCGCAGCGATGAACCCTCATCTCGGCAGGCAGCGCAATTAAACTGTATGTGTCGATGCAAAAAGCAGGAGAGCTGCAACAAAGTGACAACACCTATCAAAATCATTGGCGCAGGTCTGGCCGGTTGTGAAGCAGCGTGGCACTGCGCACAACGCGGGCTTCCAGTCGAGCTCTACGAAATGCGCCCTGTGAAGTCCACACCTGCCCACCAGACCGGCAAGTTCGCCGAACTGGTCTGCTCGAATTCACTTAAATCTGAGAGCGAACACACGGCGCCATGGCTGCTGAAGGAAGAAATGCGTCGCGTGGGCTCCTTGCTGCTGCGCATCGCCGGTGAAACCAGCGTTCCTGCGGGACACGCGCTGGCCGTCGACCGCGAAGCCTTCGCGGCCAAAGTTACTGAAGCAATTTCGGCTGAGCCTAATATCGAAATCATCCGCCAGGAAGTAACCGAGATCAAAGAAGCGGACGGCCTCACTGTGATCGCCACTGGCCCGCTGACCTCTGATGCGCTCTCGCGCGAGATCGCACGGCTCTCCGGCAGCGGCCACCTTTTCTTCTACGATTCCATCAGCCCTATCGTCGAAGCCGATTCCATCGACATGAGCAAGGTCTATATGGCGGCGCGCTATGGCAAGGGCACCGCCGACTACATCAACTGCCCCTTTACCAAAGAAGAGTATGACCGGTTTATAGATTCGCTCACTTCAGCAGAGATGGTTGAGGGCCATAACTGGGAAAACCTGAATTATTTTGAAGGGTGCCTGCCCATTGAAGAGATTGCGCGCCGCGGCCGCGACACTCTTCGTTTTGGCCCCATGAAGCCCGTCGGGCTCGACGATCCCCGAACCGGCAAATGGCCTTATGCGGTGGTGCAGTTGCGGCAGGAAAACCTGCGCGCCGATTCCTACAACTTGGTCGGTTTCCAAAACCATTTGAAATTCGGCGACCAGGCGCGAGCGCTACGCCTCATTCCCGGGCTGGAGAATGCGAAGTTCGTACGCTATGGCCAGATCCATCGCAATACCTACATCAATGCGCCTTCGCTTTTAGCGGAGACGCTGAACCTTAGGCAACATCCAAGCGTATTCTTCGCCGGACAGATCTCCGGCGTTGAGGGTTATACCGAATCGATTGCTATGGGTATGCTGGTGGGGACGCACGTGGCCCGCATCGCAAAGGGATTGCCCGCCATTCCTCCTCCGCGAGAGACCGCGTTAGGATCGCTGGTGAACTACATCTGCCACGCCAACCCTAAAAACTTTCAGCCGGCCAACATTACCTTTGACCTTCTGCCGCAATTGGATGAAGCGACGCGGCGCAAAGTCCGCGACAAGAAACAACGCCACAAAATAGTTTGTGAAAACGCGCTGGAAAAGCTAGCATCATGGCTTCAAGGGAACGCGTCCTTGCCCCGAAGCGCTGAGAACGTTTATGAACCGTCTATCCGCCATTGATGCCCTTGGGCCTGCTTTTGCGCGGGTCAATACCATGCTGTTCAAACCCTTTCGCCTGGGCACGTGGCTGAAGATGGGTTTCATTGGAATACTGGGCGGCGGAGTGGCAACGTTCAATAGCAACTTCAACTTCCGCGCGCCGGTTATGCCACGGCAATTCCCCCGTGACCAACTGCCCAAAGATCCTTGGGCAGATATCCAAAGCGCCCTGCGCTCCATTCACCTGGCTGATTATCTTCACATTATTTTGATCGCAGTAGTTGTTCTGGTGGTGATCTCGTTGGTCTTTTTGTACCTCTTCTGCCGCTTTCGCTTTGTCCTGTTTGACGCCGTTGTGGGCGGGCAGGCCTTCATAAGCCGCGGCTGGCGTCGCTACGCCGCGCAGGCAAACCGCTACTTCGGTTTTTGGCTGGCGTACCGAGTGGTGAACTGGGCCGTGATGGCGCTCATTGTCGGCCTGCCGCTTTGGCATGCCTACCAGAGAGGCGTCTTCAGCGGCGATAACTCGCTGATAGCTCTCTTTGAGGTTCTCGCATCCATTGCTCTGGGCGCGATTGCAGCCGGCATTGTGTTTGGCATCATTTCTACGCTGGCAAAAGATTTTCTCATGCCGGTTATGGCCCTGGATGACTTTACCCCGGGCGATGCCTGGTCTTCCCTGTGGCGTGTAATCGCTTCTGAGCCAGGCGCATGGGCTGGCTATATCGGCATGAAAGTAATTTGCTCCGTCGGAGCGGGAATCGGCCTCGCAATCGCCATGATTATTGCCATCCTTCCCGCCATGCTCATCATTGGAATCCCGGCTGGCATCCTCGTTGTCTTAGGTGTCGTTGTCGTCAAGGCGGCGGGCGCTATTGGGTTCATTATTTTTGGGATTGCGGGGTTGCTGGTGGCCGCCGGACTCTGCTGTCTGTATTTGTTGCTGACAGCGCCGGTCACGGTGTTCTTCGCATCGTATGCGTTCTATTTCTTTGGCGGGCGCTATCCGAAACTTGCCGCGCTGCTGTGGCCACAACCAATCTCTCCGGCCCCAACTCCGCAAATGACCCAAACTCAGCCTGTGGTCTAGCCTCTGCGCGTGGCCTTCTTCGGCGGAAGCTTCACCTTGCTGCGGGGACGGTTCTTGATCCAGATAGGCGTGCCCACAAATCCAAATTCTTTGCGGATTTGATTCTGCAGAAACCGTTCGTACGCAAAATGCAGTTTCACGTCTTTGTCGGTGAAAAGAATAAAGGTCGGCGGCGACGCCTGCGCCTGGGTCATGTAGAAGATTTTCACCTGTTGCCGGTGCGGGACAGAGGCGCGCTCAAAGTCCACCGACTCCAGAAAGCGATTCATCTGCGATGTCCCGATGCGCTTTTGCCGCTCCGAGCTTACGAGTTCCAGGGCGCGAAAAATCTTGTCGATATTCTTACCCCCGGCGGCGGAGACGAACACCATGGGCGCATAGTCCAGGAACTTCAAAGCCCGGCGGGCCTGCTTTTCATAAAGCTCGCGGTCGGCGGGAGGGCGGCCGTCGGTGCGGCCTGGCCCCACCAGGTCCCACTTGTTCACGATAATGATGACGGAGCGTCCGCTCTCATGCGCGTAGCCTCCAATTGTGGCGTCAAGCGCGTTTACTCCCTCCACTGCATCAATCACCAGCAACGCTACATCGGCGGCCTCAAGATGTTTCCTCGCCATGACTACGGAAAGTTTTTCCGCCATCAGGTTGGTCTTGCCTTTGCGGCGGATTCCCGCGGTGTCAATAAAGCGATAGGTATGGCCGTCTTTTTCAATGAATTCATCCACCGCATCGCGCGTGGTGCCGGCTATGGGTGAAACGATGGCACGGGAGCTTCCGGTCAATATATTGAGCAGAGTAGATTTGCCCACGTTCGGATGGCCGATGATGGCGACGCGCGTCTCGCGCTTGGGCTTCGCCTTACGGGCTCCTTCAGTGGCTTCATCCTCTGAAGCCTCAAGGCCGGCTTCGGCTGTCCTAGCTTGGTCCTTCTCGGCCGCAGATATCGGAATGGCAGCCAGAATCGCATCGAGCAGCTCAGTTGTGCCAACGCCATGCTCGGCTGAAACCGGATAGAGTTCTTCAATCCCCAATGTACGAAAGTTTTCCGCTTCCGCCTCAAACTTGGGAGAATCTACTTTGTTCACAGCCAGGAAGAGTGGCTTGCCCAGGCGTCGCAGCAACCGGGCCAGTTCCATGTCGGGCGCAGCGAGTTCGGTTCGTAAATCAACCACCAAGACAATCGCGGCCGCCTCTTCCAGGGCTACGCGTGCCTGGCGAAAGATCTCAGCGGGGATAAATCCTTTGTCATCGGGAATGATGCCGCCGGTATCAACGACGCGGATTTTGCGGCCATCCCACGATGTCTCGCCGTAGAGTCGGTCGCGGGTGATCCCCGGTTCATCGCCCACAATGGCGCGGCGCGATCCAATCAGCCGGTTGAAAAGCGTGGATTTCCCCACGTTGGGCCTGCCAACGATAGCGAGCAGCGGGAAGCGGGATTTAGTTTCTGTTGCTTTCAAGTAACTCTTTTCGGACAGCCGCGCGGACGGCTTTGCCATTTGCTAACTGGTATCAGCTCTTCCCAGTTATTATTAAATCACGCTCGTCGTGGCTTCCTTTTCTCATCCCGGGACCGATGCTGCGCCCACTGGCCGCCTACCCACGCTGCATCAGTTCTTCGCGCCCGGAGGGCTGCTCAGCCAGGCGCATCCGAACTATGAATTCCGTCGCGGCCAGTTGCAAATGGCGGAAGCCGTGGAAAAAGCGCTGACCGAGCGCCGGCACCTAATTGTGGAAGCCGGCACCGGCACAGGCAAAACTTTGGCCTATCTTCTTCCGGTAATCCGCAGCGGCAAGCGGGTGGTGATCTCGACGGGAACGAAGAACCTGCAGGAACAGCTCTTCTTCAAGGATATACCATTCCTGGAACAGCATCTGGGTAAGCTGCGTGTCTGCTACATGAAGGGCCGCAATAACTATCTCTGCCGGCAAAAACTTTACGACCTTACCAGCCAGCCGGTCCTGAACGGATTGCAGGAGATCGAACAATACCGGCAGATCGCCGAATGGGAAAGCACCACTGAGAGCGGAGACCGCGCTGAGCTGAAGGGCCTTCCAGAAAATACCCAACTGTGGCAGAAACTTGACGCGCGCACCGAGCGCTGTACCGGGCAGAAGTGCCAGCAATGGGACCGCTGCTTTATTACCGAAATGCATCGCCGCGCCGCGGAGAGCGACATCATCATCGTCAATCACCACCTCTTTTTTGCCGATCTTTCATTGCGGCAGACGGGCGGCCCCGATGCCGGCGTTCTTCCCGAGTTCAGCGCCGTGATCTTTGATGAAGCTCACGAATTGGAAGACGTAGCCGGAAGCTACTTTGGCGTGAGCGTAAGCAACCTTCGTTTTGAAGAGCTTGCGCGCGACATTGAAGCTACCTTGCAGCAGAAAAAGGCCCTCTCTCCCGGTCTTATCCAGGCATTGGCGCGATTGCGTGAGCGCTCACGCTTTTTCTTTGGGCTGCTGCCGCCGGGCGATGGGCGTTCCGCCTTCAGGGACCGTGATGGGTTCCTGGAGAAAAATAGCGACGATTATGACTCCCTGATGCAAACACTGGGGCGGGTCCTGGCTGAACTGGAACTGCTGCCGCAAAAGCCCGAAGAGGTCTTCAACTTCAGCCGCCGGACCAACGAATTGCAGGCGCAGCTTGCTTTCATCATGGAATCGGAAGACAAGAACACCGTTTTCTGGATCGAGTACAGGGGAGAAGCGCGCAGAACGCGCGGCGGGCAGACCCATACTGTGCTGCAGGCAACGCCGATCGATGTTTCGCAAATCCTTAAGCAGAAGCTTTTTGAAAACCTGGAAACCGCCGTCTTGACCTCAGCCACGCTGGCTGTGGCCGGCGCCCCGGACCGGGGAAGCTTTGAGTACATCCGCCAACGCGTGGGCCTGGAACATGCCCGTGAACTGGTGGTGACTTCGCATTTTGACTATGGCCGGCAGGCGATTCTTTACGTTCCGCCGGACATGCCTGATCCGCGCTCTCCCCAATTCGGCCGTACCGCCGCGGAGAAAATTCGCCGCCTGCTTGACGTCACCCAGGGACGCGCCTTTTGTCTGTTCACCAGCTATGCCCAGATGAACGACATTCATGACCGGCTGCTGGGTGAGCTGCCATTCCCCATGTTGTTGCAAGGGTCTGCGCCAAAGAGCGCGCTGCTGGAAGAATTCCGGCTCACGCCGAATGCGGTGCTGTTCGCTACGGCCTCGTTCTGGCAGGGTGTTGATGTACAGGGGGAACAACTCAGCTGCGTGATTATTGACCGCTTGCCTTTCGCCGTGCCCAATGATCCCGTGGTCGCGGCGCGCATTGATGCCATCAACGGCGGCGGAGGAAATGCCTTCTTCGAGTACCAAGTGCCTTCCGCGGTGATCACGCTGAAGCAGGGGTTTGGCCGGTTGATCCGCTCGGTAAAAGACCGAGGCGTACTGGCCCTGCTGGACAATCGTGTGCTCAAGCAGCGCTACGGGAAAGTCTTTATCGATAGTCTGCCCGCATACAAAAAAACGAAAGACCTGGCGGACGTGGAGCAGTTTTTTACGTCCGCCTGAGAAAATTTATAGCGGTTTCAGACTCTATTTCTTCATGCTCTTTTCTTTAACTATGATCTCTTTAACTATGATCGGCCGCGCGCTCGGATGTTCCTCGAGGACTTCGATAATCACTTCACGAACGGTGAATTCTTCATGCGTGGCGTGAGAAGAAGTAGTGATGCTGTATAAGGCCACGGCGCCGGATTCAATGTCATCGGCAAGTTTGCGCAAAGCCGCGACGGCTTTGGCGTCATTCAGCCCGAAAGCGTGCTTACCCGCCCGGTCCGCACACTCGGCTGCATTGATAGTTCTCCCTCCGCTAATCATTTCGTGTTCCCCTTGCTCTTAGGAACGGTCCCGGTATCGTTCCTTGCCTGAAATTTAATTGACGTATGAAGCGCAGGCATCCGTGACCAGCGTGACACTTTCACAATAACTGAAGAATGCAATCGCCACTATGTAATAAAAATTGCTTGGAAGTACATCCAATAAACCGCTTATTTTTCAATATTCGGTGGTCCACCGAAGCAATGCCAGAGTGATAGAAGACCATAAGGAGATGCGCCAGCCTTTTTAGCAGGCGTTGGGTGGCTCAGGTTAACCCCCACCATTTACAATAAGTGTGGCGGCAGCTCACGGCGCCGATAAGGGGAGTGGATGTACGAGGTTACGGTCGAAGACTCATTTGCCGCAGGCCATTACCTGCGCAACTACAAGGGAAAATGCGAGAACCCGCACGGGCACAATTACAAAGTCCGTGTCACGCTCCGGGGCGCAGAGCTGGACAAGGCAGGCTTGCTGCTGGATTTTAAAGACCTGAAAGAGGTCATGAAGCATGTGATCGACCGGCTAGACCACCAGATGCTGAATGAAATCACGCCTTTCACTGAGCTGAATCCCTCGGCGGAAAATCTGGCCAAGTATTTTTATGACCAGGCCAATGGCCGCTTGCGGTCGCTGACCACGGGCCGCGTGATGGTGAAAGATGTCACCATCTGGGAGACCGACACCACCACGGCCCGATACTCGGAGTAAAGTACTCGGATAAAGTATTCGGAATAAGTTTTTGGCGCAGCCGTAAGCAGGCTGTGCTTCTCCGCACATGCAAATCATTGAAATTTACCGATCTATTCAAGGCGAGTCTTCTTTTGCCGGTATGCCCTGCATTTTTGTGCGGCTGGCCGCCTGCAATCTGCGTTGCACCTGGTGTGACAGCGAATACACCTTTACGGGCGGCAGAAAGATGTCAGCGGAAGAAGTGGAAAAGGAGATCGCGCGGCTGGCCCCCCGCGGACTTGTTGAGATCACCGGCGGCGAGCCCATGCTGCAGGAGCGTGAGTTGGTCCCTATGATGGATCGTCTGCTGGCGCGTGGCTATACGCTGTTACTAGAGACCAGTGGCGAACGCCCGCTGGAAAAAGTTCCCGCGGCGGTGCACAAGATCGTGGACGTGAAGTGTCCTGGTTCGGGCGAAGGCGGATCATTTCGCTTGAGCAACTTGGAGACGCTCACTTTGCAAGACGAGGTCAAGTTCGTGCTTGCCGATCGCGCCGATTACGAATTTGCGCGCGCCTTTACCCGCGAACATGCCCTCGAAAACAGAGTAGGCAGTGTGTTGTTTTCCCCGGCGTTTTTAAAAGATCCAAGCCGTGAGCGCGACACTTCCAACTGCAGGCTTGATCCGCGACTGCTAGCGGAATGGATTCTGGAAGATAGACTCAATATACGGCTGGGCTTACAAATCCATAAGTTCATCTGGGAGCCGGCCACAAAGGGTGTTTGAATTGCTCAGCGTGGCTATACGAGCAGCAGCGCGAACAGAAGGTCAACACGGAGTAATGGAAGTTTTTGCGATAATTCAGAATTGGCGTGGCAGCTAATCACATCGGCTGATCATCAGAGAAGAGAGACTTCCAAAAGCAGAGGGTTGCTGTGGCACTTGAAAAGCCGCGTTCGGTGGTGCTCTTAAGCGGAGGCATGGATTCATGCGTCTGCGCCGCGCTGGCAGTACGTGAGACTGACGCCGCCGCGCTTCACATCAGCTACGGCCAGCGAACTGAAGAGCGCGAGCGCCGGTCATTTGAGCGGATCTGTGACCGCCTGGGCATCAAGAGTCGGCTAGTCATCAGAAACGAATCCTTAAGTATCGTTGGCGGCTCCGCCCTGACGGACCGCGATATTCATGTACCGGAAGCTCATGGGTTGATTGGAGCAGGAATTCCGGTGACCTATGTTCCCTTCCGCAATGCCCATTTTCTGGCGGCGGCCGTGAGCTGGGCTGAGGTTTTGGACGCCGAAACGATTTATATCGGCGCGGTGGAGCAGGATAGCTCCGGCTATCCCGATTGCCGCCCTGCGTATTATCAAGCGTTCAATGCAGTGATCAAGGCCGGAACGCGAGAAGGTAAAATCGAAATCCAGACTCCGCTCATCGCGATGCGTAAAGTGCAAATCGTTAAGCTGGGGCTGGAACTTGGCGCTCCCTTCGATTTGACCTGGTCGTGCTATAGCCGTGAAGATAGAGCTTGCGGGGTATGCGAGAGTTGCGTGTTGCGGCAGCGGGCCTTTGCGGAAGCCGAAGCGCATGACCCCATTCCGTATCTGCCACAGGGACGCGCGCAAATAGTGGCGGGGCATAAAATATAAGATTCAAGTTAAAGCCGGAGGCTGGAAAAAAATGAAGACGAAACTCATGTATCCGATGATCCTGGTAATGCTATACGCCTTCGCTGGAGCCATAGCAGCCAGGGCGCAATTAGCCCACATCAGTGGCAGGGTTGCTGACAATGACAAGCCGCTGGCTGGAGCTCAGGTGATCTACAAGAGCGTGAACTCAGGCCGGACTTTCAAGGTCAAGACCGACAGTAAGGGCCAATTTTTTTCCGTCGGCGTGCCGGATGACAGCTATACCGTCACTGTAATCGACGCCGACGGGAAGACCGTTTTCACTCATGACGACATAAACGTCGGTGAGAGCGGCGACAATGTAGAAAACGTCTTGGACATCGATCTTACTAAAGGTGTCTCTGTCAAAACGCCGAAAGGGGCCTCTATGGGAGGCGCAGGCGGCGCAGGCGGCCGAACGTCAGAGTTCCACGGAGAAGGCCCTAAAGGTTCTACGGCGGGGACGAAGAAGGAAGCCACCATATCCAAGGAAGAGATGGAAAGACTGAAAGCGGAAAGAGACAAGGGCTTGAATCTCAATGCCCTGATTACCCAATACAATACCGCTGCGGCAGCCAAAAATTGGCAGGAAGCCTCAGATACTGTGCAGAAAATGATCATCATGGATCCTAACCGCTGGGAGTACAAGAAGGCCATGGGCGACGTGCAGTTGAACCTCGGCCAATATCAAGAGGCGGTTGACACCTATGAAAAGACGTTGCCGCTGGCCCAGAACGCCAGCAAAACTGACCCTAAAGCCGATCCGGCAAAGACCAAAGCAGTCGTCGCGCAGATGCTCACAAATGAAGGTAACGCTTATCTCAAGTTGAAGAAAAATCCTGAAGCCATTGCCGCCTACACCAAAGCAGCGGAGATGGACCCGAACCCGGGCACTGCCTACTTCAATCTCTGCGCCACTCAATACAATGCGGGTAATGCCGAAGGAGCTCTGCCGGCGTGCGACAAAGCTATTACTGCCGACCCGAACCGGGCCGACGCCTATTTCATTAAGGGCTCTTTGCTGATGGGATCCAGCACCATGGATAAGCAAGGCAAACTGCAAGCGCCAGCAGGGACTGCTGAAGCCCTGAACAAGTACCTTGAACTTGCTCCGGACGGCCCACACGCCAATGATGTGAAACAGATGTTAGGGGCGATTGGGGCCAAGATTGAGACCACGTATCACGAAAAAGGTAAAAAGAAATAGGCGCGAAACCATTGCAAAGAGAAGGCAGCCCTTTTGGGCTGCTTTTTTTGAGTGGAACTGGCGGGAAGCCATACGTCGGGGCACCGGCCTGGTTAGCGGCCCTCTTTCTTACCGATTCTAGAATTCAAGTGTCACCGTTCTCATGCCTGTTCGTATTCAGATCCGCCCCGCAGTTGAAGCAGATATTCCAGTGCTGCGTAAGCTGATTGATACCTCGGTCCGCCGGTTGCAAGCTGATGATTACACTGCTGCCCAGATTGATGCCGCGCTCCGGACGGTTTTTGGCGTTGATAGCCAACTGATTTCCGATGGCACTTATCTGGTTGCTGAAGCGCGCACCGAATCCGAAGAATCTCTTGTTATTGCCGGATGCGGTGGATGGAGCAAGCGCAAGACCCTCTATGGCGGCGATCGCTGGCAGCACCGGCAAGACGATCTGCTCGACCCGCAACGCGATGCCGCAAAAATACGTGCTTTCTTTATTCACCCCAATTGGGCCCGGCGTGGCATTGGTACCCTGATTCTTGACGCCTGTGAAAACGCCGCTTCGGCCGCAGGTTTTACCCGCTTTGAGATGGGCGCTACCTTGACCGGGGTGAAACTCTTCCAACAAAGGGGCTATGTTGCCAGGGAAGCGCTGGAAATCCCCTTGGACAACGGCATCACCCTGCCAATCGTGCACATGTTAAAGCAAGCACGTGGTTAGCGAGAGGCCGACTCGCGTGCCGAGTCGCCTGCGGCCGGAGCGGACGGTTTAGACTGGCCAACAATCTTCGGCGGTTAGGAGCGCAGCGACAGCTCTCATTTAGAAATTAGCGGCGAGGCCGACTGGCGTGCCGAGTCGCCTGCGGCAGGAGCGGACAGTTTAGACTGGCCCACAAATCTTTGGCGGTTTGGAGCGCAGCGACAGTAATAAAAGTTGTACACTGTCTGCCGAAAATGAATGGCCGTTCAGCGCTGTGGCTGCCAGTAAACTTGCACAGCAGCCGCCGACTGCGGGAGGACAGTATGGATTTGAATCTCAGCCCGGAAGAAATAAAATTTCGCGACGAGTTGCGCTCATGGCTTGCCGCCAATGTCCCCAAAGATTGGGATGAGTGCCGCGAAGACTCCATGGAGCAGCGCTTTGACTATCTCAAACGCTGGCAACGCAAACTCTATGAAGGCGGCTGGGCGGGGATCTCCTGGCCCAAAGAATATGGCGGACGCGGCGCCAGCCTGATGGAGCAGGTAATCTTCTGGCAGGAGATGGCACTGGCATCGGCGCCGCCGCTGGCCAATGTGCTCGGCCTGGGCATCATCGGTCCTACCATCATCGCCTTCGGCACGGAGGCGCAAAAGAAGCGCTACCTGGCAAAGATTCTGAGCGCGGAAGAAATCTGGTGCCAGGGATTTTCCGAGCCTGACGCCGGTTCTGATTTGGCTAATGTTCGCTGCGAAGCCCGTCTCGATGGCGATCATTACGTGGTCAACGGACAGAAAGTCTGGAACAGCTATGGCTGGGCTGCGCACTGGTGTGAGCTGGTGGTACGTACTGATCCGAATGTCCCTAAGCACAAAGGGCTCACGGTCCTGCTTCTGGACATGAAAACCCCCGGCGTGGAGGTTCGACCGCTGCGGCAGATGACCGGCGAGACTGAGTTCAACGAGCTTTTCTTCCACGACGTGCGGGTTCCGGTAGCCAACGTTGTAGGCAAAGTGAATGAAGGCTGGGGCGTGGCCATGGGCACGCTCATGCACGAGCGCGGCACATTTGGCGCCGGTTTGCAGATCACCTATCGGCGCAATATGGAAAGGCTGATCGATCTGGCCAGGACGACGCCACGCAACGGACGCCCTGCGGCGAAAGACCCGGTCATCCGGCAGAAGCTGGCGCAGTGCTATGCGGAAATCGAGGTCATGCGCTGCAACCAGATGCGCGCCTTCAGTCGCATCAACGCCACCGGCGTTCCCGGCCCGGAAGGATCGATCCAGAAAATCTTCTGGAGCGAACTCAATCAGCGCTTCCAGCAGATTGCGCAAGAACTGCTGGGGCCTTATGGGCAACTGGAGGCCGGCGACGATCACGCCGTTGACAACGGCATGTGGGCCTACGGCTATCTCAGGACGCGCGGCAACACGATTGAGGCGGGAACGTCAGAAATCCAGCGCAACATCATCGGACATTTTGTGCTGGGATTGCCCAAGAGTTACTAGGAAAGCAAATAGTAAATGGCAATTAGCTACCAGAACCACACACGGAGAACATCATGCAATTCGGACTATCGGAAAGCCAACAGATCCTGAAAGACACGGCGCGCAAGTTCTTCGCCGGTGAGTGTCCCATCGCCACCGTGCGCAAGACCATGGAGAGCGAAACAGCTTATGACAGTACGGTATGGTCCAAGCTGGCCGAGCAGGGATTTGCCGGCATCATCACGCCGGAGGAGTTCGGAGGCATGGGCCTGGGCAAAGTGGAACTCGTGTTGCTGATGGAGGAGGCAGGATATGCGCTTCTGCCCGGTCCGTTTTTCTCCACTGTGGCCCTGGCTGGGCCGGTGATCGATGCGCTGGCCACTTCGGCCCAGAAAAAGAAATACCTGGAACAGATTGCCGCCGGCCACGCGCGCTCCACAGTTGCTCTTGTGGAAGCCGCCGGCAGCTGGGATCGCTCGAGTCTGCAGCTTTCGGCGATTGGAGACAAGCTTACCGGAACGAAGCTTTTTGTCACAGATGCCGCCGTTGCCGATTTCATCATCGTGATTGCGCGCAACGGAGTTTTTGCAGTTGATGCCAAAGCGCCCGGATTACGCATCCGTCCAATGAAAGGCATGGACCTGACGCGCAAGATTTATTCGGTCGAGTTCAAAGACACTCCGGCAGAGAAGCTGAGCGGCAGTGGCAATCTATCCCGCGCGCTGGATGTTGCGACTCTGGCCCTGACGGCGGAGATGGTGGGCGGCATGCAGCGTGTGCTTGAGACGACCGTGGCCTATGCCAAAACGCGCAAGCAGTTTGGCAAACCCATTGGCATCTTCCAAGCCGTGCAGCACCTTTGCGCAGATATGTATCTTGAGACGGAAAGTTCACGCTCAGCGGCGTATTACGCATCTTGGGCGCTGGAAGAAAATACGCCGGATGCAGAGCTCGCCGTCTCGGTGGCAAAGATGTACGCCAGCGATGCCTGCAGGACCGTGGATAATCGCGGCATTCAGGTACACGGGGGGATGGGCTTTACCTGGGAGAATGATATCCATCTTTACTACCGGCGCGCCAAGGCTTCAGAGACTATGCTGGGCGATGCGACGTTCCATCGCGAGCGGATCGCAAAGTCAGTGATCGATACAGCTCTGGCCGGAACCGAAGCAACACACCAAGAGCGAACCGCACTCGCGGCGAAGTAGGAGAAAGGCTCAAGTCTTGGCGTGCTGGCGCCGCCAGCGGTTTACCAGGTCCTGAGACGCGCTGTTCCAGTCGGCGAAGTTAAATTCGAATCCTTCGGCCAGCAATCGTTGCGGAATCACGCGCCGACTTTTCAAGATCAATTCCGTTTCCGTGCGCATCAGGATGGCGCCAATTTTCAGCATCCATCGTGTCGCCGGGAGCCCTATCGAAGTTCCCCACGCGCAGCGCAGAACGCGCATGAATTCCTCGTTCGGCTTCGGACACGGCGAGCAAATGTTGACACAACCGTCAAGGTCCTTCCGCCCAATAAGAAATTCCACACAGCGGATGAAATCGTCTTCGTGAATCCATGAGATGAACTGCTTTCCGGAAGCGGCGTGTCCACCCAGACCTCGGCGTACCAGGGTGAGCAAGGTATCAAAAATTCCACCAGCGTCTGGGCTAAGCGTTATGGCGCTGCGCAGCGCTATCTTGCGGGTATGCGGAGTTTCGGCGGTAAACAATTCTTTTTCCCAACTAGTAGCCACGTCAATACTGAAGCGCCATTTCCTGGGCGCGCCAGGCTCACTACCGCCGATCTCGCCCGTTGCTTCGTCCATGGAACGATCCAATGTGTGGCGGTAGATGGTGGCAGTGCTGGCGTTCATCCACAGCGCAGGCGGATGCGCTGCCTGACCGATGGCCCGGCCTACCGCGCGGGTGGAAAGCACCCTGGATTCGAGAATTTCTCTACGATTGGCTGAGCTGTAGCGGCAGTTCACACTGCGTCCAGAAAGGTTGATGACAACGTCGGCTCCATCAATCGCTTCTGTCCAACCGTTGAGATCGCGACCGTTCCAGGGAACAATCTTCCACGGCGCCGGCGCGTCTGCGCGGCGCGAAAGAACTGTAACCGAGTGACCCTTACAATGGAAATGTCTGGCGAGAACTTGGCCTACCTGGCCACTGCCGCCCGGTATTACGATACGGAGTTTCGGAGCAGCCGTTAGAGTCAAATCGGGAACTAGATCAGGCTTTGGCATATTTGAACATGTTCAAGTATGCTCTTGATAGCGAAATCGGTCAAGCAGATTTATCGCTGGCTATTTGGCTGCCGGAGGCGCGCCACTCTTCTTGCCTTCGGCGAGCGATCGGTAGTAGCCGTCAAAGAAATCCAGCCCCGCCTTGTTCACCTGTGAGCGCACGGCTGTTTGGTCGCCAAACTCCAAGAGCTGATCGTCCTGTGCGTTGTAAGCCGGCCACTTGAGTAGGGCGCCGGCGTTGGGATTGCCGGTGGCAGCGAAGTTGGTCCAATAGCTGGTGATGGCATCACTGAGTTTTTTATCTGTATCGTCCCAGGGAAACCGCCAGACGAAAGTACCAAAGACGTAAGCGATCTCCAGCGCGTGAAAGGCCCGCAGGCGTTCGCGTTGCTCTCCGGGGACATGCCGGCTGAAGTAGTACATATACGCTGGTTGATGGCCTGTCCTGGTAGCCAGGCGTGCCCATGTGCGCATCTCCCACCCAAATGCCTGATCGCGATAAGCGGAATAAAACGATTTCACCGCCTGTTCATCGGAACCTGCGGGATAGGTCTTGAGTAGTTGGTCGGCTTGCGCGCCGTAACGCTGATGAATGCCGTCGACGAACATCGCGGCCGTCAGGTGTACGGCTTGCGGAGCCAGCGTGGTGCCTTCATCGGAGTTGTATCCAACGATTAACGGAACATCGTTCTGCTTGCCTTGGGCGAACGTAGAAGCAATGTCTTGCCTGAGGACCCAGCCATCCACAATCGCACGGACCGTATCCACGTTAGCCGCTTTTAGAAGCTCTTCCGCCGGAATGGAACGCAATGTTTTCAGGATGTCCAGTGCTGGCGCTTCTGTTGCGCCCTCAGACTTTGCGGGCGATGCCGGTAAGAGAGCGGATGCTTGCTGTTCTCCCTCTTTCTCGGCCTCTGCCAGAGTTTTCATGGGAGAAAACATGGCGCCGCTTTCGCCGATGGCGCGCTGAAAAAGCCCTTTGGCCAGCGGGCTCGCCATCAGCGCATTCACAGCCCAGGAGCCAGCCGACTCACCAAAAACGGTTACGCGGGACGGATCGCCGCCAAAAGCCGCAATGTTCTTCTGTACCCATTGCAAGGCAGCAATCTGATCGAGCAGGGCATAGTTTCCGGAAGCGTGGTGTCCAGGCTCAGCGCTTAACGCCGGGTGAGCAAAAAACCCAAAGACGCCAAGCCGGTAATTGATGGTCACAATCACCGCGCCTTTCCGGGCCAGTATTTCGCCGTCATACGAGCGTGTGCCAGCGAACCCTCGAGTAAAGCCGCCACCATGGATCCATACCATGACCGGCAGCCGGTCTTTCACGGTTTTGGCCGGCGTCCAGATATTCAGGTACAAGCAGTCTTCGCTCAGCGGCGGAAGCTGGGCCTGATAGATGGCTGCGGCCGCCGGGTATTGCGTCTGCCAGCAGGCGTTGGAGAACTCGGTTGCCTGGCGCACTCCCTGCCAAGGGGCCACAGCTTGCGGAGCTTTCCAGCGCAGTTCGCCTACGGGCGGGGCTGCGTAGGGAATGCCGCGATAAACCCGTACGTCAGAGGAAGTGCCACTGGCCCCGGCCAGCAACCCTTGTTCAACTCGGACAGGATCGGCAATAGCTGCCATGCCGGAAGTCGTGAACACCAGGACTGCAACTGCGAGAAGCACAATGCTGGAGCGGGTCCTCATCGATACGAGTCCTCTTTTGAATGAAAAACTAATTGAACGACGGAATCTGCTGCGGGCCTTTGCCGGGTTGCTGCTTGCCGGCCTCGGGCTTGGCGCTTTCCAGCGCAGCTGCCGCCATCTGCTTTTGTGCTGCGGCGGCTTCTGCGGCTTTCAGGTCAATGATGCGCGTCTGCTGATAGGTATATACGATGCGGTGGATGATGGTAGTGGTGGAAAGTACGGCCAGTACCCAGAGAACTGGCGCCATAACACCCCAGCGCGCAAACAACGCCCCGATGATCACCAGAACCACGCGCTCCGGACGCTCCATGAAACCAACTTTGCAAGAGCCGATGAGCGATTCCGCGCGCGCCCGCGTATAGCTCACCATGACCGAGCTGACCATCACGAATGCCACCAGCACCAGGTAAAAGAAGTGGTTGCCGCGGGCGTAATAAACCAGCAGGCCGAAGAACAGGGCCACGTCACTGTAGCGGTCGATTACCGAATCAAAAAATGCGCCAAAGGTTGTTACCTGGCCGGTGGCGCGGGCCACGCGTCCATCTACCATGTCAAAAATTCCCGCGCCGATAATCACTAGGCCGGCATAAAGAAACATGCGCGAGGAGTTTTGCGCATTGGCGTAACCGAAAAGAATGGCGGCAATGATGTTGATGACCAGCCCAAGAAATGTGAGTACGTTAGGGGAGATCCGGGTGAGCGCAAGGCCGCGAACGATGGCATAGAGCAATACGCGGCAACCTCTTCCAAAGGCCCCAGTCCAGGTCATGAAGCCTCATCGTGGATTGTAGTCAACTGCAGTACCTCAAGATCGCGTTTCCCGTTTGGCGTGACCACAGTGGCGGTGTCGCCTACCTTCTTGCCCATCAATGATTTCCCGATCGGGGAAGTTGTAGAGATCAGCCCCTTGGTCACATCCGATTCTTCGCTGGTTACCAGCGTGTAAATAATCTCTTCTTCCTTGGTATTGTCAAAAACCTTTACCTTGGAGCCAAAAGCCACACGGTCTTTGGGAATATTGGTCAGGTTCACCAGGGCTAGTTCAGACATGCGCTTTTTGAGCTGCCCCAGACGAGCATTGACGAACTCCTGGCGCTGCTTGGCCATGTGGTATTCGGCATTTTCACTCAGGTCGCCCATGGCGACGGCTTTCTTGATCTCTTTAGGGAGTTCGTGCGTCAACTCGTGCTCCAGGAGGCGAATCTCTTCTTCCAGCTTCTTTTTGATGTGTTCAGGCATGTTGGCGGAAGAATACTCCTCTTGGACCGAATCGAGCGGCCTATAAAACGCTAATTATAAACCTTTCGTCTTGAATACGTTAACTGCCCTTGTTGTGTACTGGCCGAATTATTTTGCAGCCGATTGTAGCCGTAAACCTATGATGATTGCCAAAAGCCGGAAAAAAGTTTATAATGTTTTCTGTCTGGCGTTCCCCCGCAGAGTGTCCCATCTAGGTGTTTCATGAATGGTCAACTGAATTTCCAAATCGGCGACAAGGTAGTTTATCCGAACCACGGAGTAGGGGTAATTGAACAGATCAGCAGCCGCACGATCGGCCCCGATGTCCATAAATTTTATCTTCTCAAGATCAAAGCCAGCAGCCTGAAGGTGGAAGTGCCCTTCAACAACGTGGGCATGGTTGGACTGCGCCCGGTGGTCAAGAACGGCGAAGTCAACAAGATTCTTACCTTCCTGGTTGACGGCAAATGCGACAGCCATACCGATTGGAAGTTCCGCTTCAAGGAAAACTCCGACAAAATGCGCACCG
>JBARMK010000039.1:0-8184 GCA_049802395.1 Candidatus Angelobacter sp.
GTGTCGCGCCAGTTCGGATGCTCCGCTTTGATAAGGCAGGTCGTCCAACGTTCTCGGAGACGGCCACGGTGAAAGACAAGGTGCAATTCAATGCCCAGTACCGGACGGACCACGATGCGCAGGCGCCTGCGTCCGGCGTGGTGCAGATCATCAACCAAGGGAAAATTGTACTGACCCTCCCTCTGCAAGCCGGTCCTGATTTCGACGGTTTCGCGACCGCGTTTTATGTCGACGTGCAGTGGGACGACAATAGCTTGAAGTATTTAGGCAAGAATACCGCGAAATTTGTCGTGAAAATCGGCGCCAGTGAATTCACCGGCACGGGAGAGTTCACGCTGACCCAGTGAAACCTGGGGAAACCGGACTGTTTTTCCCGGGGGAGGCATTTTTTCCATGAAGAGAAGTTGGCATTTGATAGCCGCTTTCCCGTGCGCGGGAGCGCTGCTGGCGTTTTGTGTTCTGTATTCCTCCGCGAGTGGCGGTCAGGCCGCGGCCCCGCCGGAGCGAAAATGGGTGTGCCCTCTCTCTGACGAGCAACAGCAGAAGGCACCAAAGGCTTTTGCCGCCATGACGCCAACGTTTCAAACGCCGCGCTGTATCAACTGTCATGGTTTAGTAAATCCCTTTACCGGTGAGAACCATCTCGGCGGCCAGCAAGAGGGAAAGGTTGTGGAAGAACGGGTCGAGCGGGTCAAGGGTGATGACTTGGAGGCAGCGCATGACGTGGTGCACCCCGCATATAAGGTATACGACTGCAACGACTGTCACATTCATGCCTCAAGTAAAGACATCAAACAGGGATGGCGCATTCCAAGCCGATCTTTCTCCTTTGTAGGGAAAGACTCGGTGCAACTTTGCAGGCAGATGAAGCAGACGATGGGCAATGCGCAAAGCTTCGTCGACCATATCGCGAAAGACGAGGGGAACGATATCCCCTTTATTCAGATTGCATTCGCGGGCACGCGCGACCTCAATGATCTTAACGGTGAAGCCACATACGAGGCTAAGACTCATAAGGACTACAAGCCCGAGCCGCCACCGCCGCCTATCACGCATGCCAACTTCATTTCCCAGGCCCAGGCATGGGTGGACGCCATGGGGGGAAAGTTTCGAGGAGACCCGGATTGCGGCTGCGTGCCCCACCACTACAGCCTTGCCATTGACATGAAATCAAACTCCGATTTCCACGTTGCCGACTCCGCCAGCCATACAGAAATGAGCATCCACACGGAGATACCTCTGGAATTCAAAGACGATGGTTCTTTCGAAACGGAAGGGCAAATGTCATGGGTGATAACCGGGTATGAGCGTATGCGACGCCGGAATTGCGATTTCAAGGGCAATCTTGACATGCGCTTTAAAATGAAGGGCCGGGTAGACGAATACAAGCAGAAGCTCCACCTGGAGTTCACCAACAGCAGCGCCACACAGTCGGGTACGAGTAGTTGCAGCGATGGTACGGGCGGGACGACTTCACAGCCCTTCCCCACCAGTACCACGAGCATGCCGTTCGACATGCCATATTTTGTCGACGAGGATTATGACGTTCCCATGCCCGGTCAAAATCCGCCGGCCTTCACCAGCAGCACGAAATTGCGAATCAATCAAAAGGATTGATGCAGGCAGATTCCTGGCGGATGGTCGGCCACAAAACGCTTCCCAAGCTATTTTTCTAATAAATAAGGGCCGGCACACGCTTTCGCCCGGTGTTGGCGAAGCGTAGACATCGAGCGGTGAATTATAGAGATCGGTCATTGATTCTTGCCTGTTGTTCACTACTCAATTCCACGGTCCAGCGATAAGGACAGATGTCCCGTATAAAATGATGGGGCCCATGCCTACGCAAACGTCCGCACAGCCTCTATCCAGCCTGTTTGTTACCGGCCCTGCCGCGCGCCGGAGCCAGATTTTCATTGGTCTGATTGTTCTGGTATGGGCGGTTGTTTACCTGGGCAGCATGTTTTCACCGCCGCTTATGGACGATGCCGACACTGTCCACGCCGAAGCCGCGCGAGAGATGGTGGAGCATGGCGACTGGGTCACGCTAAAAATTGATGGCGGATTTCGTTATCTGGAAAAAGCGCCGCTTATGTACTGGCTTGTGGCCGCCAGCTACAAGATTTTTGGCGTGCATGACTGGTCAACGCGACTACCAATTGCCTTGGGGATGCTGGCGCTGCTGCTGGTTGTTTATCGCATGGGACGGCGGTTTTATTCCGATGAAGGCGGCCTGTTTGCGGCATTGGCTCTGGCTACAGGGTTCGGGCCATTTATCTACACGCGCTTTTTGATCCCGGAAATGTTGGTAGCGCTATGGCTGGCGATGGGTTTTGATTTTTTTCTGACGTCTTTGGAGCAAACTTCTGGAGAACAAACTTCTGGGGAGCAAAGCAAACGCGGAGGGCAACCGTCTCTTTGGGTCTGCTGGGGGCTGGCGGCGACGATGGCCTTGAACGTCCTTACCAAGGGATTGATCGGTTTGGTTTTTCCCATTGCGGCAATCTTCCTCTATCTCCTGCTTACCAGGAATCTGCGCCACCTGCTGCGGTTGAGACTGGTCTCAAGCTTTCTGGTTTTTCTGCTGATCGCTGCACCGTGGCATCTGCTGGCAGGTTTTCGCAATCCGGCTCAAGGCGAAGCGCGTGGGTTTTTCTGGTTTTACTTTGTCAACGAACATTTCCTGCGCTTTTTAAAGAAGCGCTACCCCGCCGATTACGACACGGTACCGCTCTGGCTGTTCTGGGGACTGATGTTGGTCTGGCTGATGCCGTGGACCGCGTTTATTGTTCAGGCGATAAGACAAGTTCCGGCAAAATTAACGGCGCTCCGCGACAGACTCAACGCACAGCAACGTGCAACATTGGTTTTTGCATTGTGGCCGCTTGTGATCCTGATTTTTTTCAGCTTCTCCAGCCGGCAGGAGTATTACGTTTTGCCCGGCTTGCCCGGAGTGGCCTTGTTGCTGGGCGGATGGTTGGCGCGGGAGTCGGCTTCTCCACTGGATAGCCGGGAACGGCGGAGCTGCAGAATCTCCTCTATAGTTCTGGTGTTTGTGGGAGTGGCCACGTGTGTTGCCTGCATCACGCTGGCGTGGAAGGCAAAAACTCCGCCGCCGAATTATGACATCGCCGAGTTGCTGAAAAAGAACCCGCAAGACTATGCGCTCTCTTTCGGGCATTTCCTTGATCTCACGCCGCAAGCCATGGGCGCTTTTAAATTGCCGCTGCTGGCCACAGGTATTGCGTTTGCCGTGGGAGCTATCCTGAATTTTCTGTTAAGGCGCAAAAGTAAGGCGTTTGCGGCAAACCTGGCGCTGGCGCTGATGACAGTGGTGCTGCTTTATTCGGCGCATCAGGGTCTGGTGATTTTTTCGCCGGTGCTTTCGTCCAAGGTATTGGCAGACACTATTGAATCGCACTGGAAGACGGGAGCAATCATTGAAGACAATGGCGACTATGAAGCAGCTTCCAGCGTGAACTACTACACGCGGCGGCAGATCCGCATCTTGAATGGCCGCTGCAACAACATCTGGTATGGATCAAAATTCCCTGATGCTCCGCAGATTTTTGATGATGATGCGGCATTTCAAAAACTATGGCGCAGCGGGCAAACAGTGTTTCTGCTGACTGACGCCAAGGCCAGCCCCGATAACAAATTGACAGATGAGTGTCCGCAAAAAGAACACCTTCCTGACTTTATGGCCGCAGAAGGAGCATGCGTGCTAGCCAAGTGGGGCGGCAAACTGGTGCTCACCAATGAGCGGAAACCTTGTCCGGGTCCGGTTTTGTCGCGCTGACAAGTCCGGGCCCACGGGGATGGGCCGGGTGAATCCTGCCATCCTTAAGAATGAAGACATCGCCACGCCAGTGGACTTTGTTGTCAGCAAAGCTGGCAAACCAGACCCAGAAGGCGACCAGATCGCGCAACGGCAGCAGCCAAAGGTTTCTCCGCACCGCGGCATCATGCACCACGCCGACGCCTACCTTTAGCGCGACAGCGGCACGCAGAACAGCCGCGGCAACCAGCACCGTCCACGACCACCAGCTTAGCGGTGCAAGCAGTACGGCGAACACTGCCCAAGGCAGGCCGAAGGTCAGGAGCAGTCCCACGTAGCCTAGCCGGCGGGAATCGCGCGTGCTGCGCGCCCAGCGCATCTGGTGCTGAACAAAGCCGCGAAAGCTATAAGCGGGAAGATGCGTTTCCACCACGATATCGGCCAGCACCACCTCATAGCCCGCTTTCGCGATGCGGTAGCCAAGTTCAAAATCGTCGGCGAGATAATCTACCAGGGGCCGCAGCCCACCGATGGCGTCAAGGGCTTCTCGCGTCATGGCCAGAGTTGAGCCGAGGGCAAAATGTATGCCGTGCTCAACCTGGCTTGCGGCAAGAACTCCAGCAATAAAATCAGTGCTGATGCCCAGCGATTCCAGCTTTGATCCCAACGTGCCGGCGGCAATGCCGCGATAGGGGCAAGTCACCATGCCCACCTTGGAACTGGCAAATGGAGCCATTATTCGGCGCAGATAGTCAGGGGTGACAAGGATATCGCTGTCATTGATAAGGATGTAGTCATAGCGGGCAAAAGCCAGCATCTGGACCAGATTGCTGGTTTTGCGATTGTTGCCCAGCACCTCAGGACAGACCATGAGCCGGATCTTGCACTTGGGAAACTCGCGAATGAGCTGCTCTACGCCCTGCACTGCAGGATCATCAGCCTCACTGACGCCGAAGATGATTTCGTACTCCGGGTAATCCTGCACGCAATGGCTGCGGAAGCTCTCATACATTTGCGGATCAACGCCACGCAAGGGTTTGAGGATAGTAACCGGCGGCGTAGCGCCAGCCGGTGGCCTGCGTCCTTCACGTTGAAAACGGCCGGCGCTCCAGATGCAGAGCAGGTAAAACCCCATACCGCAAATTGCGAGTCCTGCTGCCACCAATCCTGGTAAGACACTAAACATGGCCGCTTGCATCCACTTTCATCCCACTCCGGACTATCTTTACCGATCTTAACACTGCCGGTTCCGCTTTTAGATGCTGGCGAGGCGGTACGGTGGCAAGAATTTCTTGGTGCTCTGGCCTGCGCTACTGCGTCAGCGCGCTATTCATCTGTTTCCAATCGATCTTGTGGAGCAACTCCTTGATGCGGTCTTCCGCCCCGTAAATCCTGACCTCCAAATTCTCAATAAATGGGGTGTTGGCGGGGTGAACAAAGAAATTGCGATAAACGTCATTGACCTCTTCCCACCTGCCAGCCTTGCCGTTACTGAAAAAGAGAACGTAAGCGACCCCATGGCTAAAGGGGTTGTTGCGGTCCTGGTGCACGAAAGTCGCGCCCGGTATTTTGGGATCAATCTTGCTGTCAGGGCCGGTAATCAAGGGGACCACGCGCATGTTGAAGTGCACCTGCACCTGGAGATGCATCAGGTCCTCAATCTGCGCGGCCATAAACTGCTTCTTGGAGGGGTCTTTTTCCGCCGCCATCTTCTGGAGCTTAGGCGCGATCACCGTCTGATAGCGTTTTGAGCCCTTGCGGAGCTGGTAGGTGCGCTGAATCAGTTCATCGATGTCCATGGGCCGGTCATCCGCGGGATTTATCATTGGATGCTCGATCGTATAGTCGATAGTTTCCTCCCAGTCGGGGCTGCGGAACTGGTCCAGCACCTTGTTCACAGTTACCGAGTACTTGGTGATGGCCTTCTGTTGTGCAGGCGTGGGCTGGCGCTTTTGATAAAACCCGAACATCGCCGTGGGTACGACCATGCACATCAAAACAAGCCTGCGAGTCTGTCGCATCGTCAATTCTGGCTCCTTGAACAGTCTGGGTGGCTAAGAGGAATGAATCCAGCGCTGCCCAAATCCATCTTATAATATGGATAGTTGATGTCGGGCCGGATGGTCGCTGTCTGGCTGTGAACGCCAGGGTTTCCCTGGGCTGCGCGGCTTAGAGAGAGGAAAGTCCGAACTCCAAAGAGCAGTGTGCCGGATAACGTCCGGGAGGGTGAGTTCGCGGGGTCCCCGACGCGCGTTTCGCGCGGTGGGGTGCCTTGAAGCTCACTTTACGGAAAGTGCCACAGAGAATATACCGCCGCCGGCCGGGTGAGCGGACGGTGAGAGCCGTTCTGCTCGAACCGGACGCGAGGGTGAAGCAGGCGCAAGCCGTTGCGGAACCCTTAGATTGAAGTGAACGGCGAAAGCCGATCCGCTTTGAGCCGGACGCGAGGGCAAAGCAGGCGAAAGCCGCGGAGCCGGAGATGTTTCGACTGTTGCGGTAAGGGTGAAAAGGTGCGGTAAGAGCGCACCGCTCGCCCAGTAATGGGCGAGGCATGGCAAACCCCACACGGAGCAAGACCAAATAGGGAAGGAATGGAGGACGGCGCAAGCCGTTTTCCATGCGTGCCGGCTCGGTGCGCCAGGGCGAGAGATCCTTCGACTCCTCGGAGTTGCTCAGGATTTCGGCTGCGGGCTTAAACGTCCGCAGAACGCCGCAACTTTCGGGTAGGTCGCTTGAGCCGTTCAGTAATGACCGGCCTAGAGGAATGACCGTCAGCGGCAGCAATGCCGTACAGAATTCGGCTTACAGGTTCGACATCACTTGTGGCCCTCATCATCGGAGACGATGGTGAGGGCTTTCAACATCTAGCCTCGACTCCGTAGCAGGTTGCTTTTCCGATTACCCGATGTCCCGATCACCAGATCACGGCTCCCACCCGGCCTTTTTTCAACTCTTGTTGCAAACAAAGGCACTTTCTTAGATTTAACCCTTGGGTCTCCCTTGCGTCACGCTTGGGTGACCCTTGGGTGACCCAGGCGTCACCCAATCCCAGACCCAATCCCAAACCCAGTCGGCAGCCTGCCGCAACGGGCAGTTGCCTTAATACTAAGTGCCAAATACCAAGTACTCACCTTTTTTTGGCTAGTAGCCAACAGCTAGGAGCTAGCAGCTTCTCTTGTCAAAGATCGCTCAACGCGCCACTTTTTCGCTCTGGAGCGAATTCATAAATTTACCTTTTGTTCGCCTTCGTGTCAAGCGAAATCGACGGTAGAACGATGAAGAATGGCCCCTCAGGCCGTGTAAAGGATGGAGAGCAACTTCCCTTCCTCGCGCCTGCGGCATTCGGCCCTCAAGTTCGAGAAGACCTGAGGGCCTTCAATTTCGACAATTAAAACCAGGATTCAAGGCCGGTTTTGGGCGGCATGATGGATGTGTAAGACTTCGACGGTTTGTTCCTTGATGCGATAGACAGCAATGTAGGGTAGACGAGAAAAGACAAGTTCGTGGGTTCCTGGCTCGCGTCCTGGCCGTCCCCGCTGTGGAAATGTCTTTAGGGAACGGATGGCTTCGTAAAGCTCAACGACGGTGGACCGTGCAAGGTGGGGATGATGCTCGGTTAGATAGTCCTTGATGTGCTCCAGATCATCTGCTGCGGCGGGCGTCCAGCGGATACGCATCAAGAAGGGAACAGCCGTCGGACACGAGCATCCATTTCATCTTCTTCGATCAACTGGTCCTGGTCAGCCTGTTGGATGCCCTGACGCACGGCGTTACGAAAACGGGTGTCGTCCTCGAGCAGGCGTAAAGCAGCTTCCTTGACCAACTGCGCAGGGTCAATGCCTTCATGCGTGGCAATTTTCAAGAGCCGCACTTCTTGCTCATGGGTGAAATGGACTTCCATACTCGTCAGTTTAAGAGGGCATTTCTAACGCTGTCAATAGATGGGCTAAAGTCGAAGGTCATTCGACTTCCCGCGGGATTTCGGCAACGGGCCCCTCGACTACGCTCCGGGTCACGCTCGCTTGAGCCCCAACTTACAGGTCCGACGTCACTTGCGGCCCTACGCTCGGAAGCGATTGTAGGGCTTTCAATTTTTCCTGCCCTTTCAGCAACGAAGAGTTGGATCAGAACAATGAAACTGTGACTGTTGGCCGTGGTACAGTTTCTCGATAGGTAACGAACGTTGGCTACTTACTCAGAAATCAAGCGCAGAATATTACTCGCACTGGCAAATAATTGGGTTGAAGCCAGAGGAACTTTTGTCCACTTCGATTTTTCCGGTGAGCCGGATGATCTGATGGAAAAGCAGGTTCTTGCCGAACTGAAGGCCGAAGGCTCCATTGAACAGAACGTGCCAACTTTGGCCCGATTCACCGCTGCTGGCTATAACAAATACAAAGACATTATCA
>JBARMK010000040.1:0-5060 GCA_049802395.1 Candidatus Angelobacter sp.
AGGCGGGCAGGTGCGGTTCGATCTCCGGCCACGCTTCGTCATGGCAACCGATCATGAGCGCGTCAAATTTTTCGCGGTTGTAAAGCAGGAGCAGAGATTCGGCAACCATCTTGTAATGCTGCATCACCTGATTCTCTACATGACGCTCACGATGGCCGGCTTCATAGCCCTGGAACCCGTCACTGCGCGGCACGTGCGGCGAGGCACCGAGTTCCAGCTCCGGTTTTTGGCTGATCTCACCTTCATGGAGCTCAAAAATACGCGCTCTCTTGCGGTCGACCAGGACAATGCAAACACTTAGCAGAGCAGAATAGGCCTCCACCAGAGGGCGGAGATGAAAGCGCGAGTTCACCGTGATCTGAGATTGGCCCAGCCGCGCCGGAACGTCAAGCTCCCGCCAGATATTGTGCTCGCGGCAAGCAAAGATCGCTTTGCCACGCGAATGGTTGCCGTGCAGTCCCTCGGCAATCTGCAGGACCCTGGCCAGGTCCTCGCGCAGCGCTGTGTGATTGCCGTTTCGCTCCGCTTTGCGCAGGGTCTCGCGCACCAGGTCCTTGATCAGAATGGCCTCTTCACGGTGGGATTTGTTCAGCGGCGTCTGCGGCTGGTAATAAAAACTGATGGCGCATCCTGACGGGGACTCAATTTGCGCAAGCTGGCGAATTTCTTCACGCGTAATCATCTACAAATGTCTCCTTAGTGTCGCCGCGAAAATCAGGCAACGCGCGAGTGATGGAGCAGGCTTTGCCGAAACTGGTTCTGAGCAGGCAATTTCTGCTGAATGTGGGCACGCGCGTGGTCAATGGACTGTCGCACCTGGTCAGCCGAGCGCCCGGCCAACCGACTGATCTCAGCTACCGTAAAACCTTCGAGCGTGTACAGAACAAACGCCTCGCGGTCGTGGGCGTGCACTTCACGCAGTACCATATCGAGCTGCGCGACCATCTCGTCCCCGGCCATGATCTCTTCCGGCGTGCGTACGCTTTGGTCCCGGATTACGCTTTCTTCCGGATTGCTGTCATCCGGCTGATGAAATTGCAAAACGTTTTCGTCGCTGCCGGTCACGTTCTGAATTCCGGAGGGTGCGTCCAGCGAAATATTGGCGGTGTCCGCGTTGGTCATAATCAGCCTGCGAATGGCCTGCAATGCCAGCCGATGGAACCAGCTCTCCAGCGACAACAGTCGCGCCTTTCCATCCTCCTGCGAGAGCGCGCTGACTATCACCTCGTCGATTACTTCCTCTCGCGTGATTTGGTCCTGGCGAATGCGCTCTGCCTCCACTTGAAATTCCAGTTCGTGGTCCACGTACTCTTCAAGCTTGCGCAGATTGCCGCTGAGCCAGGTTTCAATGTTGCTGAGCCCCGCGCGATCGGTGTTGGCGGGATTGACGCGCCTATCCATGCTGGACGGCTCCTCGCTTTCTGACGTCAGCACGTCTGGCTCCACTGGAAGCTCCATGATTTGTTCGCGACCGCCGCGGCGCGCGGACTTTCGCGTCCAATGGCCGCGCAGCACGTCTTTGTGCCGGGTGACCTGGGAAAGCAGATCGGCGAAGGCCGACTTTATCGCGGCCAGCGCGTTCTCCCCCGACTTTTGCGCAGTCATTTGCCCGGAAGGAAGATGCAGGTTCAGCGTCGCACTCGCGCTTCGGTTTTTTTCCTGCTCCACAATGGCGTGAAAATTTATCAGGTCAGGCTTGAAGACCTGCAACCGGCGCTGAAGTTTTTGCAGTTGATGTTGGAATTCGTGTTCCAGGTCTGGAGTCTTGCCTGTTTTGTAGCTGACGTGAACGTTCATGTGTGCCTCGGCGGGAAGAAAGATCCCGTACAGAAGGTCCGCAGGCCCTCATTCTTCAGCAGATTTTACACCTGCAAACTGAGACGCAAGCACAATTTTGCGCGTTGTCCAGAAAAAAGTTTTGTATTGTTAATCTACTTCTTGCTTTGCGCATGATTCTGTGAAAGTAGTTATCCACGCGAACTCCGCACAATCACGTTTGCCATGTGATGCAGAAGCGAAAGTGCATTAGAGGCGATTAATCATGGATGCCACGTAACCCGCGCCGAAGCCATTATCGATATTCACCACGCTCACATTCGAGGCGCAGGAGTTCAGCATTCCCAGCAGTGCTGCCAGCCCGTTGAATGACGCGCCGTAGCCAACGCTGGTGGGCACGGCGATCACAGGGACCTGCACCAAGCCTCCCACCACGCTGGGCAGAGCGCCCTCCATGCCGGCGCAAACAATAATGACGCGAGCGCGATCGAGAATTTCTTTGCCCGCCAGCAAGCGATGAATGCCGGCTACGCCCACGTCGTACAAGTGCGCAACCTCATTGCCCATGATTTCGGCGGTCACCAGCGCTTCTTCGGCGACAGGGATATCGCTGGTCCCAGCGGAAATGATGACGACGGTTCCCTTCCCCACGACGCCCGCGTCCTGCCGTAGCGTGATGGCATGTGCCAGCTCACGGTATTCCGCCTTGCGCACAATTTTCTTCACCGCGCGAAAGTGCTCCACCGAAGCCCGGGTGGCGAGTACATTGCCGCCCTGCGCCGCCATGCGCTTGAAGATTTTTGCCACCTGGGCCGGAGTCTTGCCCAGGGAAAAAATCACTTCCGGCATTCCCGAACGAATCCGGCGATGATGATCAATCTTGGCGAAGCCAAGGTCTTCAAAGGGCATGTGCCGCAATCTGGCAACAGCATCGTCAGGAGTGACGGCGCCACTACGCACTTCCTGCAACAGTTTTCGGAGAGAAGATGCATCCATGATGGAGAGTTCAGATTAACACCAAAAGCAAATCCACCACGGAGGCGCGGAGGATGCCAAGGCCATGCCCGCGACTCCCCAGTTCTTCTCCGTGCCTCAGTTTCTCCGTGGCCGGTTTTTTAAGCGAACAGCTTGCCTTGAGCGGGATTCACGCGCCGCGCCAGTTCAAAGTACGCCTTCTTCGCCACACCGGGCAGATGTATCTTGCGAAAGAAGAGCGAGCGCAGATAGCTCTTGTTGAGCAGACCGCCAAGATAGGCCTCGTGCATCTCCGCGCCAAGCATTGCGCCCAGATGGCGGACGAGGAACTCGCGTTTTTTACCGGCAGAGACAATGCCCGTGGCGATCACGCGCGGCAGTTCTGCCCTTAAACGGGCGCGCCCTTCTGACTCCTTGTGCATTACGAGAAACTCGGCCATTTCTTTATGTTCTCGATTCGTGAAAGGCGTGCGCGAGTTTGCCGCTGCCTGGGGCCGGCCCGCAGCCCGGAAATCTTCAGCGCCCAGCACAGGATAATGCGGCAACAGCACCCGTGCTCCGAAGGTGATGAACGCGCGGTCGATCACATCGAAATAAAACTGGTCCTGGTGTGAGCTGCCGGCCCAGGGACCGTTGCAGCACGCGGCGCTGCGGCATTCACTCTGCACAAAGCGCACGGCTTCCTCCGCGGCATTGGTGATCTGAAAACGCTTGATCAGCAGAAGATTGTGCCTGGGAGAGTAAACGCAGCCCTGCTGGCGCAGCTTGTCCAGCACCGGCCGCCGTTCCGCGGCAGGAATTTCTTTGCGCGCCAGCAGCTTTTCAAATTCCTGAACATTGGCGCGTGCGTGTACTTCGGGATAGTCTTCCACCAACGCGCTGGCGTGACTGCCCGTCACCGGCGAGTACTGCTCCAGGCCCATGGAGCGCAGGAACGTATCCACCAGGTTATAAAATGTGGGCGCAAGGTCCGGCCGGCTCGGATCGGTGCGCCACTTTTCAATGTAGATGCGATAGCTCTCGTACTTCTCCAGTGGCGTGGAATTGAAAACGCACACCACATCATCCGCTACATGCACGCTGTTAATGCTGTCACTTAACTCGCCCGCAGCCTTCCAGTAAAGTTCATCCACGTTTTGCAGCACGGTAAGGATGTGGTCCTGTGGACGCAGCGTGCGCAGCCACAGAGGCAGATGGGTGGGGGCTAGATGGGCCTCGCCGAAAAGCGCGACCACTCGCGCATCTGGATGTGCGCGGCGAATCTGGGCAATTTGTGCGGCAGCATGGCGATCGCGCGCGACAATCCGCCGCATGTTGCCACGCGGCTTCAGATCAATACCGTAAATTGGACAGCCTTGTTTGCGCGCCTGGCGCAGCAGGTGAGCAAATGGCTCCCAGTCGTAACCCCACTCATCGTCATAGCAAATGCCGGCGCGAAGTTCGTCTTCGCTGATTTCGCCGCGCAGCCATTCGTCGAGCACAAACTGGTCGCGGGAGAAGACCATCTCCAGCGCCAGCACCAGAGGACGGCAGTCCTGCGCGAGCTGCGGGACCAAAGAAGCAACAAACTCCTGCGAGGCCGCCAAGGCATGATAGTCGCCCACCAGCAGCACGTCGGCGTTCGCATATCGTTGTTTGAGTTCAGCCGCAGTGAGTGTGCGACGGTAATCGCGGAAAGCTTCGCTGAAGTCGCGGACATATTTCAGGCGGCCGTGCGGATCGGTGGCGCTGATCTCGCGTTTCACTTGCAGCAGCGCGAGTTGCTGCGCCGCTGTACGGCGCCGGGCCCGAATTGAAAAACCGCTGGCCATCAGACGAAAAACCAGGAAGAAACCTGGCTTGACTCGAACGCAGGCGTCTCCCTTTCTCAGTTACTGTTAGTCTGTACCTGAGCAAGAACTTACACCTTTAGATGCCAAATCTGTTACATCCGTCAGCCCATGTACTCACGGTTGCCGCCACAGGAGCGAGCGGCGCGATGTTCACACGTGCTCTGCTGTTGTCTGCGGAGCGCGACGAACGCGTGAAGACTGTGAATTTCATCGCGTCAGACAACGCATTGCGTGTTTTTGCCGAAGAATTGGGCATCAAAGGACGCAACAATCTGATCCAGCAGCTTACCGGCTTGAAGGCCAAGAAAATTCAGCAGCAGAATAACGACGATATCGGCGGCAACGTGGCCAGCGGCTCGTATCCAACGGATGCAATGATCGTGATTCCCTGCAGTATGGGAACTCTGGCCAAAGTTGCTCATGGACTGGCGGGCAATCTGATCGACCGCGCCGCTGATGTTTGCCTGAAAGAAAAGC
>JBARMK010000041.1:0-1893 GCA_049802395.1 Candidatus Angelobacter sp.
CGGCATCGTGAGCATCGACGGTCAGCATATTCCAGTCATTGTCCCCAAGGACGCCTTGGTCCAGTTATCTGCTTCTCCAGTGGACCCAGATCGCCTTTTGGATGTTGTCTGGGAAGGTAAGACGGTAATGATGTTCACGACAGATCTTCGTCTGTCTGTAGTGGACCCCAT
Source organism: Candidatus Angelobacter sp. (assembly GCA_049802395.1). Lineage (GTDB taxonomy): Bacteria > Acidobacteriota > Terriglobia > Terriglobales > Acidobacteriaceae > Angelobacter. The sequence goes on from JBARMK010000041.1 coordinate 172, forward strand.
TTTTTGGACAGAAAAACGACCCTTTCTTAGATGGTGGGCGGCATTGAAAATAGAGGAGAGTCAATGCCTAAAACCCGCAAGAGTCACCCACCCAGCCTGAAAGCCAAGGTGGCCGTGGAGGCCATCAAGGCGCACAAGACGGCAGCGCAAATCGCCCAGATGTTCGGCGTCCATCCGACCCAGGTCGGAGGCTGGAAGAAGCAAGCGCTGGCCGGGTTGCCCGACATTTTCGGCAACGGCCGGGAGCAAGTGCGTCAGCAGTCCGACGCTGAGAAAGACGAGCTGTACAAACAGATCGGTCAGCTGAAAGTGGAGTTGGACTTTCTTAAAAAAAGAGCTGGTCTCATCGACTGACGACAAACGGCAATGGATCGATCCCACGCACCGGCGCCTCAGCATCCAGCAGCAGTGCGAACTGCTGGGAGTGCCGCGCTCGACCTACTACTATCAGCCGCGGCCGGAGAGCGCGGAGAACCTGCGATTGCTCCGCCAGCTCGACCAGCTGTATCTGAAGCGTCCCTTTTTCGGAAGCCGCAAAATGGCCGTCGAATTGGACGTGAACCGCAAACGCATCCAACGGCTGATGCGCATTCTGGGCATCGAAGCTCACTATCCCAAACCCAACTTGAGCCGTCCTCAGCCGGGCCATCAAATCTACCCATACCTGCTGCGCGGCGTGGTGATCGAGAGGCCCAACCACGTCTGGAGCACCGATATTACTTACCTTCCGATGCGTGGCGGGTTTCTCTACCTGGTCGCGGTGATGGATTGGTTCAGCCGCTTCGTGCTCAGTTGGGAACTCTCCAATACGATGGAAACCGGTTTCTGCCTGGCGGCGCTGGACGCTGCGTTTCGTTTTGGCCAACCCGAAATCTGGAACTCCGATCAGGGCTCGCAGTTCACCTCGGCGGACTTTCTGGCTCCGCTCAAAAGCCGCGGCATAGCGATCAGCATGGATGGCCGCGGGCGCGCGCTCGACAACGTTTTCATCGAACGGCTGTGGCGCTCGCTCAAGTACGAGTTGATTTATCCCGGCGACTTCGCCACTGGCCTGGAACTGTTTCCGGCACTGGAAAACTATTTCCACTTCTACAATCACCAGCGCCCGCACCAGGCGCTCGGCTATCGAACGCCGGCAGACCTGTTTCCGCACAAACCCAAAAGGAAGAGATCATTGTCATGATGGGGGACGCTGTCCCCCAAACCCCCTGGGATTTATCGCTTTCGTTTTCCAGAATGGATGTTTTTCTCTTTACTGCAAACGGCACCTGCCGTACAATCGAAAGGCTTGATAGGAAGATAGGGCAACGCAGGGATGCGACCCGAGCGCCGATTCAAGCCCGGAATGGATGGCGGCCTCACGGCCGCCGTCTTGGTCAGCCCGCCACACCATCTAAGGACGGCCGAAATTTTGTCCAAACGATGGGGTCCACCTCAGAGGGCGCGTTCAGACATTGGAAGGGCAAGGAGAGGAAGCGCGATGAATTGCTAATTGAATGCGCCAAACTTGCACAGTCAGAGGCTGCGCGGCTTTTCGTTTCAGTAATGGAGAAGCATGATTTCCTTAGCCTTGCTCAGACGCAGCAAGAACGATTCAAAAACCCCGTATATGGTGGTTTTGAAACATGCGTCAAAGTCCTAGCTTCCGAATTTAAAGGTCATGACCTTCATATTTGGTATGACGAGGCGCAGGAATATGCTGAGACCTGCCTGAAGTTGTAC
>JBARMK010000042.1:0-1831 GCA_049802395.1 Candidatus Angelobacter sp.
GTTCACGGACTGCGCGGCCGGCCATCGAACCGCAAGCTGGCGACCCGCTTGGAGCAGAAGATTCTGGCGCGCCTGCGCCAGCGTTATGCGGATTTCGGACCGACACTGGCCGCTGAACACCTGGCCCGGCCACTTCATAGGTGATTCCCGCATTGCTGGTAATAACGGACTTTCCGACAGTTATCGGAAAGCAAAGTCATGATTGTTTATTTTGAACAGAAATTCTTGCATTTCGCTTCACACGGATGTAAAAGGAAAAATAGCTCTAGAGCTGCGGAGGTGGCATGACTCCACCGGATCTAGGACCAATCACAGCTTAAAATAGCACCGCTGCTGCGGTGCGCGCAGGCGGCATCTCTTGTGGATCTCGCCATGCAAAAGCAAAGTGACGCAAATGGGGAGCTGCCAAGCTCCCCATTGCGTTTCACTCAGTTTTTGGGCAGTAAATGATGCTCAATTTCGATCATAGGCCAATCTGGACAGTGCCCGAGTAACGCCGAACGGTGGATTTAACTTCTCGGTCAGAACGTATGTGCCTTAAAGGCACTTACCAGACCGATTTGACCATTCGAGCTGTACCGCATAGTTACCCAGCTTTTTCGTTTGCCACGCACAGATATCGCCGATCTCTCCATTGGCGTCGTCATACCAGCCCTGTCCCGGGATCGGATCTGTGATGGCCTCACAGAGTTCGTGGGATGTCGTTGAGGTGAGAGCGTCGAAAACGGCAAGCCCCCCGGTGCAACCGGAGCATGAAGGATAGGGCATAACGGCGTAGAAAATGTTGCTGTTGACGGCGTCATGATACCCGCAGAATGCCTGGCACGAGGCGCTGCCTCCCTGGATCACCTGCACGCCCGGAGGAAGCATAACGAAATAAAGAGTGTTCGAGGTTGGAGCCGGGATATTGGTGCCAGCAGAGATTTCCTGTTGGAGCATTTTTTGAATAGCGCTGTCCTGCACTGAGCTACCAGGATCGGGTGTGGTGAGAGTCGTGGTTCCAATACGCATGCCGTGGCCGATCTGGTTTCCAGGGACGCTGTATTCGGCCAACTGGTCGAGCAGCGCACTGGTGAGAATGAAATCGAAGAACTGATTGACGCGCTGTACGAAATCGCTTTGCGGTGGCTGCTGCCAGGCCGAGCCCCAGAAAATCGTGAAGACTTGAACGGCGGTGAGCAAGGGACCGTTACGGTAGGTCAGCTGAGGGGCAGCCTGTGCGACGGCTGCTGCGGCTTCAGGGCGATGCAAGGGGACGATGCGGATGGGATGACCCAAATCGGTTTGCGATTTCTTCTGACGAGGCTTAGTAACCATGTTTGCTCCTAAGAACGCACGTAGATTTTTTTGTCAAAATCTGAATGCAATGGGCGGGGACAAAACGTTAACGAAGAGAACTGGAAAAGTAAATGGTCCCGTTGACTCACGGCTTCAAACCTGTCATCCGACACACAAAGGTTTGCTTTCACACACGCAGTCGCTGGCCATCCCGCCTCCTTGCTGCGTGCGGAAATCATATGATCTACTGAATCGCTTTTCTTTCCTTCGAAGAAATAGTCCAGAAACACTTATCAAGCGGAATGACAGGAGTAACATCCGCGATGCACTCTTCAGTTAACAGTGAAAGGAAATCACTGCCAGTGCATCTGGCAGCAAACCGCGTGTCCTAAAAACTGGTATTCATTGTGGATTCGCAACGACCCACGCGCTGCTTTCGATCTCACGCCGGTAGAAGAGCTTCGGATGCTGGGCCGAATCAGATCCATCTGTGACACCTCTGGTTTCACCGCCAAATGTAAGGGAACGACCGGCACTCCGGGCTTGTTCCAAT
>JBARMK010000043.1:0-3394 GCA_049802395.1 Candidatus Angelobacter sp.
GGTGCGTCCAATCGCCGGTAAGGTTGGTCAGCAGCCATTGCTCCACACTGTTCTGCTGCACGGTAAAGCGGAACTTCTCGGTAGACTCGCCGCCTGTGCCGCCATTCGCATAGCCGCAATCCATGAACTGCCCGTTGATGGACCACTGGCCGTTTAGGCGGTCAAACTTGAACGTCCGCACGATCCTCGGATCCACGTTGGTGCTGGGCAGTTGGTAGAACGTCGGGTTGGTAGCCGGATCCACGCTTGTGTCGGTCACCGCTGATCCGCTCACGCGGAACTGCAGGATCAGATTGGCTCCGTTGTTTGAGTTGGCAGGCAGAATCGCGCCCGTGTTGGTCAGGGGGGCGCCATTCGCGGCGCATTCAGTGTTGGCGCTGTTCTGTGGGAAGAGTTGACTGTCGACCGCTACCGGGCCCTGGCCGTTGACCTGGTTGAGGCGGTTCTCCAGGTAGATCGTCTTCCCGGCGAACTTGCTGAAGTCGATGAGCACGTCCACGCGCTCGGCCGGGCCGATGCGGACGCTCTGGACTTGGATCGGGTGCGGTATAAGGTTGCCGTCGGTGCCGATCAGCCAGTACGGATTCGCTTGGCTCGGATTCTTCGGATCAGTGAGGAAGAACTCGTAGAAGCGCGAGGGGCCGGTATCCAGCATGCGGAAACGATAGCGCCGCGGCTCCACATTCAAGAACGGCTGAATTATGCCGTTGACCAGGAACTTGTCTCCCAGGATACCGTCCAGGTTGAAGAGATCGAACACCAACTGGCCGGTCGTCGGGTCATAGATCTTGTCGGCGAAAGCCAGCGGGATATCGTGCGCCGGAAAATCGGGCAGACGGAACCCGGTGTCGTCGTTGCCAGTGTCGAACTCATTGAACAGGCAATAAAAGCCCACCAAGCCCTTGTAGGTATTCTGCGAGGTGAAGTCCACGCGGTGATCGTGATACCACAATGTGCTCAGCGCTTCATTGACATCTCCATTGGGCGCGTTGGTAGAGTTGAAGCCGGCCAGTACATTGGGATAATACTGATCGCAGAACTTCCCGCTGGGATAGAAGTCGCAGGGATTGCCATCACTTTCTGAAGGGTTGTGCGCGTTGTGCAAGTGTGTCGAAACCTGAGGCATGCCAAACCCAGTATTGTTGACTTGGTTGGTTGGCGGCAGCGAGTTCGTGTTGCGGGTGAGCTGCGGCTTGCCGTAGAAGGCCTGATAGGTCGGTCCAGGGCTGCGTGTTCCCGAGCCATCATCGAATCCCCAGAGGGTTTGGGCTGGAAGACGGGTGTCGCTCGTTTGCCGGGTCGTAAACTGCCGCTGGTGCACGTTGTACAGAACTGACGGCACCACCGGGAAGCGGATGGAATCGATGCCGGGCGCTTGAAAAGCGGCCGCACGGACTTCTCCTGCGCCGACATTTGGGTTTAGCGTGGGCGTGGGGCTCAGCGATGAAACCTTTCTCGTCAGCGGCATGATCGGCAGCGGATCAATGAACGGCTTCGTTACCGGGCTCTGAGTCTGGTTGCCGGGTATGCAGTTCTGAAAACTTCCCGGGCTGATATTGCTGCCGCCGCCGCTTTGCCCATAAGCCCTGGCGCTCAGACCGCTCTTAGCCACCAGCATGCCACCCGCAGTCAGCAGCCCCATTCTCAGGAGGTCGCGCCGGCTGGTGAGACCAGCGGCAATCAGTTCGCGCCGGTTCTTGGCGGCGTCACACATTTCTTTAAAGCGTCGCTTAGAGACCTTCTCTCCGAATACGTTGTAGTACATGCCTTGCCTCCTCTTGCTTCGGGCCGAACCGCGTCTTCAGAATCAAAGGACGGTACCGGCGTTGCGGTTAGGTCATCACTTCTGCGTGTGACATCACATCCGGATGTGACGCCGAACAGCGACTGTATTCCGCGCATACAGCCGTGCCAATAGCGAAGAGTTAGCTGAAATTGCTTTTTGTTAGCCTTTTGTGCGAGAGGCTGCTGGCTCTTGCCGATAGAGGCGCGGCGCCTGCATGAAATGGCGTTCAAATGCGCGGATGAAACTGGAGGTGTGCTCGTACCCCACGGTGTGCGCGATCTCTTTGATACGCATGTTGGTGTTGGCCAGCAAATGGGCTGCGCGGCACATTCTTTGCTCGGTGAGCAGCTGGCCTAGCGAAACACCTGTTTGCTGTTTGAACAAGTGTTCCAGGTGCGAGTGGCTCAGGTTGAATTCGCGCGCCAGGTTTTCAATCCGTTGTAACGGCTGCGCCTGGATCATTTGCAGGATCTTGATCACTCGTCTCTCCTGCGCAACCAGCTTGATCTCGTTCGGCTTGATGCCGTTGGTTCCAACCGTCATGCCGTGATTGGGAACGGCTGTATTGGATGTTCCATTCAATGGGGCGGAATTGGAACGGTTCTTCGTTCTTACAGGAGCATGAAACGAACACATAAGGGGGTGTCCTCCACGGCCCGCAATTTCTGGTCCCCGCAGTCCATGGCGAGGAGAAGTCAAAAAACGGCGCAAGTCTACTTTCGTCGCCGTGAGACGCCTTTGCTCGTCACAACACACCAGCAACGGTAGCTTTTCAGCTCCTTCTCTTTTCCTGGTCGAAAATATGTGCCAATCGAGCGATTGTTTTCCGTCGCAATCAGCTCTGGATCTAGGGGCGATTGATTACACGACCGCCCACCACTTGGCAAGCCTTGTCTCGGGAACGTCTTGTAACGTTTCCAGAAGCGGCGCGCTTTCGAAGTCCGACTAATTTGCCAGCCAGAGCGATGCCGCGTCAATAAACAGTGATTAGCTTTAACGGCTATTTGTTAGCACAAGCCGCTACAGGCTTGGAGTTAGTTGGAATTTTCTAATGAATGCAGGCGCGCTCTTCGTAGCAGAACCCGGCTGCGTATCTCGCCTATGTTTCCGTCGGACCTGTCATCCACGTCAATGGTCCCTCTCAAAGACGTATTTTGCGGTAGACGGCAGGCGCAGCGCCAAACTTTTTTTCGAAGCCACGATCAAAGCTGGATGCGTGCTGATAGCCGATCATGGCCGCGATTTCTTTAATCGACAACTCCGTTTCCCGCAATAGCTTTGCTGCCTTTTCCAGACGTGAATTCCTGACAAAGCTATTCAAGTCAACCCCGATTTGGAGTCTGAACAAATGACCGAGCCGTGAGCTGCTGAGATTTACCATGCGTGCAAGATCCAGGATCGTTTTGGAAGGGTCCTGTTCGACACATTCAAGTACCTTGCGAATTCGGTAATCATCCGGCATAAATCGCATCTCCCTGGCCGCGTCTTGGCGCGCAATTCTGTCATGCGAGCCACCGGGGAGAATTAATGGATGACGCGGAAACCACTTTCGAGACATCTCGTAAAACGAATGATTAGTAAATTCTCAGCAAGATCACAACAAACTGT
>JBARMK010000044.1:0-6509 GCA_049802395.1 Candidatus Angelobacter sp.
TTCTTGACCTCGTCGTAGCCGGCATTGCTGCCCTGTTCGCGCCCGTCGCTAATGACAAAGATGATTCGGCGGCGCGATTTATCACGCCGGCTCAGGTCCTGCGCCGCGCGGAGAATGGCGTCATTCAGGACGTAAAATTCGCGTGGTGGCGTTTGCACGTCGCTTGCCCTGCCGCCATTGGCGTTGGGATCGTTGACGGGATGGCCGTTGATGCTGGGGCCGCCGCCAAACGGTCCGCCCCCCATCGGAGGGCCGCCTTCACGTCCGGGCCGCTTGATGCGATTAAGACTGGCGGTTGGAATACTGGCCGCACCGGTAAATCCGGAAACCTGCTGCACTGTGTGGCTATAGCGATATAAAGCCACTTCGTCGAACTCGCTAAAAGCCCCAATCAGCGCCGGCAAGGTTTCATTCACCTTTTTCATGGTGCCGGATGGCATATCGGTCGCGATCACCACTGCTACTGACAAGGGAAATGAATCAGCGGTAAAAAATCTGAGCTGCTCCGGCACTCCGTCCTCATAGACCCGGAAATCGTCCGAAGTTAGGCCGGGAAACAGCTTGCCCGAACGGTCTTTGACGGTTACCGGAATTTGGACAAAGTTAACGCTAATGCTCATGGTCCCGAACTTACCCACATCGGTGACGAGGTCTGTCTGCCCCGGCCGCTGACGTTGTGCCTGGGGAGCTGGCGTCGGCGTCGGTGTCGCCGCCGGATCGGACGGGTGCACATTGATGGGGGCAGAAGGAGCATTTTCCGGGAACTGATTCTGGGGATTCTTGGGCGGCGGAGCGTCAGGCACGCTTTGCGGCTGCTGTTGGGGTTGAGGCTGCTGGGATTGAGGCTTGGGCGCGGGGTTCTCAGGCAGGCTTTGCAGGGCCATCGCCGGCAAGACACTGATAAAAAGGGTGCAGACCAACTTGGTTATCCCTTGGATCAACCTAACCATCAGTCCCTCCTACCACTTAGAACGCCTTTTGGGTTGTGACTTGCAGCGCCGCTCAGGCTGGCGCCAAAAAGTCAATTGTAATGCTTATGAGGCCGGTACAAGGCAACTCTGCTGCATCTAATACAATAGATTAAACACATTAAACAAGAAAGGCATGTCCAAGAGCCTTTATGCGTAAGCATTTTTTCGCACTCATGCTTGCATTCCTCCCCCTGATCGTACTCGGGCAGGGGAGCACTCCAACACCCAGCCAGCAGCCGCCGGCGAAAGATCAGGAGCCTATAAACAAGGGACAGGATAATATCCCGGTCTTCCGGAAGAGCGTGAACCTGGTCAATGTCCTCTTCACCGTGAAGGACAAGCATGGCACAATGCTCCCCAACCTGCCCAAGGAAGAGTTTGAGCTGATGGAGGAAGGGAAGCCCCAGACCATCAAGTATTTTGCCTCCATGACCGATCAGCCGCTTACGATTGGCCTGTTGATCGATAGCAGCTATAGCATGAACCGGACACTGCCGGAGGAAAAAGTGGTGGCCGGGGGCTTCCTGCAAAAAGTTCTTACCGCCAAGGACCTGGCGTTCGTGATCAGCTTTGACGTCAGCGTTGATCTGCTCCAGGACCTTACCAATGACACACATCTGCTGCGGTCTGGCCTGGAAAAGGCGCGCATCAACACCAACACCGTAGGTATGGGCCCGATGGGAAATCCTGGTCCCGTGCCCACCGCCCAATCCAACAAGGGCACTCTTTTGTTTGACGCCGCCTATCTTGCTTCCGATGAAGTGCTGGGCAAGCAGTCGGGGCGCAAAGCCATGATCATCCTTACGGATGGCGATGATGTGGGTAGCAAACTGAGACTGAAAGACGCTATTGAAGCCGCCCAAAAAGCCGATGTGGTCAGTTATGTGCTCCTGATAACCGATCCCGGATTCCCCTCGAACTATGGTGATATGAGCAAGCTCTGCGAGCAAACTGGCGGCAGGGTGATCCCGGTCAGAGGTCCGGACAAACTGGACAAGGCCTTTGCTGAAATATCGGCCGAGTTACGCAGCCAGTACAGTCTGGGATTCACTTCCACCAATCCGGTGAATGACGGCAAGTTTCGCCGGATTGAGGTGAAAGCCAAGAATGGGTACAAGGTCCAGGCACGCAAGGGATACTATGCTTCGAACGAGATGGCAGCGAGCCAGTAGAGCGCTTAACGCGATCTCGTCCAAATCATAACGCGGACACCAGGCCTACTCCTTGGGCACGAAGTAACCCTTCTTGGCCCGCACTTTTAATTTCTTGCTGTCGGCTAGGATCTGGATGGACCGGAACTCTCCATTGGCGATCAGATTTTCCGGCCGGTACGTGATCGAATACTGGCTGCGCAGCTCTTGCTGAATATCGCTAAATGCCACTGATACTTGATCGAGAGTAAGGGGGAAGAAGGCGCGGCCGCCAGTGGCTTCCGCCAGCATTCTCAGGTTGTTGTCGCCCTTGCTGTGGCTGGACATCAAAGAAGTGCTGATGGCATAGATGATCACCCCCGCGCGTTGCGCCATTTCAATGGCTTCCTGGGGCAAGACTCGGCTCAGATTGTCATCACCATCTGACACCAGGATGATGGCGCGGCGTACAGCGTCGCGGGCCGGCTCTTTCAACAGCTTGTCACGGCAGGAGGAATAGACCGCGTCCCACATCGCGGTTCCGCCCCCAGCCTTGATTTCTTTTATTCCGTTTCTAAGTTTGTCCAGATCGCCGGTGAAGTCCTGAGTGATTTCTGGGACCTCGTCAAAGGACATCACAAACGCCCGGTCAGCCTGTGGGCGAATGATTTCGTAAAGAAACTCGGATGCTGCATCCTTTTCAAACTGGAAACGATCGCGAATGGAGTTGCTGGAATCGATCAGTAGTCCCACGAATAGTGGCAGGTCAGTTTGCGCCCTGAAGTCCAAAATCTTTTGCGGCGGCAGGCCATTGTCCGTGATCCTGAACTGTTCCTGCTTCATATCTCGTACTGACCTACCGTCTTTATCCACCACGGTAAACACCACATTGACTTCGTCTGTTTTGACGCGCACGGTAGGAATCTGCTGCGTGCCTTTGCCTGGTGTTGGCACGGCCACCGGCTGCCCGGAAACGGTGGGCTGCTGCGCCTTAGCAACTGCCAAGCCGGCAATGAACATGAAAAAAAGATAGATGGCAAAATACCGCAATCGATGCATGAGATATTCTCGGATGCACACATTATAACGGCATGCTGTCCTGAGGCCCGCTTTCTTCGAGTGCAGCTTGCTTTCATAAAACTTGCCGTGAATCACACATGAAAAAGCCCGGCGCTTGCGCCGGGCTGTCGATAAGTCGCAAAGACACGCTTTATTCCCGAGGAACGTAATAGCCCTTTTTTGCGCGCACCTTGAACTTCTTGTTCTCGGCCACAATCTGGATCGGCCGGAACTGGCCGTTGGCCTCAAAGTTGTCCGGCTTGTAAAAAACTGAATACTGGCTGCGAAGCTCTTCATTGATGTCGTGGAAGGCATTAGCCACATCTTGCAGCTTGAACGGAAAAAACGCCTGCCCACCGGTGGTTTCCGCCAGCATCTTCAGGCTGCGGTCGCCTTCGTCCGGGTTGTTGCTCAGATTGGTGCTGATGGTATAAACGATCACGCCGGCGCGCTGGGCCATTTCAATGGCTTCCTGCCGCAATATGCGGCTCTGGTTATCATCGCCATCGGAAACCAGGATGATCGCTCTGCGCACGGGGCCGGTCTCTTTCTCTTTCATCAGCTTATCGCGGCAGGCATAAAAAACCGCATCCCAAAGCGCGGTTCCTCCGCCGGGACGTATTACCTTTACGCCTTTGGTCAGTTTGTCCAGGTCACCCGTGAAGTCCTGGGTTAGGTCCCAGACTTCGTCGAACGCCAGCACAAATGCCTTGTCCGTCTTGGGGCGGATGATCTGGTGCAGGAATGAAATTGCTGCATCCTGCTCGAATAAAAACCGGTCACGAATGGAGTTGCTGGCGTCAATCAGCAGCCCGACCCGCAGCGGAAGGTCCGTTTCCGCGGAGAAATTCATGATCTGCCTGGGCGGGTGGTTATTGTCCAGAATCTTAAATTGGGTCTGCTTCAGGTCCTTGATGAACTTGTTGTGCTTGTCGGTGACGGTAAAAATCACGTTCACTTCGTCGGAGCGGGAACGGAATGTCTGTACCGGAAGCGTGTCATCGACAGTGGGCGCGGAATTGGGCGCAACCGCAGCCGCATTTGGGGTTTGCGCGGCGGCCGCACCTGCCGGCTGTGTCGGGGCGGGCTGTGTTTGCGCTTTCACAAGACCGCTCGCCAGGGCAAACGCACAAAACAGGGCAAAAACCCGTATGAAAGACATAGGAACTCTCATGTTCATTATAGTCCGGGAAACAAGTCTTCAATTTCCAATCTCGCGGAGAAATCCTGTTAACTCAGCCGGTAACGGCTGCTGAAACGAAAGCGGCCTATCACTGATTGGATGCCGGAATTGTATCTCGAAAGCATGAAGAAAGTTCCTCTCCAGAGATGCAACCTCTGATGCTGTACCTAGGTAACTCCGAGGACGAGGCGCGCCATACAGCGTGTCTCCTGCCACCGGATGTCCAATCGACGCCAGATGCACGCGGATCTGATGGGTGCGGCCGGTCTCGATCTTCACCTCCAGCAACGAGAACTTACCGAACCGGCCTTCGATCTGCCGGGTGACTTTCCAGTGCGTGATTGCCTCGCGACCTGGTTTGCCTTGCATGCCGGCGCGTGTGGTCATCCTCGCCCGGCGTACCGCGTCGCGGCTGATGGGCGCGTTGATGGTTCCTTTGGACGTTTTCAACCAGCCATGCACCAGAGCAACATACGTTTTCTTTACCTCGCGCCGCGAAAATTGCTCTGCCAACTTTCTGTGGGCGAGGTCGGATTTCGCCACTATTACAAGGCCGCTCGTCTCTTTGTCCAGGCGGTGTACGATGCCCGGCCGGACTTCGCCCCCGATCTGAGACAGCGCGCGGAAACGATGCAACAGGGCATTGACCATGGTCCCGCGATTGCCGGCATCGTCTTTTCCCGATCCTGCGTGCACACTCATGCCCGCCGGCTTGTTGATCACCGCGATGCTCTCGTCTTCGTAAACCACGTCTAGAGGAATGTCTTCCGCGAAGGCCCGCAGCGGTGGCAACTCTACCCTGCCCGTGATTACGATCTCTTCACCGCCACGGAGTTTCATAGAAGGCTTAGGCGACTTTCCGTTTATGAGTATTTTCTTTTGTTCGATCAGCTGCTGAACGCGGACGCGGCTTACTTCAGGCAATTGAGAGACAAGCCATTGGTCCAGACGGGCGCCGGCAGCATCGATTGCGACTCTGAGGGCTTGGGTTGGAAGAGTCTCGGCCACTCAGAGGATTGTAATCGGTGGTCGAGCGAATCGAACACTGAGGTCAATTGGCCGTGAGCCCGACTGGCGCGGCGAGCGGCCCGCATCAGGCGCAGAAGAACCTCAAAATCGAGCGCAGCTCTCTAGCGGTGTGGAGCGAAGCGACAAGAGTCAACAGATCATTAGCCGCGAGCCCGACTGGCGCGGCGAGCGGCCCGCATCAGGCGCGGAAGAATCTCAAAATCGAGCGAAGCTCTCTAGCGGTGTGGAGCGAAGCGACAAAAAAAAACGACCGACCCACTTGGCCGTGCGACCGGGCCGTTCTGAACCCATCCTAAGATGGTGGGAACCCGCCGCGGCTCTTTAGGCATTTCCGTACTGGCGGAACCTCGCGCACCGAGCCGTTATTATACGAGTCAGGCCCCCTGTTCATTGAATGTTGGTTCATGAACGGTTACCGTTCTCACCTGCGTTGCAGGCCGGTTGTCAGGACTGATGCTAAAGAAAAGCAGAGTGGATGGCAAGTGGTGACGCAGGTTTTTTAGCGAAGAAGAAATTATCTTCAAGCAGAACCGAGCATGCCTGACTGCGACAGCTTTCAACTGTCGCAACGAGAATTTTTCTTTATATGAGTCGCTTAGCCTGCGCGGCGCTCGTCCAGTACTTCATCCAAAGCACCGGCCAATTTACCGGCGCGATGGTTGAATTCCCCCGCCAGCAAATCATATTTCTTTTTCAGAATGTGGTATTCGTCGGCGATATTCAGCGCGGCCAGCACGGCCAGGCGCAGGGAATCGATGGTGGAGGTCTGCTCGGCCACCGTGCGCATCTTGCCGTCAACAAACTGCGCCAGTTTGGTAATGTACTCCGCATCCACGCCGCGGAGGTTATAGGCCTGGTCGTAAATTTCCACTCGGATGGGCGGCGCTGCTGTCGGTTGAGTAACCAAGCGAATTCTCCTTAAAAAGATTTCTGTTGAGATGATTATCGTCCGCTCTGGCTCAGGATCAAAGAGAAATTCTTTATCTTTTGTCGCTTCGCTGCAAACCGCCAGTATGTCCGCAAAAAGGGTTAGGCTCCTGCTGCAAGCCGCTTGCCGCGCTGGTCGGGCCCGCGGCTTATCTCCTTGCCCTTCACTGGTCCCTTCGACCCACACCATCTTGTTTGGGGTTCTTGAAC
>JBARMK010000045.1:0-2795 GCA_049802395.1 Candidatus Angelobacter sp.
GGCCTAAGACGATGCTCAGGAACTCTGCCATTCGGAATGTTTCATGCCCGGATGAGACACCTTACATTTCTTTGCAATGGCTTGCGGATCAGATGTGTGACGGATGGGTGCAAGCAGCACTCATTTCAGGATATTCCTGCGCAATTAGCTCGTAGAAAGTGATGACATGCAAACTTTTACCAGGCGCTTGCATCTCCACCTGGAGTGGACGGGCTTACGGCGATGCTACACGCCATTCAGCTAACCAGATGACGGATTTCTACACCAGCCCGAACGCGATCCCTGAGACCGGAATCTACCGCGTAATTCATGCGCAGCACCGGCTAGCCCATGAGGTCACTCTCATCAAAGGGCAGATTTTTCCACCCTGCGCCAAATGCCGTAATGAGGTCCGGTTTGAACTAGTTCGCGGACTGCCGAAACTGGCGCGTGAGCGTCGCGGCAGCGTCTCACTCTATAGTCTGCCCGTGCTCGATGAAGAAGAGGATTCAGCGGGTCGCTAAGTCTCAGAGGAATCCTTTAGATGTCGGAATGTCAACGAACGGTGAAAACAACGTCGGCGTAGAATCGGTCCGGCTTTCCTTGATTTAGATATGGACGAAAGCGCCATTTCTTTAATGCGGCGGAGCCGGCCGAATACAGCTCAGGCGCGACGCTATTAGGGTTCTGGATCGCCGTAACCTTGCCAGCTTCATCCACCGAGGCTCGCAGCATGAAGTGGATTCTCTGGTGCACCTTACCCGGCGGAACAATCGCTTCCACGATCCGCGTTGCCAGTTTGCGCGCCTCCGCATCTGTGAGCACCGGTATGGGATTCTCAATGTGCGTCGTGAAAGCGAAGGTCAGCACGGCTTCCATCTGCGAGACACTGCCGTTCGTATAGGGCTTATATTGCCAGTGCAGCACCTGTTCGCGAGCGGCATCACTTAGCGGATTGGCTGGACCTACAGGCCATGCTTCGCGCACATGCCCGCTGCGATCGGTAGAGATGTACACGCTGAGCACGCCGGAGGTCTTGCCTTCGCGTATGGCCGGCCACACGATAGCTGGGGTGTTTAGAGCCAGTGCTCGTGCTGAATCTTCACCGACCTGGCTGGTCATTATCTGTTCGGAAATGGGTGTCGGCCTTTCAATCGTGAACAAGCTCTCGTCCGGGTTGAGGAACTCAGCTAGTTGAACAATCCTTGCAGTGATCGTAAGTCCCGGCGCGAACTCGGCGGAGACGGATCGCGCGACCAATTTGTCCTTGAATGGCTGATAGTCAGCGAATTGAGCGCGATATCCGGGAGTGACCACCGACTGTAGCAGTCCCAGCTTGCCACCAAAACAAAACCCATACCCAACATTGTTTTGCACTGGCGCAATCCCAACTTTGGACTGGATGTTCAGGCAGGAGTTTGATTTCGTAGAATCTTCCGGAATTTCAAGTTGCGCATGCATGCGCTTGAGTTGTTCCGCCATCGGCAACGGATCAAAGAGTGCAGTTACCAGATCATGCAGCCAGAAAGGGTAATAATCGCCCGTAAGTTTTTCTGAGAGCTGGCCGCCATTGGAAACCAGGGTCTGGGAAAAGCCGGCGGATTTCACGGTGCGCAGCCATTTCTCCGAAGATATCCAGTATTCTTCCACGTCAGCCGAGTACTCGGGCCGGGCGTTCCCGCTGGTTGTGATGTGTGCCTGCAAATGGAAGGGCTTGTTGCCTGGGCGCGTGATCTGGCTGCGCTGCAAGGCATTTTCAACCGTTTCGCTGATCGACCCGTTTTTACCTTGACCATGCGCTACAAGGGCAGTTGTTGAAAGCGCACTGAGCGAGCAAATGCAGCACAGCGTCTGCAAAAGACGCGTTGCAGGGACTTTTCGGGTTTTTTTTGGTTGGAGCATTTCTGTAATTTGATTTTTGTCCATTTGATCGCACAAGGATGATCGCAGAATGACCGTAGGCCGTCCGGCTGTGGATTTTCGGCTATTGGGGTTGGTTCAGTTTAGCCAGGAACTCCCGTGCTTCACGGCCATTGTAGGTCTTGTTATAAATTGGCGAGTCGGGCTGTTGCAGCCGGCCGCCTTCGCGCAACGATCCTGTATCGACGGCGGCAAAGCCGATCTCCTCAATCATGCGCGTGACAACTTTCTTGGCTTCGGCGTCGTCGCCGGCCACATAAATCGTGTGGCGCTCGTCGCCGGGGAGATCTTTGCGGCCTTTGCTTGCCAGATGCACATAATAGATCGTGTTGAAGGCCTTGATCAGGCGCGCGCCAGGCATGCGTTTTAGGACCTCTTCAGAAGACGTTGAGCCGCCCAAATCGTAGAAACCGCCGTCCGGGCGATACGGATTCATGGCATCAACCACAATTTTGCCGCGCAATAGCTCAGGTTTTGGCAATGCTTCCGGAGTGCGCCAGGGAACGGCCAGCAGCACCACTTCGCCGAATCGAGCAGCCTCTTCGATGGTCATGGCGTGCGTCCTGGGGCCGAGTTCCCGGACGAACTCCTTCAGTGATTCCGGACCACGCGAGTTGCTGACCGCCACCTCATGTCCGGCGGAAATGAACAGCCGCGCCGCCGTTGCGCCGATGTTTCCCGCTCCCAGGATTCCTATCTTCATGCATGCTCCGTATTATTGGTTGCAGCCGAACAAACTCGGCCAGCTTAGCCCCAACTTTGTTCCGCGATCATGGTAGAAATTATATTATGCAGCCGCTCAGTGGCAGGCCGAGCCGTGGTTTGGATTCGAGCCGGCACCGTGGTTTCCGATTGTAAACATTTGGAAACATTGGATCTGCGTTGATATGTCCGTT
>JBARMK010000046.1:0-4799 GCA_049802395.1 Candidatus Angelobacter sp.
ATGGATCGCGTAAGCAAAGTCAATCGGAGTCGCTCCGCGCGGAAGCACCACCACGCGCCCTTTTGGCGAAAATGTGTAAACCTCCTCTGGATAAAGATCCACTCGCAGCGTTGACAGAAATTCGCTGGGCTCCTGCATTTCCTGCACCCATTCGATCAATTGCCGCATCCACACGATCCGCCGGTCATCAGACTGCGAGACCTCGCGGCCGTCTTTATATTTCCAGTGAGCCGCCACGCCTTGCTCGGCGATGCGATGCATATCCTGCGTTCGCAGCTGGACTTCAAAAGGCTGGCCTCCGTGTATCACCGTGGTATGCAGCGATTGATACAAGTTTGGCCGCGGCATGGCGATGTAATCCTTGAAGCGTCCGGGAACGGGCGGCCATATCTGATGAATCACGCCAAGAGCGGCATAGCAGTTTTTTACCGTGTCGGTAATCACTCTCACAGCCAGCAGATCGAAAACCTGATCCAAGGTGCGCTGCTGCTTTTGTATTTTCAGATGCAGTGAGTAAAACCGTTTCACCCGGGCCTGAACCTCGGCGGGGATCCCATTTTCAACGAGTTTGTCGCGAATCGAACTTTGAACATCATGCAGGAATTTATCAAAGACTTTCTGTTTCGACGCCAACTTCTTCTGCAACTCGAAATAAGCTTCCGGCTCCAAATAGCGAAACGATAGGTCTTCGAGCTCGCCACGAATCAGCCCCATACCTAGACGGTTGGCGACTGGGGCGTAAATGTCTAAAGTTTCCCGAGCTATGCGTTGCTGTCTTTCCGTGTCCAGGTATTCCAGCGTGCGCATGTTGTGCAAGCGGTCGGCCAGTTTTATCACCACCACCCGCACATCATTCACCATGGCCAGAAGCATCTTGCGAACGTTCTCAGCCTGGCGAGCTTCCGGCGCGAGCAAATCGAGCCGGCTGATTTTCGTGGCGCCCTCCACCAGCTGCGCCACGTCGGGTCCAAAATGGCTGGATATCTGATCCAGTGGAATTTTGGTGTCTTCCACCACGTCGTGAAGAAGGGCGGCGCACAGCGACGTCACGTCAAGTTTCATCTCCGCCAGAATGTGCGCTACTTCTAAGGGATGAGAGAGAAAGGGTTCGCCCGAAAGACGCGTCTGAGTCTTGTGCTGTTCAGCCGCAAAATCATAGGCCCGTCGCAGAAGTTCCAGGTCATCGCCGGGACGGTTACGGCGCAGCTTATCCATCAATTCCACAAAGCGCAGATCTACAGCGCGTCTTGCGGCTTGTGTGATGGTGGGTTTTCCGGCTGGTTGCATGTAAGCGCTATTCTAGCTCTTAGGTGGCTCTAGCGCGAGTATTCGGCACTCGCGGTGTTGACATTGGTTTAACGTCCCACGCTGGCCTCTGATTTGCGAGAGGTCTTTAGACGTAAGGGTTTCTGCTGATAAACAATTCTCGGATCAACCAGTTGCAAAAAAAAACCGGCGAGTCTGACTCGGCTCGCCGGCGTAAAATGATTTGGACGGCCTAAGAGGATGGCTGGGGATTCTCCATCTTCCTCTGTTTGATGGCTTTGACCTTGTCTACCAAGTCATCTGCTTGCTTGATGTCAGCGTCGCGCGCATCCGGAGTGGCCTCCATATCGGCCTTTTGACGCAGAAGGAGATTCAGGTAGGCCATGGCGTCGTCGTAATCCGGACGCAGTTCCATGGCCTTTTGAAGGTCCGCAATGCCCTCCTCTACCAGGGATCCGTATTTCTGCTTGAACTGAGCAGCAAGCGCGGTAGGCATCGGAGAGGTGTCACTGATCGTCTTCTTCGCGGTCTTGTTAAATTCCTCGCGCATGTCCTTGTTTCCGCGGAACGCGATCGACCAGTCGATCACGCCGATCCAATAATATGGTTCAGGGTCGGTAGGCTTGATCTGAATATGTTTCTCGTGATAGCCCTTTGATTCCTCCATCTTTTTGGGATCGAAAGGCGTGCTGGCCATGTTGTAAAGAATGGAGCCGATGCCATCAATGGCATTCAAATTGTTTGGATCTCTGTTCAGGACCTCTTGCCATTCCTGCATGGCCTGCTTGCCCATGCGGACATTATCGTCGGATGGCGCACCTGGAATGTATTGGCTCGCATACGCCGTCGCCAAATAGAGCTGCGCATTCGTCAGCGAAGGATCGAATTGTTTAGCCTGCTTGAAATCTTCAATGGCAAGATCAGTCTGGTTCGCTTTGTAGGCTTGCACGCCTTTGTTGAGCTTGTCGCGCGCGCGAAGCTTATCGCATCCGGTTCCGGCTCCGGCCGACACAAGTACAATCGCCAATATTAAAAACGTGTGGGGCTTCCGCTGCATCCCGTACTCTCCTTGATGAAGGCCGCCCTGGCCATTCCCCGGTCGCCCAAGAAGGCGAGGCTGGTACACATTTCCCGGTGCGTTAGTTATTGGCCTGCTTCGACTTTTGCTGTAATCAATCCGACGCTATCGATGCCTGCGCCTCGCATGATGTCAATCGCCCGGGCGACTTGCCCGAAGTCAACAGCATCGTCGCCTTTTACGAAAGCCACCTTCTCAGCACGCAGCTTGAAAACTTCGTCTAAACGAGGCCCCAAATCATCCCAGGTAGTTTCATCCTGGTTGATCATCACTTTCCCGTTTGCCAACACCTGCACGACGATTGTCTTCGCTAGGACATCCTTATTCTCTGGTGCGTTAGGAGGGGATGGTTGAGGAACGAGTGTGTCCAACCCTTGTGGTACAGTCGGCGTGATGACCATAAAAATAATGATGAGGACAAGCAGCACATCAATCAGGGGAACGATGTTTGGTTCCGAGATCGCACCCTTATTTCCTCCAACTGCCATTCCCATGGAAGGACTCCTTTAATTCTTAACGATATCCAGGCGGCCGCTATCCAGCCCCTGCGGCTGGTGGTGCTGGAGCTGCCGGAGCGCCGTTCTTCCCCCGGTTCTTCTCCGTCAGCAAACCGATTTTGTCCACGCCGGCGGATCTCACTTCGTCCACCGCCTTCACTACGTCGCCGTACTTCGCGCGCTGGTCGGAACGCACGAAAACGGTCTTATCCAGGCGGTTAGCCAATAGATCTTTCACTTTGGTCGTGACCTCGCTCAGTACGACCTGTGTGCTTCCCAAATACAGATTTCCACCGTGCGTAACTGCCAGGATGATGGCATCATCCTTGTCCGCATCCTGCATGTCTTGGGCGTTATTTACCTTGGCCATATCCACCGACACACCCTTCTGCAACATCGGCGTCACGACCATGAAAATAATCAACAAGACCAGCATGATGTCGGCCATGGGAATTACGTTTGGCGCGGCCATCACTGGCGGTGCTTTGGGTTTATATCCCATGTGTTACTTCTTTCCGCCGCGGCGGGTGATGAAGTAGTTGATCAACTCCATCGAGGAGTTGTCCATTTCCACGTCGAAGGCTTCTACTTTATTTGTGAAATAGTTGAAAGTCCACACGGCCGGCACGGCGACCAATAGACCGAGCGCGGTGGTAACTAAGGCTTCCGCGATACCGCCGGCGACCGCCGATAGCCCAGTCGCTTTGGAGGCCGAAATACCTTTGAACGCGTTGATGATGCCCATGACCGTTCCGAACAGCCCTACGAACGGAGCTGTTGAGCCGATCGTAGCGAGCCCGGAGAGGCCGCGCTTCATTTCAGCGTGAACGATAGCTACCGAGCGCTCCAGTCCGCGCTTGGCTGCTTCGATCACTTCCTCGTCGCCAACTTGAGCGGAGGCCGCTTGAAATTCCGAGAGGCCCGTCGCCACTACCTTGGCGATGTGGCTCTTCTTATTGCGCTCGGCGATTGAAATTGCCTCGTCGAGTTTATTATCTTTCAGCGCGCCAGCCACCTGCTGTACGAATACGCGGGACTGCTTCCGCGCTGCGCTATACATCAGCGCCCGGTCGATCATGATGCCCACGGACCATGCGGACATAACGAAAAGAATGAAGACGACCGTTTTCGCCGGGTAGCCCATGTTGTGCCACATCGTGAGCAAATCCCAGCCGACCTCCTGCTGCTGCAACATCACTACACTCGCCAAGAGTAAATTCGAAAGCATAGAGTTTGCTCCTCCATTCGTGCCAAACGATCACGGCAGCAGTATTCTGCCGGTCGGAATTAATTTAAACCAGCCCAGACCCCCAAAAGGACGCCCGAACCGCCCTTCTTAACCGCCCAAAGTAAACACAACAGAAATTGTGGTATCCACGTCAACCGGCTCGCCGTTGAGCAACGTTGGTTTATACCGCCATTGGCGAACGGCGTCCATGGCACTCTTCATCAGTAACGGTGGACCAGAAACATATTGAAGGTCCTGGACTGTACCGTCTTTTCCGATAATCGCATGAAGCAATACGGTTCCGGAAATATGCGCGGTTTTTGCGATAGGCGGATAAACGGGCGTAACTTGGCGAATAAGATTCGCCTGGGCCACGTTGCCGCCTACGCGGATCGATTTCGGAGCCGCTTTCGGAGGAGGCGGTAGTCCTGCGCCCGTGCCGCCAATGATTCCACCCAGAACTCCGCCAGCCTGCCCGCCAGGCACCCCACCCGGCACGCCGCCGGTGACTCCCACAGCGCCCATATCAGGCGGCATTTCTTCTTCCTTAATCATCGATACTTTCTTCGGAATCACGGTTGGAGCGGTCATCTGCCCATTATGAATTAGGCGCGCAACTGGCTTCACCACTCGCTGAATTGCAGCGGCCGGAGGTGGCGGAGGCGGAGGAGGCGGCGGCGCAACAAGGAACGTAGTAAGCATTTGTTTGGGCAGCGCTTCTGTGTAGATC
>JBARMK010000047.1:0-19039 GCA_049802395.1 Candidatus Angelobacter sp.
TGATAAGTGTTAAATCTTTTGCCCTGATACGGAGGAATGTTCCTGCTTCGCGCG
The DNA here is from genome assembly GCA_049802395.1 of Candidatus Angelobacter sp. GTDB lineage: Bacteria > Acidobacteriota > Terriglobia > Terriglobales > Acidobacteriaceae > Angelobacter. Next base: position 55 of record JBARMK010000047.1, read on the forward strand.
CGACGGGCGTCGATCCAGCAACTCTGGCCGCACCGTGTTGGACTTGCAGAAGGTCATGCGTCGGCCTGCGCTTCCAGCATCTGTCCCAGTTCTTCCCACTCTTTCATGGAATTCTCCATCTCGGCTTTTGAGCGTTCCAGCAACTCTGTTTGACGCTGGGTTTCCTCAGCGCTTACGAAATTTTGCAAAGCGGTTTCTGCGGTGGCAATCGCCGCTTCCAATCGCGCGATCTCTTCTTCCACTTCCTGCAGCCGCTCTCTCATTTGTTTCAGCTTGATGGGATTGAGACGTTTTTGCCGAAGCTCGGGTCCGGCTGGCTGGAATCCATCATCATTGTCTGCGGATTTGCCAGCAGCCGAAGGAGAAGGCGCGGCGGAAGCCAGAGAGCCCTCCAGTGCATCGGCTTTTCCTTCTTTGCGCCAGAGATAGTCTTCGTAATTGCCGGGGAAGACCTCGACGCGTCCATTACCGATTTCAAAGACGCGGGTCGCAAGCTTGTCAATGAAGTAGCGATCGTGAGAGACAAAGACCACGGTCCCGGTAAATTTCTGCAGCGCGTCGAGCAATACGTCTTTGGCGCGAAGGTCGAGGTGATTGGTTGGCTCGTCGAGCAGCAGGAAGTTGGATGGATGCAGCAGCATACGCGCCAGTGCATAGCGATTGCGCTCTCCGCCGGAGAGCACGCCGATGGTTTTGAAAACGTCGTCCTCAGAAAAGAGAAAGCAACCGAGCAAGCTGCGCAGTTCAGTCTGAGTAGAGCGGGGCGCGGCTGCGAAAAGATCGTCGAGCATGCGGGCCTGCGGATCCAGTGCTTTGTATTGGTCCTGGGCGAAATAGTCGACATCAGCGTTATGGCCAGGGCGAAGCTCTCCGCCGGTGGGCGGCTCCAGGCCGGCCAGCAATTTGATCAGAGTGGACTTGCCCGCTCCGTTGACGCCGACCAGGGCGATACGGTCACCGCGCTCGATCACGAAGTTCGCGCCGGAAAAGACCTGCTTAGGGCCGTAGCTTTTGGCCAGGTCTTTGGCTTCCGCCAGCACGCGTCCGCTGGGCCGAGGCTGCGGGAAGGAGAAGTGGATGGCTTTTTCATCCGGCGGAATCTCAATCTTCTCCATGCGCTCCAGCTCCTTGATGCGGCTCTGCACCTGCTTGGCCTTGGTGGCCTGGGCTCGAAATCGGTTGATGAAGGCCTCAAGCTGATCAGTCTTTTCTTTCTGGTTGCGGTAGGCGGCCTCAAGCTGCGCGCGGCGCTCGGCTTTCTGCGCCAGATACTTCTCGTAATTGCCGGTGTAAAAGAAGACCTGCCTATTCCAGATTTCGGCCGTCTTCTTCACCGTCACGTCAAGGAAGTAGCGGTCGTGAGAGATCAGCACGTAGGCGTGAGGGTAGTCGACGAGATACTGCTCCAGCCAATTGCGGGTTTCCAGATCAAGGTGGTTGGTGGGCTCATCCAGCAACAACAGGTTGGGTTTTTGCAGCAACAGCTTGGCCAGTGCGATGCGCATCTGCCAGCCGCCGGAGAATTCCTCGGTCCGCCGCTCCCAGTCTTCTTTGCTGAAGCCCAAACCGTGGAGCACCGTTCCGACTTCAGCTTCGATGGTATAGCCATCGCGGGCCTGGATTTCCGCCTGAATGCGGTGAAAGCGTTCAGCGATCTGCGCGTACTCAGGGCTGGAATGGTCAACCTCACCCATACGATGCGCCAGATCTTCCTGATCGCGCTGCATCTGGTGAATATGATCGAAAACGGAGAGACACTCGGCGAAAACGCTGCGGCCGGAAAGCGAGAGGCCGTCCTGGGGCAGGTAGCCGCACTGTATGCCGCGCTGGCGGGTGAGAGTTCCGTAATCGAGCGAATCGCTGCCGGCAAGGATTTTCAGCAGCGTAGTTTTGCCGGTTCCGTTGGCTCCGACCAGGCCGACGCGATCATGCGGCGTGACCAGCCAGTCGAGATTCTGGAAGAGGACCTTGGGGCCGAAACGTTTTCCGGCTTGTGAAAGTTGGATCATCCATTATCTATCTAACCACAGGGACGTGGAGGAACACAGAGAGCGAGAGGAAAGGCGTGCTGACCGGCGATGGTTACGGAATGTTGGGCTAATAGAGATTGAAACTCACTTCAACGTGCATCTCCACGGCGACGGGTTCGCCATTCCGGGTTGTCGGCCTGAAGCGCCAGATTTTTACTCCTTCCATCGCGTTTTCATCCAGACCATGACCCAGCGCATGCTCTAATCTGACCCTGGCCACATTTCCCAGCTTGTCCACGACAATACGCAGGACCACGGTGCCCTGAAATCTCGCTCGGCGTGCCTCTTCGGAAAAAGCCGGCTCGGGCGTATAAGTGGCTTGCGGCGGCAATAGTTTATCTTCTGGACTTACGTGATAAATCGGCTGGTTTGCCGTGGGGTCATCGGAGCGGCGAAGCTCGGGCTTGGAGTGCTCCCGCACATCCTGAAAAAAGAACACTCGTTCCAATAGGGCTTGCGCGTCATCAAGTGAGTTGAGAGGTCGATCAAGCCTGATCTCTACCCGCACTGATTTGCCCAAAGCAACAAAGACCGACTTGCCTTTATTCTCTTGCCCCGTGAGTGCGACACGAGGACCTTCCAAGCGCAACCTGTCAGAGGTCAGGCTTATTTTTTCAACGTAAATCGCGCCCTAAACCAGCCATGGCGCTGCCGGGGGCGGATTAAGGGGCTGGCCCGAGGAATCGAAGCGCTGATCACCGTGAGCAAACGGGGCGCGCATAGGCAGGATGTGCTTTTTGTATTTGCCGTTAATCTCGTCTTTCACGTTTTCCGCCCGCGCGACGATGTGGGCGAGGAAGATGAGGACAATGAGAAGACGCGATTTACAGGTCATTGCAGGAATAGTTTAAACAGGGCTGCTGGCGAGTGCATTTTATTTCTGCGCTCCGGCTTTCGGCTACGCGCATGCCTACGGCAGCAAGGAAAGAGTTATTTTCTTTAATTACCGGGGACTTCCGTCCCCGGCTACAGATTATTACGTCCGTGGCGGGACTTAGATGACGGTGCGCCACAGCAAATAGAAAGGGCGCAGCAATAGCGTTTATCTTATCTGAATGGACGTAAGGAGCTCCCCATTAAATTGAAGGAAGAGATACGAACATTCCACCGCTGCGACCCAATAAACGTCTTTCCCCACCATGTCAGCTTATGGGACAACTGCGAAGGTAATGAAGATGGTTTCATCATTGCTTCCAAAGTGTTCCGCCGAAGTTAGCCCCGCCTGCACCGGTTGTGCCGAAGAACCTGCCGCTGGAATTAAGGTGCAAGCCGCCGGGGTCTTCACCATCAGTGGAATTCAAAAAGGCATGCAAGATGCTGAATGTTCCGCCGGAGGTTTGCTTCCACAGCGTTCCTCCGAAGTTGGCGCCGCCCGTACCGGTGGTGCCGAAGAAGTTGCCCGAGGCATCGATGACCAGGCTGTTCGGGGCCTCGCCATCGGGGGCATTCAAAAAAGCGTGCAGGACGCTGAATGTTCCGCCTGAAGTTCGCTTCCACAGCGTTCCTCCGAAATTAGCCCCGCCCGCACCGGCCAGGCCGAAGAAGTTGCCGGAGGCATCCATGTGCAAACCGCGAGGAGCTGAGCCATCGGTGGAATTCAAAAAGGCATGCAGAACGCTAAAGACACCGCCCGGGGTCAGCTTCCATAACGTTCCCCCTGAGTTGGCGCCACCCGCGCCAGTGGTGCCAAAAAAATTGCCGGAGGCATCGATCAGCAGCCCCCCGGGAACTTCGCCGTCGGTTGAATTAGAGAAAGCACGCAGGATGGTGAACGTGCCTCCGGGGGTCAGCTTCCACAGAGTTCCTCCTAAGTGGGCGCCGCCGGCTCCGGTGGTGCCAAAAAAATTGCCTGAAGCGTCGATGACCAGGCTCGTGGGATCTTCGCCATCAGTGGAATTGGAGAAAGCATGCAGGATGCTGAATGTGCCTCCGGAGGTCAGCTTCCACAACGTTCCTCCGAGGTTAGCGCCGCCGGCGCCGGTGGTGCCAAAAAAATTACCCGAGGCATCGATGTGTAAGTTGCCGGGATCTTCGCCGTCAGTGGAATTGGAGAAGGCATGCAGGATGCTGAACGTTCCGCCTGAGGTTTGCTTCCACAGCGTTCCCCCAAAGTTAGTGCCTCCCGATCCGGTAGTGCCAAAAAAATTGCCAGAGGCGTCGATGACCAGACTCGTAGGATCTTCGCCATCGGTAGAATTAGAGAAGGCGTGCAGTACAGTGAATGTCTGTGCTTGCGCAGATGACGCCGCAAGCGAAAAAAGCCCGGCTATAAGCAACGTGAACAGGCGAACAGTCCATTGTTGCGCAAGATAATGGCTCGTGCAGGACGATCTTTTCGGGATCCGTTTTGAGATGAATTTCATTGAAGTAACATCCTTTCGAAAAACAACGTACTCCTTGCGCCATGGGCCTCGCCGTCTTAAAGATTCTTTCCTGTTTCCTGAAAGCGAAAAACGGGAAAGCTGCTGGAATCGTAAGGTTAAAGCCCGTTATTGACGACTGCCACCGTGTGAGATTCTTACCAAGGATCAATGCTACGCGGCAAAGGACGAGGCACCCCGCCATAACGTCGTTCATACAAAGGCAAGATTTTTCTTTACCAATCTTCGCCAATCTTGATTGCAAAAAGTCTTTTGCATGTTCGATGATGGAGCGGCCCGGCAGCGGAAGAATGGAATACAGTTCCCTCTGAGGAGTGAAATGCGGCGGATCGTCCAGGTCGCCATCACCACGGTCATATTGTTGGTAGCCCGGTGGCCGAGCGCACAAGAGCCGGTCGCTGCGGCGCCGGAGAGGGCTTTCATCGCCAATGCCGGCGGCGACTTTGGGGTGGGCCCCAGCATCGTCAACGTGGTGGAAGGCGGGGCAGCCGAACGCGCCTACAACGAATTCTTTTTCGGCATGAAGACCTGGGGACGCTATCAGCTTGTGGCCAACCCGGCGCGCGCGGACTGGGTTTTTGAAATCAGTGTCAGCAATCAGCAGACATGCGTGAGGGTAGTCCCGGACGCTGGGGACACAGGATGCCTCGGGGGCAAACAAGACGGCGGCTTCTGGCTCTGCCCTCGCAATGACTACCGCATCGAGCTGGTCATGATGGACACGAAGACGTTCGGGATCCGCAAACGTTTTGTTGAGCAGGTGAAGCCGGCCGGATTGTTCGCTGGGCCGGAAAAAATCTTTGATCGTGCCGTGGCCGCGTTAGTGACGGACGTTAAGGAGCAGGCCAGGGAAGCGCCCGGCAAAACGCCGGTGTTGAGCAACACTGCGCCTCTGCCGCCGATACCGCCATCGATCGGCATGGCGCAAAATGTGTTGATCCAGAATGTATCTCCATACGACCCGGTTGCAGATCGATACACCGGCGGCAAAGCTGAAATTTCCGATGCGCTTTCATCAGCCTTGCTCAAATGGGGAAGATACAAGATGGTTGCCGACAAATCCGACGCCGACCTGGTGCTCCAAATTTCCTTTTCCGTGGAAACTTCCTGCACCGGCTTTGAGGACCCTCAACTCACTCTTCGGGTGCTGGATGCCAGAACCGGCATTCTGCTGTGGACCTTTCTTGAGCACGTGAACACCGCTCTTCTCAGCAAAAACGCGCACAAAAATTTCAACAGCGAAATAGGGAACCTGATTCCGCAACTCCGCGGGGTAGCCGACACTCCGACCTGGGAACTGGCCGCCATCACTACCGCTGTCCCGATGCTCGTTTCTGCCAGACCGCAGATGGCAAGAGCTTCACCCATAAATGCCACGCCAATTCCGGCAATCATCAGCCTGACAAAAAACGTGGTCAAGGCCGGCGAGAAAATCGATATCCATGTGCGGCTGAAGAATAGCTCCAGGCAGGAGCTGAATTTCTCTTATCCTGAAGGTGATCCCCTTACCTGCATGGTTGCCGTCCATGATGAAAACGGAAACGCGGCTGCGGACACAAAGCTGGGGCTGGCGCTCAAGGCACAACACGCTGGACTGCAAAGACCTCCTCTGAGTTACACAATCCATCCTGGAGAAGCCCAGACCCGCGACTGTAACGTGAATGACCTGTATCAGATGAGCGCGCCAGGGAAGTATTCGATCGAAGTCCAGCAGTTGGACGGGAGACCGGTGCACTCGAATGTGGTGGCTGTCTCGGTGGTGCCGTGAGGGTTTGGGCGCAAGAATTTCAGCCATGGGTACAGGCGAGAATGCCTGAGGCAGATCTCCGTCATCGTGATCGGAAGACCAAACCTGATCACGGACTTCAAAGGCGACAGTCCCATTTGCGGAATCGTAACAACGGCAGCGTAAGTGCCTATGCCCGTTGGATATCATTGTAGAGTGCTCTCCTTGACCAATCCACAGCGACCACGGGAGAACACGATGTGCACGAACACACGCAAGTCGGCAATCCGCTCAAATCTGTTTCTTTGTCTAGTCGTCCTTTGTAGTTCCTTTACTCAAGCGCAGACCGCCCTAGCAAATCACAAGCCCGCGAGTCAGGCTCCGGTCGTAATGCCAACCAGTCAATTTACTGGAACAGCGCCCACCGGCTTCGCTGCCACGGGCAATGGAATTGAGTATCACGGCGGGCCATTGATGATCACCCCGCACAACGTGTATTTCATTTGGTACGGAAACTGGTCAGGCAATACCGCCACCACGATTCTTCCGGCATTCATCACCGGACTGAACAACTCTCCTTACTTCAGCATCAACACTACGTATGAAAACGGCAGCAATTCGAATATTGGCAGCGGCGTGACTATGTCCGGGCAGACTTTCAATAACTACTCGAACGGAAGCACGATTTCCGATGGTACGGTGCAGGGAATAGTCCAAAATTCGATATTGGGCGGCGCGCTTCCTCGCGATGCCAACGGTATCTACTTCGTGCTTACCTCGGCTGACGTAAATGAGAGCAGCGGCTTCTGCACGTCGTTCTGCGGATGGCACACCCACTTCTCCAATTTTTTCACCCAGGGAGTGGACATCAAGTACGCGTTCGTGGGCAATCCTGACCGCTGCCCCAGTGCTTGTATTTCACCTCTGAACCAGACCAATGGGCCCAATGACAACCGTGGCGCCGATGGCATGGCCAGTGTGATCGCGCATGAGCTAAGCGAGACCGTCACAGATCCTGACATAAACGCCTGGTACCACAACCAAGCCCAGGGCGGAGAGAACGGCGATCTCTGCAACTTCAACATGGGCAGCACCTTCACCGCCCCCAACGGTACGCAGGCCAATGTTACTTTGAACGGAAGGAATTTCCTGATTCAGCAGAACTGGCTTAATGACGGCGGCGGCGGATGCGCGATCTCCTCCACCGGCAATCCGTTCAAGTTCACCAATGCGCGCGACGAATTCCTGACCTGCTTCGGCATTGCCGGCCAGATCCCCTCTAATTGCGATAGCGTAAGCGATGTTAATGACCGGCAAATGTGCCGCGCGGTTTCCAACACCTCACAGGGCGTCAGCACCGCGCAGTCCTTCTGCTCGAGTTCCATGACGGACCGCAACCTGCAACTCTCGTGCTTTGGCATTGCCGCAGAGCCGCAATTCCCGACGAATTGCCGTGACATTACCAACCCACAAATGCAGGCGTTTTGTTACGGCGTCTCCAGCGGAGGCGCGAATCCAGCACCCAATTGCAGCACGGTAGTCGATCCTGACACCCGCGCGCTCTGCAACGGCATGGCGCTCCATGATGCGTCACAATGCAGCTCCATCAGCAACACGAACGACCGGCTGTTCTGCCAGGGTGTTTCCAGCCACAACAATTCGTTTTGCTCATCTATTCAGTAGTTTGATATTCAGTAGTTTGACCAAGCTGGTCCCGGGAGCGCGGCCCGGGACACGCACCCATCTTTTTTGGCACTTCGGCTGCGCCTGCGAGCAAGCCTACGGCAGTAAGGAAATAAACTTCTGTCGCGAATGTTTGGCACGACTTCGCAGGCCATCGCTCGCAGAGCTTGCTCCGTCCTGAGCGCTCAAGTCATGCCCTGACACTTGTCTCGCGTGGGCGGTAGTTACGCGAATTGAATGATTTTTTGTGGAGATGTATCCCACCCTTTGCCGCCGTTTTGATTTTTGCAGGGGATTTAATGTGACGTGGGCGGCAAAGGATGGGGCACCCGGATGTCATTTTGGTGTTGCAGATGTTATTGCGGCGGATTTGGCCCGCTTGAGTTCAGCTTCCATTTGTTTCTGGAGTTTCTCGTTGTGGTCAGGAGGAAGGCTGAGTTGCTTGAGCATGTCGGGATCGTAGAAGGCGAGCTGCCAGTCCTGACATTGACGAATGGTTTCAGCGCTTAACCCCACTACATGCGAAATAGAAAAGTGTCGTAAGTCGGCATATCTGAGCCTTGCGGACTCAAGCTCTGCACCTGTCAGATTGGCTCCGGTCAGATATGTTCCTGTTAGGTCGGCTTCCTGGAGGTTGGCCCCTTCAAAGTCGACGTCAGAAAGATTAGCGTTGGTAAGATCCGCATCTATCAAGAACGCGCGCCGTAGACTGGCGCGCCGCATATTTGCCTGTCGAAGATTAGCACCAATCAGATCAACGCCTTCCATTCGCGAGTAACGCAAGTCCGCCTTCGCGAAGAACGCCAAAGGAGCCCGAGCATTACGAAGGTCGCTGTCTCGCAGATCCGCTCCTTTGACTAAATCAAAGTCCTCGTCTTTTTTCCCTCTCCAATTCGTCGGTTTCACGGAGACATCAGCATTTGTCAGATTTGCGAATGGCGAATAGCCTACATGGAGCAGCACCCACGGCAACCAACTTCGTGGCGAGTTGACCCGGTTCTGATTGACGAGTTCAGCCGATGGATATTCCTCCCCGAAGATTGCAGCTAATGAGACACCAATCAGAAAACCACTAAGCAATGCAAGGAGTGAACATCGTACATACGTGCTGCGGCACTTCAGCAAGTCTTTCCAGCGGAGAACGGTTCTTTCCTCTCCGCGAAGGGTTCGATTAGCAATGGTGAACAGTTGCACGGCGCAGAAGATCGCCACTGCTAAGAACAATGCGTGAACCATGGTCCAGAACAGATCGTGTCGGCGGATGTAGCGAAGCCAGAACGCAAATAAAGTGATTGGCACCAGCCACCACGCGAGCACCACGGAGATCCAGGACTGAAAATAAGAGAGAAACGGGCGGCCATCTTTGAGTTTTACGAAATGAGAACGGACAAGGTCGTTCAAGAGCCAGGGGTCGGTGCGTTTGTGGAGCTCGCGGCCGTCGGTGAAGACCGCCGGGAGAGATCCCAGTTCTTCCCAGAGCTTTTGCAGATAAAAATGAAAATAAAAATACAGACACAGCAAGATAAGCGGGGCGACCACATAGAAACCGACTATGGGAATCGCGGCCTGGATGATGGGCAGAGGTGTGGTGGCGCGGTTGGTGATGAGTTCGACGTCAGTCGTCTGGGCGATGGTGAGCCAGGAGTAGAGACAGCCGGCGAGTAGAGCCAAAAAGAGTTTTTGTGCGTTGGCGGAGATTTCCTTTGCCGAACTCAGCTCGGTGTAAAGCTTGGCCAGGGGCTCTGGCAGCTTGGCACCGGTAAGATCGGAACCGGCGAGTTGGCGCGAGAGCAGGCCGCCTTTGGCCGTGCTCAGGTCAGCGCCTTGCAAGTTTGATTCGCGCAAATCGGATTGAAAGAGATCGGCGTTGGAGAAGTTGACGTCTTGCAAATCTGCGCCACGAAGGTGCGCTTGGTAGAGATCGGCCCCGGAAAGGGTGGCGTTCCACAGCTTAGTGCCTTGGCCGAGTTTGGCTCCGCGCAGAATGGCGTTTGAAAGATCGACCCCGCGCAGGTCAGCGCCGGTAAGATCGCGGCCATGGAGAACGGCACCGGAAAGGTTGAGGGAAGCGCGTTCTGTGTTCTTCCCGCGCCATTCGTTCCAGGCTTTGGCCCCCTGCTGAATGATTGCTATATCTTCTTGGTTTGCTACTTTCGGTCCGGCTCCCATGACAGGCTCACTTTCTCGTGCACAGCCGGAGTGGCTGTGCCCACACGATTGTGGGTGAGGCACAGTTATATCCGGATTTCTTTTGAATGCCAGAGGAATTTTATTGACAGCTAGGCGAACAAATGGTAAAGTTGATTATTTTCCTCCTAGCGCGGAGATGTGACTGTTGGACGATCTTTGAAAACTAGCAGGCAGCACTCAGCCGTCAGCGCTCAGCTAAACCAAACCCCATCAAACTCACGCCAATCTGGGAGTGCCTGGGATGATCTGGGATAGGCAGGAGGGGTGTGACCCCTCTGCCGATGCTCTCAGCCGGGGATTGGGTCTGGGATTGGGTGGCCCAAGGGCCACGCAAGGGCCACCCAAAGGCCACCCAAGCGTGACGCAAGGGAGGCCCAAGGGTCGATTGAGATGAAGTGCTTTGTTTGCAACAAAGATGAAGAAATGACGGGGTGGGGCAGCAAATCGCCGGGATCGCCGACATCGCGCGCAATCGCCGGAATCGGGAAAAGCAAAACCTTACCGCTGATAAACGCGGATGAGCGCGGATGAGCGCGGATCAGGAAAGCAAACCAGATTTTCACGACGGAGGCGCGCGGAGACGAGGAGGAAAGCCGAGATCGGAGACGAGCAAGAGTGCCTGTGCCACATGATCGTTTACAATAAAGGCTGCTGGCCGAATGCCCGAGTTGCTTTCCGGGGTGCTGGCGTTGACATATTTGGGCCAAGTTGGGTATCCTTAAACCTTCACTGCTCTGCAGTTGGCCCGCCTTGTGTCTTCCCTTCAGGAAGTAAGTGGCGTCATCGAGCGGTCTTTCTTAGTGCTTTTATTCTCAGGAGTTTGGAAATGGCAACCCGTTTTCCAGGCGGGCAGGACATTGCGCGCAAGTGGTTTGTGGTGGATGCTCAGGGGCAGACGCTGGGCCGGCTGGCCACGCGTGTAGCCAGCATTCTGGCCGGTAAAGAGAGTCCCATGTACACGCCGTTTATCGACGTAGGCGATCACGTGATTGTGATCAACGCGGAGAAAATCCGCGTGACCGGCATGAAGACTGAACAGAAAATGTACCGGCACTACACCGGCTTCCCCGGCGGATTGCGGGAAGAGCAGTATCGCAAGCTGTTTGACCGGCGGCCAGACCGGGTGGTGCAGGAAGCGATCCTGGGCATGCTGCCCAAAAGCAAGCTAGGCAAAGCCATGGGCAAGAAGCTGAAGGTATACACCGGCGATAAGCACGATCACCAGGCACAGAAGCCGCAGGCCCTGGAATTGGCCGGACGCAAACGGGCATAAGAATTCACGAGCGCAGGCGAGGGCGGCTGCGGTCCACAAGTTTTGGTTTGTGCGCAGCCGAGGGCTGTGGCACCACTTAGGTTCGGAAATCGCAGGCGAGGGCGGCTGCGGTCCATAAGATTATTTGGAGCGATTAAGAACAGATGGCTGAACAAGTTCAGTATTACGGCACCGGACGCCGCAAGTCGAGCGTGGCCCGGGTTTTCCTGCGTCCCGGAGACGGCAAGTTCGTGGTCAACGGGCGCGAATTCGATAAATACTTTCTGACCGGCGCGCAGCGGGTAGAAGTGAAGCAGCCGCTGGTGACCAGCGAAACGAGCTCCACCTTCGACATCACCGCGAACGTTTCCGGGGGCGGAATCAACGGCCAAGCCGGCGCTTTAAGAATGGGCATTGCCCGCGCGCTGCTGGTGTTCAACATTGAACTGCGCAAGAAGCTCAAAGTAGAAGGCTTCCTTTCCCGCGACGCCCGTGGCAAAGAGCGCAAGAAATATGGACAAAAGGGAGCACGCAAGCGCTTCCAGTTCAGCAAGCGATAATTTCTTCAGCAGGACGGCATGGCCGTCCTCTGTTTTTGTACAAGTTTAATTTTGCTCACCCGCCATGGGGTCCCGAAGGCGGTGCTGAGCGGTTGATCACCGGGACCAAAATCTTCCCTCCCGCACCAAACGGGAGCGGAGCAGGGAATAAATCCCGAGCGGGCAAGATGTGCCTTGCCCATTCACGCGCAAAGAACGCGCGCAAATGGGGACCCGCAGAGGATGCAATTCAATAAGGAGGTATTTTGGCTAACATCACCATGAAAGAGCTGCTTGAGGCGGGTGTGCACTTTGGCCACCAGACCAAGCGCTGGAACCCCAAGATGAAAGAGTACATCTTTGGGGAGCGAAACGGCATTTACATCATCGATCTGCAGAAGACGCTCAAGATGTTCAAGGACGCGAGCAAGTTCGTCCAGGACGCAGCCGCGGACGGCAGGACTGTCCTGTTTGTCGGCACCAAACGACAGGCCCAGGACGCAATCGCCGAAGAAGCCGGACGCTGTGGAATGTTCTACGTGAACAACCGCTGGCTGGGCGGATTGCTGACCAACTGGGTTACAGTACAGAAATCGGTGAAACGGTTGAAAGAGCTCGACGAGATGGCCACCGATGGCCGCTACGAGCTGCTGCCGAAAAAAGAAGTCATCAAACTGGAACGCGAGCGCAAGCACCTGCAGGCCAACCTGGCCGGCATCAAATCAATGAACCGCTTGCCCGATATTGTTTTTGTGATCGACTCCAACAAGGAAGCCATTGCGGTGAAAGAAGCCCGCAAGCTGGGCATTCCGGTGGTCGCAGTGGTAGATACGAATTGCGATCCCACGGAAGTTGATTGGGTGATCCCAGGCAATGACGACGCGCTGCGCGCGATCCGGTTGTTTGCATCGAAAGTTGCCGACTCGATTGCGGAAGGCGTACAGGCCGCCACCGACAAGCAGGGCGCGGAAATGGCCGGCGCTGCCGCAGCGAATGAAGCCCGCGCGGCTTCAGCGGCCGCAGTGCAGTCTGTGCCGACCTCCGCTGACCTGGCTGAGGAAGAACAGCTCAATATGGAAGAAGTTCTGGGCGGCAAGGTGCGCAAAGCACCGGAGTCAGAAGTCGCGACGCCGGAAGTCCCTGCGATGGACGTGGCGAAAACGCATTAATATTTTTGTCGCTGCGCTCCAAACCGCTTAAGAGTTTTGATGTTTGGTTGAGTCAGCGCTTGCAGCTGCAGCCCCCTCGGCGGACAAGGCCTCTGCCCTTGGTGATGAAAGAAAGAGGTCGCTGCGCTCCAAACCGCACAGCCGAGGGCGACTGTGCCACACGAGAGAACCGGGTGCCGGCGGTCATCAATTGAAAGATATCCTGGCCCGCGTCAGGCGAAGAGCCACGCGGGTCAAATGTTGTAGAACCAAGTTTTAAGTGAAGGAAATAGAGATGAGTACAGAGACGACCAATATTTCAGCGGCCCAGGTAAAAGAACTCCGTGAACGCAGCGGCGCACCTATGATGGATTGCAAGAACGCACTCTTGAATTCAAAAGGCGATGTGGAAGAGGCCCTCACATGGCTGCGCAAAAAAGGAATTGCCACGGCAGCCAAGAAGGCGGCGCGCGTGACCAGTGAAGGCTCGGTAGCGAGCTACATTCACGCCGGAGGAAAGATCGGCGTGCTGGTGGAAATCAACTGCGAGAGCGATTTCGTGGCGCGCACGGACGATTTCAAGGACCTGATCAAGGACATCGCGATGCATATCGCGGCGGCAGACCCCAAGTTTGTCCGCAAGGAGGATGTCACGCCTGAGGCCTTCGAAAAAGAGAAGGAGATCTACCGCGCACAGGCAGCCTCAACCGGCAAGCCGGCCAACGTGGTGGAGAAGATCGTGGAAGGCAAGATGGCAAAGTTCTATGAAGAGGTCTGCCTGCTGGAGCAGCCCTTTGTGAAGGAGCCGGGCATTTCCATCCATCAGTTGATTGCCAGCAAGGTTGGCAAGCTGGGCGAGAATATCTCAGTACGGCGCTTTGCCCGCTTCAAAGTGGGCGACGTGGGCCAGACGATTGCGATCAGCACGCCGCAGCAGGACCAGAAAGCAGAGTAAAACAAGCTACTGGCAACTAGCGGCTAGCTTCCAGCCACGGCGGAAACCGACAAGGTTACCGCCTTTGGCTTTTAGCTGCAGAATAATGCTGGCGGCGTCGTTCGAGACTATTGTTCGGTATTGAGGAGAGCCAACTTCGGTAACAAACGCCCAACTCTCAAAAACCCGTACAATAAATAGATGGTCGGCCGTCCTCTGGTAGAAACCGCGCGCAATACGATGCTGTTCAGCGAGATCGTGAGCATTGCGGTTGATTCGTTTCGCATCAGCAAAGTACGTTTTGCCTTGACGGCCCTTGGCATGGTGATTGGAACTGCCTCATTGATTGTGGTGGTAACAATTGGCCTCACGGGCAAGCAGTACGTGATGAACCAGATTCAGGGCATCGGCGCTAATTTGATCTGGGCTTACTACGAGGGCGGCAGCAATTTTTCCGTGAGCACCAGCATCAAGGACGATCTGACAGTGGAAGACATGCGCGCGGTGCAGCAGGAGGTCCCGGGAATTCAGGCGGCCTCGCCCATGACGGAAATCCACGACCGAATCAGCGTAGGCGAGGGCAAAGAGCGCGACATCCTGGTGCTGGGCGTTTCGCCGCAGTATTCCACCGTGCGCAACCTGGAGATCCTTGCGGGACGTTTTTTTGATGAAGAGGACGCCATGGCGCGCGCCCATGTTGCCCTGGTGACACAGCAATTCGCGCAGAGGGTCTATCGCGGGCAAGGCGCCGCAGTGGGGCAGAACATTAAGATCAACGGGCTTCCTTTCGTCGTGATTGGGACGTTCCGAGAACGGGTGGAGACATTTGGGCAGTCCGAAATTGCCGGCGACACCATTCTTATCCCCTATAGCGTGAGCCGGTATTTCATCGGCAGCGACGCCGTAAAGCAGGTTTTCTTTTCCGTTTCAGATGCCGGTGATGTACCGCGCGCGACAGAGATGATCCAACAGGTATTGCAATCGCGCCATCGTGCCGCGTCTGTGTATCGGGTGGAAAATCTCACGCAGTTGCTTCAGGTGGCCGCACGGGCAGCCAATGGGTTGACATTGATGCTGCTGGGGATTTCTCTGCTGGTGCTGATCGTGAGCGGCGTCGGCATTATGAATATCATGCTGGCAAACGTGCGCACGCGCATTCGCGAGATCGGTATTCGGAAGGCAATCGGCGCAACCAGCCGTGAAATCAGATTGCAATTCCTCACGGAAGCCGTGCTCATCTCGCTGGCCGGAGGGATTATCGGCACTATCCTTGGCCTGGCACTGCCGTTTTCAGTGCGCTTCATGACCGAATACCGCATTCCCATCTCGGGGCTCTCTGCGATTATTGCCATCATGGTTGCGGTCTTGGTGGGAGTGATCTTTGGCACTGTGCCGGCGACGCGCGCGGCGCAGCTTGACCCGGTTGAAGCGCTGCATTATGAATAAGTGGTCTTGGGAATCCATTCGGTTATAGGGGCAAGAAGTTCTCAAAAATTTTTCCGTTCAAGTTGATATAGTATCTCCATCCGCACATGGAATTTATCTCTACCGTTCATTCATGAATACATGTCTTATAGCGCTCGCCATGCTGATTGGGGCGGCGGCTGGCTTGTTTGTCGATGTCGGGCGGCGAAGGCTCTCAGTCCTGCGCCTGGCTGGATGGAACGCGTTCTCTATTCTTGACGTGGCTGCACTGGCAGCGACGGCAGGATTTTTTGCGGCATTGGTTGTGGCGCTGGCGCCAACAGTGATTTCCCAACGGGCCATTCCATTGCTCTCACCGCTAACGATTTCCCTGGTCATTTGCATCGCGGGAGGCAGCTTCCTTTTGCGCGAAGGGCGCCGACAGGTGCAACTGCAACGGCCCGCAGGCCTGGTCTTTGCGGAATTCATGGTCCTCTGCGGCAGCTATGCGGCTTTGATGATATTTGTGGTGCAACGCTTTATTCCGCTGACGTTGATAGCGGGAACAGCAACAGTCAGCCTCGTCGTCTCTTTGTTGCCTATTGCGATCGGGGTTGGTCTCATTGCGGCGGTAGTCCCACCTTTTGTCAAAGGGCATGAGGAACACCGCGTTCTCGAGCGCATTGCCAGCCAGGGAGAATTTCTCCAGCCGGAATGGATTCCGCCTACCCCGGAGTGCGCCCATCCTGAGCGCTGGCAAATGCTCGATCCGCAAAGCGCAGAGATGGAAGTGCTGGATTTTCTCGAATCGCTCATCAAGGCGGTGAAGCCTGAGCTGATCGTGGAGACCGGAACTTTTATTGGGCATAGCGCCATTCGAATGGCCCGCGCGTTACAAGCGAACGGCTTTGGCAAAATCATAACCATCGAGCACGATCCCGCGGTATTCGAGAAAGGCAGACAGCAGATTGAAGCTTCAGGCCTGGCCCGCTGGATTGAACATCGTAATGCGTCGAGTCTGGAGACCTCGATCGCGGGCGAGATCGACCTTCTGTATTGCGATAGTGACGTCAACATTCGCGAGCAGGAAGTGCGGCGTTTGCTGCCGCAAATCAAACGGCGCGGCCTGGTGCTAATTCATGATGCCAGCTCCCATTTCAAGACTGTTCGCGAGGCGGCACTGCGTCTTGAGGCGGAGGGATTGTTGTCTGTAGTTCTCTTGTCGACGCCGCGGGGTCTTTGCGTGGCCCAGAAGCGTGAAGGGCGAAGCTGATTTCCATCCGCGGCCCTGGTCTCCGGTCCAAATGAAAGAGCCGGGCTGGTTTGCCAGGCTCTTTGTGTATTAGCAATGCGGTTACATCACTAAAGCCAATGTCTCAAGTTCTTTGTGCAAGGATTCAACATTGCAGTTTGTGCTCTCAATCCGGCCCGCAGCATCAAGCGCTGATTCAGGAGAAACGCCGTATCCGCGTCCGGCGAGAAACATCTTTAAAAGTTCCGCTGTCTGGAATGAATCAAGCCCGCCCTGCAGGAGCTCATTCCTTAGCGCCGCCACTTCAGCAACTGAGAATTTCTCTCCCATAGGTCACCTCCGACCCTTATACCTTCCTTGCTATATTAGACACGCAATATATCGTCTTTGTTGCAGGAATATTTACGTGCCGCTAAATCATTAGTAACGCGACGAAAGTAATTCAGGCCCATCAATCGCTCTCGGCCTGAACACTCATTCTTGACGTTTCCTTACGCAAATTATCGTCACCTAACAAAAACCGTCAATTGGCCATTTTGCTCAAGTGGACGTCAAACGCCGCCTTCGCCAGTAAAGACGTTAACTCAAAAGCCTTGAAATTATTTCCCACCAACTCGCGCTGGCGATACAGGCCGGGTTCGCTATCCACAATTTCATGCCGGGCCTGCCAGTTATCCAGAAAGGCCTGTGCCTGTGTGATGCCGACTTCCGCACGAGAGCCGCCCGCTGTCATGGCTTCAGTGGCATAGGAATCCAGCAATTTGGGCCAGTATTTGTTCAGGAGCGCGCTGCTGGCAAACAAGTCTGCCCACACAATGTGACCCTTCACTGCTACTACGACGCCAATGGCGTTTTGGTTCCGCAACTGCTTGATCACGCTCTCATACGATTTCTGCATCGGTTCGACAATGGAGCCTAGTTGCGCCTGCACCGCTATGTTCTCGCGGGCCTTGGCATACGAGGTCGTGCCGTTCAACTCGCGTATGGAGTATGTATACGCTCCAGCTCCACCACCACCACCCACGCCATTGGCGCTTCCGGAGCCTGTGCCGCTTCCTACTGTTGGCGCTGCCGCAATGCTGGCTGCCATCTGTTCGCGGCTGCGGCCAACCTCGTCCCAGACTTTTTGCTGGTCCTGGTCAGCCATCGCTTTCATACGTACGCTCGGCTGCAGCATTACGGATGCATGAGTATCGAACTTTGCTGAAGTTTCCGTCCAACGGCCGTGCTCAACGCAGAAGACGGAGAGATCGACCGGATCACTTTCAGAGGGAACGATGCGGTCTTTGCCAACTACGCGGTCCTGCTTGCCGCCGGTGACAACTTCTCCTGCCAGCAGGATCAGCGGGTGTTTGGAGTTATTCACCAGCACCAGCCGGTTCACCTCAGCTCCGCCACCGTAAGGACGCTGGACGTACGGACGTCGCCGCATTGTGGAATGCAGATTTCCCACTTCGGTGACTACGACCTCGCCGGAGCGAATGCCTTCGTCGAGCGTGATGAAATCACTGGTATCGTGGACTCTGCTGGAGACCACGGGAAAGATGGTCAAATCGCCATGAGTAATGGGCGTTAAGATCTTGTAATCATTGACCGCGGATGGCAAGCTGCCGGTATCTCCGGCATTGGCCGTACTCAGGAATATCGATCCACCCAACAGAATCACCAAGATGGCCAGAAAAGACTGCTTCATATACCACTCCCTTTTCCCAACCCAGCCCCTTGTTTTCACTATAAGAATGTAAAATGGCAGTATTCTTGCGGTTAAAATTGATACTATCCGAACCATGAGTTCTGGGCCCAGGCCGGTTGAAGCAGCGGTGGTTTCCGTCCGCGCTCTGTTTGAGAAGAGCGGAGGAGAGCGCTACGGCCTGACTCTGCAAGCGTTCGAAGTTGTATTGGAGCAGGTTGCGGACAAGTACCATCCGGGAGCGGCGCCCCGGCAAAAGCTGGAGTTCTGGCGCGACTTGAAGCTGGAAGAGCTGGCCTTGGCCCGCGCCTGCGCCGCTGGCCATGAAGCCGCATGGCAGGCTTTCCTCACCCGATTTCGGGAAAAGCTTTATGACATTGCCCGCGGCATCACCAAGGAAGATTCAAGCGGCCGGGACCTGGCCGACTCTCTCTACGCCGATCTCTATGGCACCTCTGAACGCGATGGACGCCGGGTCTCCCGGCTGAATTTTTATATGGGCCGTGGATCTCTGGAAGGCTGGTTGCGTACCGTTCTGGCGCAGGAATTTGTGAATCGTTACCGCAAGACCAAGCGTCTGGTAAGTCTTGAAGAGCAGGCCGAAGACGGGGTACAGTTCTCCGCAGCGGAACCATGCCCGGCGGGGCCGCTGGATGGCCGGCTGGGAGCCGCTTTGGACGAGGCCCTGGGACAGCTTGGGGGCGAAGACCAACTGGTTCTGGCCTCTTATTACCTTGATAACCGGACGCTGACTGA
>JBARMK010000048.1:0-9674 GCA_049802395.1 Candidatus Angelobacter sp.
CGTGAAAATCCACTTAGAGCCAGTGGCTCTTGGATTTCGTCAGCATCACGATGGCGCCTGCTCCCAATGAGGCGACCATCACAATGGCGCCCTGGGTCACGCGGTGCTTCTTGGTGTACTCGTAGGAGAACTTATCCAGCCGGTCATAAGGAACGGAGACGAAGTCGCGATCGGCGACACGAACCACCATCTTGCTGTTGCTGTCGCTGAAGATCAGTTGGGCGTCCGTCTGTTTCCCTTTAGCGTCAGTTACTTTCACTCCGCGGAAGGTCGTGTCATTGGCCGGTTTCGGGGCGGCGACGTTGGCTGGCTTCGAAGTGGTGTCATTCGTGGCGGGCGGGGCTGCATCATTGGCCGGTTTCGACGCTGCGTCGGAAGCCGGGGCGGGCGCTCCTGTGGTTGCCGAACCTGACTGCGCTGGCGGCGTTTGCTGTGCTGAGGCCCACGGTTCACAAGTAGCTAACAGACCGAACAGGCAAATCATGCAGGCAAACTTAGAGAGCAATTTCATCAAACGTTCTCCATTCTTCGGTGGGATTTAATCGTTGGAATCTGCGATTGGGCGCACTATAACACACACCCACTATTTAGTGACAAAATTCCGGAAAGCGTTTCAATTTTCGTTGTGGAGTTGTAGTGCCGGTTTTTGGGTGAGGGATGGAGGGAAGGGAAGAGACGAGGCCTGTTTCGGTATTGATGTGGACGGACTACAGGAAAGCGCCTGGACCAACGTGTTGTAAACTTTAGATGTGGCCCTGTAGCTCAGATGGATAGAGCGACGGTTTCCTAAACCGCAGGTCGCAGGTTCGACTCCTGCCAGGGTCACCAGGGCCGTCCGCAGAAGCTCTTCAAAAATTAGAACCTTTTTAAAAATCCACCAGGCCATCGACGCAGGCCAGCCAGCTTTCTTCACCCAACTGATGCGCATCGACGTGGTGCATACCGGAGGCGTTCCAGCGGCTGCCATCAGGAGACAGCACCGGAGACTCCGCTGCTTCATGCTCTTTATATGTGGTGGAAGACAGCTCGGTAATTTCAAAAGCGCGCACTTGCTTGCCGTAGATCGGGTAACAATCCTGGGTAAACCTAACCAGCTTTTCGCCATGAACCAGCACTCTTCCACCCGGCCGCGCCTTGCGCTGATTGCCTGTAATCAGCGGGCTCAAGGGATGCTCGCTCCAGGTTGAAGCGGGATCGGCCGCGGAATAGAGACAGAGCGTGTCGTGCCGAGCGGGGGCAGGGCAGGTAAAGAGCCACCATTTGCTGTTGAAGAAGAAGATCGAAGGGTCAGCATGCGTTCCGGTAAAGAGATCCTTCACGCAGGTCCATTCGTAGGGAAAAGAGGCGGCGCGATAAAGCCGGACTGCGTTTGCGCCAAGCGTTTCCGGAATCATGTAGAAGTCGTCACGCCATTGGAAGACATACGGATAAGAAAGATGAAAGGGTTCCTGCAAAACGATCTTGCGATACTGCCAGTTCATTCCGTCATGGCTGGTTGCCAACCCGATATCGCCTTTGCCGGACTCTTTATTCATGACCTCAAAGAACATGTGCCACAAACCGTCGACTCTCAGCATGAACGGGTCAGCGACAAACTCCGCGGGGACGTCAGTTACATCGCGCGCCGAAATCACCGGGTTGACGATGCCAGGCGCGGGTGCCAAGCGCAGTGGTGAGGCGCCACCGTATATGCCGATAGACCATATCCAGGGTTTGGGTATTGGGGTCGCCTCGGGGCTTTGAGCCGGGATTTGCGAGTCCATATTCTGTGCTGCCATGAATGACAGAGTACCGTATTTGGTGTCGGCTGCGCGCGAGGGCTGCGTGCCTGATTTCGCTTTGGGTTAGAGGGCTTTCATAAAAAAGGGTGCGAACCATCGACATAGCGGAAACACAATCGTCGACATAGCGGAAACACAATCGTCCGAGGAATGGCCAAAATGTCCAGAAGTAATTACGAATCTTAATGCAACAAATCCAGAATTCCTGCGTTCAACGTATTGAAAGCAAGACACTGGAATAGAAACTGTGACATTTTGTGTCATAAAGCCAGAAAAAATCCAGTGAAACGAAACAGAGTCACTGACCACTATTCACTAGTAACGAAGGTAACCGGGCCCGGCGGCCTGATTACCTTGTAACAGCCCAGGGACGTGCCGAAGGTTGCTTAAAAGGGCGGTTGAAGAGCCCTTATAAAAATCGAAAGCAGCCGGGAGGGGATTGTGAAGATCTTTGACGCTTTGTTCGGATGCTGGCATAAACGCATCAGTTTCCCCCAAACCAGCAAACGGGGACAGCGCCGCTGTGAAGCCGCTACTCATACGGGAACCTATGTGGTGTGTCTTGATTGCGGTACCGAGTTCGCTTACGACTGGAAAAATATGCGTGTTCTCTCCCCCAGCGAGAAACAGCCAATTGCCCATGCACGTTTAGGAGCTGAGGCGAACGGCTAGAACCAGGGAGAGGTGTGGGCCATGAAACGGCAACTTTGGGCCAGAGCAGTTGGGTGGACGGCGTTGGTATTTGGCTATTTTTGGTACAACTTCAGAATTCATTCGGTATTGGCGAGGGTACTCTTTTAACTGTGTCTGCTAAAGGCAGCCTGACTTCCGGATGCTGCCTCGAAACCAATAAGCACAAGCAGTGAATCAGCCTGTGTTTCTTCCTGACCTGGAACGATTCATCGCGACGCTAGAGCTGGACGCAAAGAAATGGCACCTCCGCTATCGGCAACTGAGGATGGCTGTTCCATTTCCAGAATCGCCACCCACTCCGCTTTGCTACGCACCAGAAAGACAATGTTGCCGTGCAAAAACTCCGCTGCCAGTTCAGGAGAGACGTCGCGGTGATCGTCAAAGAAGCGCCGGGTGAGCTTTTCCCAGGTGCTAGAGCGGAGCAGCGGCGCAGCTTCATATTTGGTTGAGAATAAATACGCCACCTGATATTGAGACCGCATCTGCCTAGCCTTGACTAGCTCCTCGACGGTGAAGTCGCGGATGGGCAATACTTGAAAAGGTTTCCGTACGTATCCCAAATAGGGTCTGGTGAGTTCGTCGGTGGCCGGCCACGCGGAAAGCACAGTGTTGTTCTGCTCATGTTGTTGCAGAAATTGCGCGGCGCGATAGTGAAGGTCGACGAAGTTTTTATAAGTTAGATTGTCTTCCGGCGCGAACCTGTAAGGTGGATCGAAGAACAGCCCCAGAACAAACACCATTACCATCAATGCCGCCGGCCATTCCCAGCGCGCGATGCGCCGGTGCAGTGTTGACATCCCGATCATGATCACCAGTGGATATGCAGGTAAGAGATAGCGAGTGAGCAAAGCGCCGCCCAGCAGCGAAAAAGCAACAACGTGTGCCAGCATGATGAGCGCAAACTGAAGCTGCACGGGAATGGGGATACGCGGACGCTCCCCGGCGTCATCTTTGACCGGCGGAAAGAACATTGCAGCCGCCGTCGCGGCTGTGAGCGCCAGCATGTTCATGATGCCGAACAGATGCCAGAGTCTCAGTACGAGCGCCAGCAGGAAGCGTAGCGGGTTGATCGCGTGCGTTACGTTGTACTGGTAGAAGTCAGCGTTGCCGAAGAACCTGCCGGTGACGTGATGGTGGTAGAAGAGCCATGCCAGCAACGGCGCCGCCGGTACCAGAGCGGTCGCGGCGCGGGTGAAGCGATTGCGGCCCATTTCGTCGCGCGGCTGGAGCAGTTCCCAGAGAGCGAGTGCCATCGGCGTAATAATGGCGGTTTCTTTGCTGAGAACCGCCAGGCAGAATGCGATCTGGCTGGGCCAAATGCGGCGTTCTACGTAGAGCCGGATGCCCCAGAGCGTAAACGCTGCTGCGGCGAGATCCGCGTGGGCCAGAGAACTTTGTGCAAAGAAAATCGGATAGACTGCCGTGGCGATCGTGGTTGCCATTGCGACGCCTGTGCGGGTTAGCTTTTTCGCCAATAAGAAAATATTGGCGAGCGCAAAGGCGGCGAGAAGAAGCATGGCAATGCGTCCGACAACAGGTGTCCATCCGCCAATGGTGAACCACAGACCGAGATAGGCCGCGGAAAGCGGAGGATGCCCTGTGTCCATGGTGGTCTTGGGAATCAGAGTATGAAAATGGGCCAGATCATACGCGGCCGGGACGTAAAAACCGGCTTCGTCCCAGAAGAAAGGAAGGCGGAGCAGCGGCGCATGCAACAAGACGATGACGATAAAAATAACGAATAAGATGTGCCAGAACGACAATCGCGGCAGCCGGCTGGAATTCGAGCTGATCAATTCTCTCTGGCTCCGTTTGAGCGTGATGAAGAATTTCTAAACCATCTGCTGCTAGTTGATCTGCCCCTGCTGCTGGGCCGTCATTCCGGGATCGAGTTTGATTTCGCCGAATGTGCTTTCATACTGACGCACGTTCTGCTCCAGGATGGTAAGCAACGCCTTGGCCTGTTGCGGACTGAGATAAATTCCCTGGAAATTCTGTACTTCCACTTCCTGCGCGGTTACCGGCTGCAAGCGGCCGAATACCAGCAGAAAGTCCCACACGCTCACACGGACTTGTACGGAATTGGCGTAGCCATCGCGGAAATCGGGGGCATTAACCAGGCGGATATTGGGCTGCTGTTGAATTGACATGGGGAATCGCACTCCTCAAAGTAAGCTTTCAACATAACAGAAGTCAGGCGGAGGCGGATAGAGGAGTGGGAACAGCTCTGGCCCAATCGTTGCCGGATGCCGATTCCTCGCGAAGAGAGCGGGTGATCCTGGCTTGTGAGTGATGGCGATGTTTCAAAACAACGCGGGCTCTGTTCTCCACGGAGACGGAATCCGTACGCAGGGTCTCTAAATCGAGCGCAGCGCGTCGATTGGTTCCACGGAAGCGGCACGGGTTGCTGGAAGGGCCGAGGCGAGGAGCGCCATAAGCAGCATCACCAGCACACCAGCGATGTAGATCAGCGGATCGGTCGCGCTGACCTCGAACAGGAAAGATCTGACAAGTCGTGATGCAGTCAGCGAACCTACCAAACCTAGGCCACATCCCAGAAGCGCTAGTTTTGCGCCCGAAATGAGGACGAGTCGTGCGATGGCAGTGCGCTGGGCGCCTAGTGCCATGCGGACCGCAATTTCATGGGTGCGCAGCGAAACGGAGAAGGAAACCACTGCATATATCCCAGTAATGGCGAGCAGGAGAGCGCCCAAGGCGAAGGCAGTGATGAGGCCGGTGTTGAAACGGCGCGGCGACTCTATGTTCGAGATCACGTCATTCATGGGCTGTACTTGCCGAAGGGCGAGCCGCGGATCAATCTCGGCGACGGCAGCGCGCAAGGTTTCCGTCATCTTTTCGGGAGGCAGCGCCGAACGGAAAACAATGTATCCGCTCGTGGGTTCTGTGACTCCCTCTGCGGAGGTAGAGCCGGAAAGAATGGCGGGCTGCTCTGCGGGTGAATACCACTGCTCAAGGCTAGGCTCATCGCGAGAGCCGAGCTTAGTGTCGGCTACAACACCCACGACGGTGGCCCATGGCAGCTCCTTTTTTGGACCACCAACATGCATGCGCTTGCCGACGGCCCGCTGACCAGGCCAAGAATGCATGGCCATAGATTCATTGACGATCACCACCAGCGATGAGCTGGCTCGGTCGTCCGCCGTAAAGGTGCGGCCAGCGAGCAGTGGCATCCCCATCGCTCGAAAATAGTCGCCGTCGGTAATCGCAAAACCGCCGAATTTCAACTTCCATTTGTCTACTGGCTCATCCTCGATGGTGTATGCCGCTTCCGGTGAAAAGCCGGATGAGGGAAGGACATTACTGATGGCGGCAGCGACAATTCCTGGCTTATTCAAGAGCCGAGAGACGACTGCATGATTGAAGGACTCGATAGCAGCATCGCTCGAGTATTCGTTCAAGGGCAGCCGATATCGGGCAACGAGGACGTGGTCTGGACGGAAGCCCGGGTCAACGGCGCGCATTTTCTGAAAGCTGCGCAGGAAGGCGCCTGATATGGTGAGCAACACCAGAGCGATCGCAACCTCTGCGACAATCAGGGTCGAGCGCAGCCACGAATGGCTCATGCCGCCTGTGCTGGTCTGGACGCCCTCTTTGAGGTTTTGTGTCAGATTCGTGCGCAAGGCAGCGAAAGCGGGCGCGAGGCTGCAGAGGATGCCGCTTGCCAGCGCGAGAACGAGGGCGAAGATGGTCACGAAGGCATCTATGGAGATAGATTCGGTCCGCGGGATCGACTGCGGTAGCAAGTGTGGGGCGGTCCGGATTGCGATGGTGGCAAATGCCAGCCCCAGCAGCCCACCACTCACGCTGAGCAGCAGGCCTTCCAACACAGATTCGCGAATAATGCCGCTGGATCGAGCCCCAAGAGCCAATCGAACGGCATATTCGCGGCGCCGCCGGATGGCTCCAACCAGCAGCAGACCGGCTGCATTGGCGCACGCTATCAGCAAGACGATGGATACCGCGAAGAACAAGGTGCGCAGCAAAGGACGCACATTGGCAACGATGTATTCTCGCAGCGGCGTGGCATCGCCGCGAATGTGGATTGCAGACATCCCAACGGGAAAATTACGCATGATCTGTTGCGCGACACGGTCGACATCCTGCGCCGCCTGCGTTAGGGTGACTCCATCCCGGAGGCGGCCGACCATGTGAAATCCCCAAAAACCGGCTCGGCCGTCAGAGAGTTCTTCCGGTGTAAGGCTCATGGGCAACCAGATCTGCGTCTGGTCGAGGCCTCCGGATTGCAGAGGAAATTCAAAATCGCGCGGCATCACCCCAATAATGGAGTAAGCCTTGCGGTCAAGAGCTATGGAAGTGCCGAGGACATTGGAATCGCGGTTGTAGCGGTTCAGCCAAACGGCATAGCTGATGACGGTCACCGGCTGATGGCTGTCTTCTTCCTGTTGCGTAAAAACGCGGCCAAGAATCGGATGAATGCCCAGGGTCGGGAATATGCTGGCGGTGAGCCGGGCGGCGTGAACTTCTTCCGGCGATGTCCCACCGGAAAGCTCGTAGGTGGACGAGATATAGCCGCCAAGAGAGGAGAAAGCGCTGGTGACCGTGGAGTATGTGCCAATCTCGCGTGCAGTAACAGGAGTGTTCGGGCCGGTTCCCAGGTGATCTCCCAGCAGAACAAGGCGGTCAGGATCGCTAAATGGAAGCGGACGCAGGAGAATGCTTTCGACGAGCGAGAAGATTGCGGTGGTGGCGCCAATGCCGAGAGCCAGGGTAAGGACGACTGTCACAGTGAAACCAGGCGCTCGACGCAGTTGGCGAAATGCGAAACGCAAATCATGCGCGAATGCGTACATGTGTTCCTCCCCTGGCTAGTCGTGAGTAACTGCAAACTAGCATTAGAAAACGTTATGCGCAGCTTTTCAATCCAAAGTGTTGCCCATCCTCGTGCAGTGCTGGCTACCGGTTCCGTCATTTATAATCACTCTCTTCACCATTGGTCATTTTAAAGACATCCAAGGACATTCATGGACACTGGTATTGTTGACATCCACGCACGTGAAATTCTTGACTCTCGCGGCAACCCCACCGTAGAGGCCGATGTAACTCTGGGAGATGGCTCCATGGGGCGTGCCGCGGTCCCCAGCGGAGCTTCCACCGGCGAGCATGAAGCGGCCGAAATGCGCGATGGCGAGCAGCATCGCTACATGGGTAAAGGTGTACAGACGGCGGTTAGCAACGTTAACGTCAAAATTGCGGACGCGCTCCAGGGCATGGATGCGACCGATCAGCGGCGCATCGATGACACGATGATTGAGTTGGACGGTACGCCAAACAAAGGCAAGCTCGGCGCCAACGCGATTCTTGCCGTCTCCATGGCTTGCGCGCGCGCCAGCGCTAATGCAATGAAGACACCGCTCTACCGGTATCTTGGCGGCGTGGGAGCCAACATCCTGCCTGTGCCCATGATGAACATACTCAACGGCGGCGCACACGCTGACAGCAATGTTGACTTCCAGGAATTCATGGCCATGCCCGTGGGCGCGGAGACTTTCTCTGAAGCGCTGCAGTGGGGCGCGGAAATATTTCACACGCTCAAATCTGTCCTGAAGAAAAAGGGATACAACACTGCTGTGGGTGATGAAGGCGGCTTTGCGCCGTCGCTCAAGGCCAATGTTGAAGCAATCGAGTTGATCCTTGAAGCCATGCAGCAGGCGGGCTTCCGCGCCGGCCATGACGTGTCTATCGCGCTGGATCCCGCTGCGAGTGAGTTTTTCGACAAAGAGCAGGGGAAATACGTTTTCAAAAAATCGGATAAGTCGGTGAAATCGTCGGAAGAAATGGTGCGTTTCTGGGCTGACTGGGCGCGGCAATATCCCATTGTCTCGATCGAAGACGGCTTGGCCGAGGACGACTGGGAAGGCTGGCGTCTCCTAACGGATCAGCTCGGCGACAACATTCAGCTGGTGGGTGACGACCTGTTTGTCACCAACACGGAGCGCCTCAGCCGCGGCATTGAGGAAGGCGTTGCGAATTCGGTCCTGATCAAAGTCAACCAGATCGGCACTGTCAGCGAGACGCTTGACGCCATTGATATGGCGCGGCGCAACGCTTACACCGCTGTGATGTCGCACCGCTCGGGCGAAACCGAAGACACGTTTATCGCCGATCTTGCCGTTGCCACCGGCGTAGGCCAGATCAAAACCGGTTCTGCCTCGCGCACTGACCGCATCGCCAAATACAACCAGCTTCTGCGTATTGAAGAAGAGCTGGACGAAGGCGCGCGCTTTCTCGGACTTGAAGCGCTGAACTACGAAGCAGGGGTTAACAAGGGAGGCACTTAGGTAAGTTGCGCAGCAGCTCTCCCATCGTAGACTATCTCCATCAGACTGCCGGAAGCACCGGACCACAGGAGAGAGTATGCGATATCTGATGCTGGTGGGCGCGTGGGCAATGTTGATATTTTGCCAGCCCAAAAGCTCAAGCGCTGTAGCAATGGATGACTATCCTCCAGGGACCTACCGACAAAGCTGCAAAAACATAGGCATGCGCGGCGACGACCTGTACGCGCGTTGCAGGGACAATCGCGGTCACTGGCGCAATGCCTCGCTGGATGGCGCCGACCGCTGCTGGGGCGACATTTCCAACAATGATGGACGCCTGGTTTGCGACAGGAATGGCACCTTGCCCTCAGGCAGTTACTCACAGACTTGCCAGGACGTCCGCGTTCGCTGGAATGTTCTGCAGGCACGCTGCCAAAATCGCGATGGCCGTTGGGTGGACACATCTCTCGAATCTTTTGCTCGCTGCAACGGCAGGATCGAAAACTTCGATGGTCAACTCCGCTGCGCCCCAGATCGCGATGATCGGGACCGTGATGGAGATCGAGATAGAGATCGCGATCACGATGGCGATCGTGGCTACGGGCCTCGCGGCTCTTATACGCAGACTTGCCGTGACGTCCAGACTCAGGGTCGCTCGCTTCGCGCCGTTTGTCAGACTGTCGGCGGCAACTGGGTTCCGACCTCCATTGACGACTATGATCGCTGCGTCGGGGAAATCGTCAACGACAATGGCCGGTTGGACTGTACGCGTCCCGGCGGCAGAGTTGTTCCACGAGGCAGCTATGTGCAAACGTGCCGCAATGTTTACGTTCGTGGCGATAACCTGCGCGCCATGTGCCAGGACCGCGACGGTCGCTGGGTCTGGAGCGAACTGCATGAG
>JBARMK010000049.1:0-10340 GCA_049802395.1 Candidatus Angelobacter sp.
CAATTCTACGAAAACATCTTCCAGCGTCGGACGCTTCAGGTGAACGTCCTCCAGCGGTATCGCCTGCTGGTCAAGCCATTTCATGATTTCAAAAAGCGTTCGCGCCGGACGTGACGAATATACCGTCAATGCGCGCCCGTCCTCTCCGAGCTTGGTCTCCAGCCCGTCCGGCCATTGCGGCAAGGCTGCGCCATTCAGGGACTGGCCGCAAACGATATCAATGCGCGACCTCTCTCCGCTCTTCTGCTGTAGTTCACGTGGCGTTCCTATCGCGACGATTCTTCCTTCATCCATAATGGCCACGCGATCGCACAACCGCTCCGCCTCTTCAAGGTAATGCGTGGTCAGCACCACCGTACGCCTCTCTGACTTCATTTCTTCGATCAGCCCATGGATCTCAAGCCGTATCTGCGGATCAAGCCCCGTAGTGGGCTCGTCCAGGAAGAGCAACTGAGGATCGTTGACTAGGGCCAATGCCAGCGCCAAACGCTGCTTCTGGCCGCCGGAAAGCGTCTCATAATAGGCCGCCCGCTTTTCCCATAGCTGAAGTCGTTTGAGCAGTTGCTCCGAGCTGATGCTGCGAGAGTAAAACGACCCAAACAGCTCCAGCGCCTCCTGCGCGCGGATCTTTGCCGGCAGGTTCGTAGCTTGCAGGCAGACGCCGATCCGGTCTTTTAGCTGGTGCTTCTGCCGGTCAGGATCAAATCCCAGCACGGTGGCGTCTCCTCCGGTGCGCGGGCGCAACCCTTCCAGAATCTCGATGGTACTGGTCTTGCCTGCGCCATTCGGGCCCAGCAGGCCAAAGACCTCGCCCGGCATAACCTGGAAGTCGATGCCTTTCACGGCCTCAACCTTGCCGTAGGTTTTTTTCAATTGTTGGACGTTTATGACCGGATCTATGCACATGAAGGTCTGTCTAGGTTATAAACGCAAAGCGCGTTCTGTCCAGTTTCCGTTTCGGCTGGCCGATAATCAACGCACCAGTGTGCCAAAAATTTCCCAATATCCTGTTTCATGCCAGTGGACTTAAAACTGTATCACCACCGCTGAATCGACATTTTTTGCAATCTGGCGTGCCGGGGGTTTACCCTTCTCGGCGCAAGCTCCAAGGACACTTTTCATTATGGTTAAAAGAACCGCTGTAGCGATTGTTACGCTTTTTCTGGCTGTTGCGCTCCGCGCACAGAACGCCGATCCCCAGTTGCTGGCGGAAATCAACAAGATCAAGGCCATTGATAACCATTCTCATCCACCCAAAGTCGTCTCTGACGGGGAAAAAGATGATGACTATGACGCGTTGCCCTGCGATCCCTTGGAGCCCAGCGTACCCACCACCATCTCCCGCCCGGAGAATCCGCAGTATCTGGCCGCATGGAAAGCAATTTACGGCTACGCCTACGATGATCGAATCCCGGAGCACGTCCGCGAGCTGTTGCAGACCAAGCAAAAGGTCATGCAGGAGCAGGGTGATAACTTTCCCAACTGGGTGCTGGATAAGCTTGGCATTGAAACTGAATTGGCCAATCGCGTGGCGTTGGGCCGCGGCCTGCAGCCGCCTCGTTTCCGCTGGGTGCCTTTCGATGACGCGCTGTTGTTTCCGCTCAAAAACTCGTCCCTGGCCAGCGAAACCCCTGACCGCAAATTCTTCTTTCAACGCGAGTCCATGCTACTGCGCCGCTACATGAAGGATGTGGACCGTGACGTTCTGCCCGCAACGCTGCCGGAGTACATCGCACGGGTGGTAACGCCGATATTGGAGCTGCAGAAGAAAAATGGCGCTGTAGCCATCAAATTTGAAGCCGCTTACCTGCGTTCGCTCGATTTTGGGCCCTCAGAACCGATGCAGGCTGTTCAGCAGATCTACGCGCATTACGTGAAAGGCGGTGTCCCGCTCGATCTAGAATACAACCGCTTGCAGAACTATCTTTTCCGTTACGTGGCCCGCGAAGCCGGACGGCTCGGCTTGCCTGTCCATATCCATACCGGAGGCGGATGCGGAAGCTACTTCATGCTCATGGGCTCGAACCCGGCCCTGCTGGAGTCCGCGCT
Organism: Candidatus Angelobacter sp.; assembly: GCA_049802395.1. Lineage (GTDB taxonomy): Bacteria > Acidobacteriota > Terriglobia > Terriglobales > Acidobacteriaceae > Angelobacter. Next base: position 2,050 of record JBARMK010000049.1, read on the forward strand.
CAACGATCCTTCACTCCGCAAGACTAACTTCGTGCTGATCCACGCCGGCGCCGGGGCTTTTACCAAGTATATGAACTACCTTCTGATGAAGCCCAACGTCTATACCGATTTCTCCGAACAAACCTGGCTGATTTCCACCCGCAGGCTGAGTGAAAACATCCGCGACCTGCTGGAGTGGTATCCGGAAAAGGTCATGTTTGGCACTGATTTATACCCGAATACCCCGGAGATCAACTGGGAGGAGATTGGCTGGCAGACCACGCAATCCGGGCGTGAAGCGCTCGCCATCGCCTTGACCGGAATGATGCAGGATGACGAAATCTCGCGGGAACGCGCACTAGAACTGGCGCGGATGGTGCTGCACGATAACGCCGCCAAACTTTACGGATGGCCAGCCGCCACGAAGTAATCGAGACGACATGGGCAACCACATGGGCGAAAACACCCCTGATTGCCCATAAATTCGGCGTAAGCCGTCTCAAAATAAGACAGTTAACACCTTTGATTTTAATGTGTTTTCGGCAACTTACTGCTTGACTTGCGCAAAGGACACTGCAAAACTCAGCATGTCCTGAGCCTGGCGAGAAATGCCGTGCTTGGCGAAAAAACGCAATCGTAACAAGGCCCGTAAGGAGCCGGATTAAAGCAAAACCGGGCCGTTCCCCTCGGACGGCCCGCTTTTATATATAACGCACGCGGTCACGGATTCATTGGAGTTTTGTCTCATAGGTTTTTGTTTTAAACACGCGGCGGGGCCGTGTGGGGCCGAACCTGTGGTAGGGATTCACCTTGAAATGACCATTGAGAGACGATTCATGCTCTGGCCGGATTTTCAGGTGAATGCAGGAAAGGGGGCACTCTCAATGGAGTTCCAGGACAAGATTCTCAAGTGCGTAGACTGTGGTGCGGATTTTGTGTTCACCGCTGGCGAACAACTCTTCTTCCACGATAAACAATTCAAGAACGAACCCAAACGCTGCAAGAACTGCAAGGGAAAACGCGCCCAGGCATTGGGATTGCCGCCGAACGGCGGTAATTATCAACGCGTGGAAACCAAGGCCATCTGTTCCGGATGCCAGCGGGAAACCACGGTGCCGTTCAAGCCGACTCAGGGACGTCCGGTGTTTTGTCGCGAGTGCTTCCAGCAGCGCAAAACAGCCGCAGCTTCAGCCTGACAAAACCTGCTCTTTTATTCTATGGGAAGACCGATGTTGGCCCTTGGGACCTTCTGAACCCCCGTGCCTCTTATGCAGGCTTCTTCGCCGCCTGTGACTTGGGAGAGGTCTTGCTGCCCACCCGCGCTGACATGCGCGCCTGTTTCTGGTCCTCGTGATGGATCAGAAGCACTTCAATGCGTCGCAGCAAATCATCTGTATTCATGGGCTTCACCAGCATTGACTGCGCGCCCTCGGCCTTCCAGTCCCCTCCCAGCAATGGATAAGCGGTGAGGATTGCAACCGCCGGATCATACTCGGTCCTATTGGCGGCCCGGATCACGTCATAACCAGCCTTATCGTGCTCCATCTTCATGTCCGTGATCACCATTTGATAAGTGTTGGCTTTAAGCTTGGAAATGGCTTCTTTGGCTGAAGCAGCCGTCTCAACGTCAAAGCCATGGATCTCCAGAATAGCTTTCAGTGTCAGTAGAATGGCTAGTTCGTCGTCAACCAGAAGAATGCGGCGTTTCATGGGAACTCCAGGGAAATCGTGAAACCAGTTTAATGCGTTAATGAGATGCTGTCAGCGGCACCCAAGGTTGTGAGCTGCTGAAAGGACTTCAATCGCCAAGTCCAATTATAATACCGGCAGTGCCAGGATACTTCGTACAGAATTTTGGGTGCCGCGCCACCCAGGCGGATGGGGCCGCTCTAGAACGCCAACTTGCGTCACGGGGCCTGCGCGCCGCTGATTCCGCGACGGAAGCCAATCTTGTGGTTCTGAATACCTGCACGGTCACAGCGGCCGCCGACCAGGACGCTCGCGCCGCCATCCGCAGGATTCATCGCGAAAACCCAGATGCCCGCATCATGGTGACCGGTTGCTACGCCCAGCGCGCACCTCAAGAGGTGGCATCTCTTCCCGGCGTGACGTGGGTAGTGGGAAATTCGCATAAGCATCAGGTGGTGGATATCGCCGCCCGCCCTTTTTCTCAGAACGTTGTTTCTCAGGATCGTGTTCCTCAGAATCATGCCTCTCGGGATTTCATTTCTCTGGAAGCCGTAGCGCTCTCCGCGCCGGCCTTCACCATGGTGGGCAATATCTTTGCCCACACCGAACTTGTCGCCGCCCCCGTTTTCTCCGGCGAGAGCATTGCAGAAAAGACCCGGCCCAATCTGAAAGTGCAGGATGGCTGCGACAATCGCTGCTCGTTTTGCATTATCCCCAGCGTTCGTGGCCAGAGCCGCTCGATGCGGCTGGAGCGCGTGATTGCCGAAACCAACGCGCTGGTGGCGACAGGCTACCGTGAGATTGTGCTCAGCGGGATCAACCTCGGCCAATGGGGACGCGACTTTCAACCGCAACAGAAGTTTGGACATCTGCTCCGCGCCCTGCTTGAAGAGACCGCCATAGAAAAAGTCCGCATCAGCTCGGTTGAGCCCATGGATTGGAGCGACGAATTGATCGCGCTGGTCGCCAGCTCGCCGCGTATAGCCAAGCACGCTCACATTCCGCTACAGTCCGGCAGTGACCGCATTCTTCGCCGAATGCACCGCCGCTATCGCCCCTGGCACTACGCGGAAAAGATCAGAAAGATACGTGAAGCTATGCCCGAAGCTGCCATCGGCGCTGACGTCATGGTCGGTTTTCCCGGCGAAACCGATGAACTTTTTGAAGAAAGCCGCAGCTTTATCGATCGCCTGCCCTTTACTTACTTGCATGTTTTTACTTACTCGTCGCGTCCGGGCACACCATCGGCGGCCATGCCAGACCAGGTTCCGGTACACGTTGCGCGCGAGCGCAACCGCATTCTGCGCGAACTGGCGGCGCAGAAGAACCTGGCGTTCCGAAAGAGCTTTATCGGGCGCGAGCTGGATGTGATCACCCTACAAATGGATGGAGACGGCTGGACCGAGGCCCTGAGCGACAACTATTTGAAGGTGCGGCTCGTTGGCCGCCATGCAGCCAATCACCAGTTGACAGTCGATGTCACGGAAATCGGCGATGACCATCTGATGGCTGTGGCGAACACAGGTCCCCACTCATTGCGTGAGAATTACACGGCCCTGTGTCTTTAGGCAGCTGGATCGGAGGAAGGGCTATGCTGGAGAGAATCGCAAACGGGCGCACCGACCTGGTGTTTGACTACACCGCCCAGGGCAATGCTGCTACAGCTCAGGATAAGAATGGAGTGTCTTTGATTTCCTGGTGCGCCTACTATGGCGACGTCAGTGCCATACGCTTTCTGCTGGCAAACCAGGAGTCGCTTAAATCGCTGGGGAATAACCTGGATCTGAGCGGAGCTGCGTTCCACGGCCACTGGCGCCTGTGCGAATTCCTCATCGAGCATGGCGCAGAGGTGAATTATGCGTCGCCGGACACCGGAGAGACGCCCTTGCATGCGGCGCTGTGCTCGGACCAGCGGCAAATTGCGTCGAATCTCGTTGTCAAAGTTCTGCTCGCTCACGGTGCGGACCTCAATTGTAAGACTACGCCGTCAGTCGAAACCGGCTGCTTTATGCGTGACTGCCGGACAAAAGCGGAAACTCCTCTGCATCGCGCCGCTGCCTTCGCTGACGAAGAGACCATCCAGCTTCTGCTGGATTCCGGCGCCGCCCTCGACGCCAAAGACATGAACGGAGATTCTCCTCTTACATGGGCGAGTTGGCACTTGCGGGCGACCTCCATCCTCAGAAAACTCTGTTACGGTGAGTTTCGCATTAATCCGGAAAGGCTCTCAATGGAACACTATCTGCTGGGGCAACCACAGGCTTAAGAGCGGCCACTATGATCGCTCAGATTGCAGGTTGCAGAGACCTCAATACTGGATCGTTGGTGTTGTGTCCGTCTAAAACTCTGCCGGGCCAACCTGATTTCCGCAGCCCTCATCTAGTTTGAGAGTCCCTATCCAAAGCAGCCCATCATCCCATGGCCCTGATGGTCCTTCATTTCACGTTTCGAATCGGCGAACACACTGCTTCGCCCTGGGGTAATCATGAATGGGGTGAGTATGAATGGAGTAATTATGCAAGAACGCGTTCCTCTGCTGAAGTTGGCTTTGTTATGCGGCATCATCAGCTTTGGTTTTGCTGCGTCCGCACAACAATGCTCTTTCACAACGTTGACGATTCCCGGCTCCAATGCCGATTCCGCGATTGGCGTGAATGACCAGGGCGCAATTGTCGGCGCATTTGAGAACAATGGCAACCATGGATTCCTGTTATTCCAAGGCAAGATCACTACGTTCCGGTTTCCCGGCTCGTTCAGCACGGAAGCCAACGATATCAACAACCACGCCCAGATCGTTGGGGACTACGTCAACAACGGGGGCCAGCACGGATTCATCGTTCATAATGGCGTCTTCCAGTCCATTTCTTTTCCCGCAGCTCCCTCGCAAACCAGGGCGCTGGGAATCAACAACTTTGGCGTAATTGTGGGTGAAGCGGGCGCAGATGGGTTCCGCTTGAGCGGGGGTCGCTTCACCACCGTCCGCTTCCCCGGATCAAGCCATACGACGGCCTGGGCCATTAACGACTCCGGCGTCATCGTTGGCAACTACGGCATCGGATTCGGAACCAATCATGGCTTCATGTTAAAAAACGGCACGTACACCACGGTCGACTTTCCCGGCGCCAGCAACACGTCAATCATGAGAATCGACAACGAAGGCGACATGGTGGGTGAATATGACATCAACGGCGGCGACGTGCATGGGTTCACGTTCGATAAAGGCCGCTTCACCACGCAGGACGACCCGAATGCGGGAATCTCGACCGTGATTTTCGGCGTGAACAAAACCGATCGGATCGTTGGATCTTACGTCGACGTGAGCGGCAGCAACCACTCTTTCACTGCAACCTGCAACAACGTCTTTTGATCGCGCGCCGGGTGAGCGCTGCCACAGTGGCGGTCATCCGGCCATCCGATCATGCTATAATTTTCAAGTCTTTCCGCATTGGCAGGGTTCCCTTTCTAACTCCGCTGCAACGCGGATTGGCTCGGGACATTCAGGAGGATCGCATAGATAAACGTTTTATTCGCATGAATGAGCGCATCCGCGCACGCGAAATCCGCGTGATCGGCGCAGACGGTGAACAGCTCGGCATCATGACACCGCAGGATGCGACGAGAAAGGCCCGCGAACAAAATCTTGATCTGGTAGAGATTTCGGCCACGGCTGTGCCGCCGGTATGCCGCATCATGGATTACGGCAAGTTCCTCTATGAGCAGGAAAAAAAGGAACGGGCGGCGAAAAAGAACCAGAAACAGATCGTCCTGAAGGAAGTAAAATTCAGCGTCAACGTGGATGAGCATGATTACGTCACCAAGCGCAACCATGTGTTCCGCTTCCTGGCGGAAGGTGACAAGGTCAAAGCCAGCCTTCGCTTTCGCGGACGTGAAATGGCCCACCAGAACCTGGGTCGAAAAGTACTGGAACGCCTGGTGAACGAAGTAGGAGACAAGGGGATTGTGGAATTCAGGCCGCGCATGGAAGGCAATACCGTGCACGTGATCCTGGCCCCGCCCAAGCAGGTGCCCGGTGGCGGCGGCAAGAAGCAGGAAAAGCCCCAGCAACAGCAGGCAGTTCCAGGCGGGCAAGCCCAGAGAAGCAGCTAGCTACATTCTCGCTTTTCCTGATTGCCAATTGCTATTTGCTGAGGCCGCTGGCACAGCGGCCGAGATGAAATTATGCCTAAAATGAAAACGCACAAAGGCGCAGCTAAACGCTTTAAGAAGACCGCGACCGGTAAGATCAAGCGCGGCAAAGCGTTCAAGCGTCATATTCTTACCTCCAAGGACACCAAGCGCAAACGCCAGCTCGATACCGATACTCTGGTGAGCAAGGCCGACACGCCCAAAGTCCGGAGGATGATCCCTTACTAGGGACAGAGTTTGGCCCGCCTGATAAGTCAGCGCTGAGGCCGGACCTGAAAAACAGCAGCGAAACGGCCACATGTTTCTCTGCACGCGCGCGAACGGGGACCTTCAACCTTCCCTGCAGCCGCGATAACCGCCGGAAATCCGGCAACAAAAAAGGGAGCAACTCATGCCTCGTGTAAAACGTGGTACCAAGCGCCGCCAGCGCCGCAAAAAGATACTTGAGCGCGCCAGCGGATATTTCCTGACAAAATCAAAACTTTATCGCGCCGCCAAAGAGTCGGTCGAGCGCGGGCTCAAGTTCGCCTATACCGGCCGCAAGCAGAAGAAGCGCCAGTATCGCTCGATCTGGATCGTGCGCATTGGGGCCGCCTCTCGCGCACAGGGCATCAGCTATAACCAGTTCATCAGTGGCCTTAAGAAGGCCGGCGTTGAATTGGACCGCAAGGTCCTGGCGGACATTGCTGCCAATGACGCAGCAGGCTTCACCGCCTTGGTGGAAACCGCCAAGCGCGCCAACGAAAAAGCTGCGTAGTCGACAAGACAGCTTAACCACAAAGGACACAAGGGTTCACGAAGAGGCTGGAGCTTCGAGTTCCTTTGTGTCTTTTCAGTTTCCGTATTTTGCGTAGAACTTGCTGCCAAAAAGATTCAAAGGATCGTATTTTTTCTTGGCTGCAAAGAAAGAACCTATTTCAGGATAAGCGGCGTAGAGCTGCTCCCGCGAATAATACAGTTGGTAGGGCAGATAATATGTGCCTTTCAGTCCTATCGTTAGATCGATAAGATCTGTTGTTGTCTTTTGCAGGATTGCAGCGTCTTTTTCATTAAGCTTCTGGTTGAAATACAGCACAAAGGCAAACATGTCCTGCTTTGCATAGGGTAATGCGGTGACGTTGTCTTTCGGCACGATGCGCAGAGTTACATTCAGAAGATTTGCCCTATTGCGAGTAACCACGGTCCGGAGCCCGTCCACAAACTCGCCCATTTTTTGTGGCGGAATAAAATATTCCTGCAAGATATCGGTGTCGTGCAGCCGGTTTTTCAGGTATTTCATGGAGTCGGCCATCTCCTGATTTCTTGTTACCAGACAGCCATCGTTCGCGTTCATGGCCTGATTTCTGGAAATGCATTGGTGCAATCCTGCTTCCGCGTGTTTTTCCAGGGCCCAACGAACGCGTCTTCCCAACGGTCCTGTCTTGGAAAAATTAATGACAAGCCGGCTGACCCAATCGTGTTCTGGCTCTTGCAGCGGCTGCAACGGCGAATCATATTCAACTTTCTTGTAAACATGGACAGCCGCTTCTTCCAGATAGGACGCCGGGGATACTGACAGCCTTCCATAAAACAGCCCGACATTGTCATTGTTGGCGATTTCGCGGTTGTAGTATTCCGTCACATCCTTATAGCCCATATATTCCGTGCGTCGCTCATAGACTTCGTTCTTGACCACCTGGATATCGGCATCGAGCAACACGCCAAATAATCCATAACCGCCAAGCGCTAGCTTGAATAGTTCGGGATTTTCATCTGGGCTGGCGTTCTTGATCTCGCCATCGTCAAGCATGATGCGAAACGAGCGGACCGTGGAAGCCATGGGACCAGGCCGATGTGCGATGCCATGAGCATTCACACTCATGGAACCACCCACTGTGAAGATATTGATGGATTGCATTGCCGCCACCGCGAGCCCCTTGGCGTCAAGAAAATACTGTATCTGTTGCCAGGTTGCTCCAGTTTGGGCTTTGAGGGTTTGGCTCTTGGTATCCAGCTCAAGCTTATTGAAGTCGCGCATGTCGAGAACCAGCCCATTGCTGGTAAAGGTCTGGCCTCCCATGCTGTGCCTTTGTCCGGCAACGCTGACCACCAGGCGGTTGTCACGGGCGTATTTCAGCCCACGCCGTATGTCCTCGACATTCCTGATCTTTACTATCCCGTACACGGGCGTTTTATTGAGACAACTTGCGTCATTGATATACCCGCCCCTCTTTTCAAATGACGGGTCGTCTGCATGCGTATCGGCTATCAGGATTGTCAGCTTGGATTCACCAGTGGGCTTGGGAAAGATGAAATCGCAATCCTTGACGCCTGATGGCGGCGCCGCATAGTCGACGACTTTTTTAGCGGCAAAAAGCAAAAAAGAAATGATGACGAACGCGATCGTGGCCAGCACCGGCCGTTTGCGGGTGTTTTTGACCATTATGATTGAACACCTCAGTATTGGTATCGCTATGGTAACCGGTGCTCACAAACAT
>JBARMK010000050.1:0-19134 GCA_049802395.1 Candidatus Angelobacter sp.
GGGCTCCGCAGCAGGTTGTGCCAGAGAGTGTGCCCAGAACGAAAGAACGCCGATAAACACGATGCTATTTGTCAGAGCAAAAGCAGTTGCGGATGCCGGGAAATGTCCCTTCAGGTAAGAAGCGCCCAGATCCATTGCCGCGGCGACGCCCATGCCCAGGGCAATGCTCATATTGTGGTTTTTCCACGAAAGACCAAGTCTCTTTTCGAAAAGGATGAAGAGGAGAAGCAGTCCGCATTGCATGAGACGCATACTGCGTTCCAGAAGGGCTATGCCCGCGGCTAATTTGCCGTTTTGGGGGCCGCTCGTTGCCAGTGCGGTAAGAACGGCGGCAAAAAGCAGAAAAACACCGGCCCATCGAAATAGCATTTTGCCCAGATCGATCAGGGCGGAATATGGCTTCAATGCATTCGCAAAAATCTCATACATGATGCCGAATTCAAGGGCCATGTAAAGGAAGCTGAGAACCCAGTAGAGGTAAAAGTATTGCCGGCAAGACGAGAAAAGGCAGCTTACCAGCGCGAAGACGACCATTGCGACGCCAAAAGCGCAGTACGTGAAGAAAATCGGAAATTCAGACCTAAGCTTACGTTGGGCAAGAAGCCGAACGGTGCCAGCCTGGATAAGCGCAGCAACAGCGGCCAAGCCAATTAGAATCCAGCCAATCGGGGTATTATGCACGAGCTGCCTCCACAGGGGCGCCAGCATATAACCCCTATGGTCGGCGTGCAAGCGTTCGGCTAAACACTAAAGTCCAGTGATAATTAAGTTAACAGCTGCCCGGATTAACACTGTTTGGTGTCACACGACAGGGAATCGGAAGCTGAGGTGCCGATAGCTGCGATTTGGACAAATCACTAGAAAAGGCCGAATAACCGCCGAATACAACGAGAGCAACAATCGAGGAACGAAGTAGCACTTTCATTGGGGAAGATCTCCTGTTTTTCTGATTTTGGCGTCTTGGTGGCGCGTTTTTTTTGCGCGCGATGAGTATACATTTCATCCCTAAGTTTTCAATAATTTATTAGTACAATTAATTTGGGAATTAGGCCTCCTTCTATTCGCCCATCGGCACCCTGACCTGAACGCATTATGTTACCAACAGCAGTGTACCTTAGTACCTAGTAAGTTATTGACTCTAGGTAACTTGGAATCAGGCTGGACTTAGACGCCGCCTGCCGAGGCAGCAAATGAGATCGAAAACCAGAGCTGGAACCTCAAAAGTCAACAAAAAATATTTTTTTAGATATTGACTCAGGAATGAGAGAAATCTCATTTTTTCGATCGCTCAGGCCAGTTTGGCTGGAACGGAAGCTGCAATGCCTATTTGCGATGGGTTTTGCCAATCCGCTGACAAATGCTCCCGGTTCGGTAGTGGCTCAGTTGGTTAAGTAGTTTCATCTGACCCGCATGTGGATGCGCGGGTTTATCGCTATCGCAATGACGTCTGCCGCCCTCTCATTGGCCTGCCGCAACAACTCTGCGTATGTTACAATTGGTATGGGTTTGTACATCCACTAAAGCATTGAATTTAAGTAACTTGAGTGTTTTTTCAGACCGGGCGATAGAAGGCCGGGAAAGGCCGTGTTGCACGCGTTAGACAGGAGTCCTACAGTTGTCCATCCGTGAATCCGCAACAGCTACAGCGAAAGAAATGGCAGACCAAAACAAAAGCAAGAAAAGCGGCAACGGGAATGGGAATTACACTGCCGAAGACATCAAGGTGCTTGAGGGCATGGAAGCGGTACGACTGCGCCCCGCCATGTATATCGGCTCAAACGGAGAGATGGGATTGCACCATCTGGTCTACGAAGTCGTGGACAATTCGGTGGACGAAGCGCTGGCCGGATATGCAACGCAAATCGACGTAACAATTCACATCGACAATTCCATCACCGTGGTGGATGACGGACGCGGCATTCCAGTGGACGACATGATGATCGATGGCGAAAAAGTCCCTGCGGCCCAGGTGGTGCTCACCAAGTTGCATGCCGGCGGAAAGTTTGACAGCTCCAATTACAAAGTCTCCGGCGGACTGCACGGCGTAGGCGTCTCCGTGGTGAACGCTCTGAGCCATCAGCTTGATCTGGAGATCTGGCGCGACGGGCACGTGTGGGAGCAGGCCTATTCAAAAGGCCAGGCGCAAAGCAAGCTCAAAAAGACCGGCACCACAAAGAAGCGCGGCACGAAAATCCACTTCCTTCCCGACAAAGAGATTTTTACCACCACGGAATATAACTTCGATACGCTGGCGCAACGCCTGCGCGAACTGGCATTTTTGAACAAGGGACTCGAAATCTCGCTGACGGACGAACGCCAGACAGATGCAAAGACGGGCGAGGCCAAAAAGTTAGAGTTTAAATATTCTGGCGGCATCGCCGAATTCATTAAGCACCTGAACCGCGGAAAGAGCGTGCTGCACGACCGCCCGATTTACATGGAACACGAAAAAGATGGCGTGGCCATGGAAATTGCGCTGCAATACAACGACGGCTATTCGGAAACGGTCTTTAGCTTCGCCAACAACATCAATACCGTGGACGGCGGAACGCACCTTTCCGGTTTCCGCACATCGCTGACGCGCACCATCAATTACGCGGGCCAACAACTGGGGCTGTTCAAGGATGTGAAAGAAAATCTGACCGGCGACGACGTGCGTGAAGGATTGGTTGCGGTGGTGAGCGTGAAGCTGCCGCAACCGCAGTTTGAAGGGCAGACCAAAGGCAAGCTGAATTCCGATATCGCCGGGGTGGTGCAGGCATTCGTGAATGAGCGGCTGGGCGGGTTCTTTGAACAAAACCCTCCGGTCGCGCGCAAGATCATTAACAAAGCGATTGAAGCTGCGCGAGCGCGTGAAGCTGCGCGCAAGGCGCGCGATCTCACGCGTCGTAAAGGCGCACTGGATGGCGGCGGGTTGCCGGGCAAGCTGGCCGACTGCTCCGAGCGCGACCCCAACCGCTGCGAGCTGTTTCTTGTCGAGGGGGAATCCGCCGGCGGCACGGCCAAGCAGGGACGAGACCGCCGTTTCCAGGCGATCCTGCCGCTTAAAGGAAAGATCCTCAACGTGGAAAAAGCGCGCTACGACAAGATGCTGAGCCATGAAGAAATTCGCGCCATGATCACGGCGCTGGGGACGGGCATCGGCAAAGACGATTTTGATCCGGTAAAGCTGCGTTACGCCAAAGTGATCCTGATGACGGACGCCGACGTGGACGGTTCACATATCCGTACGCTGCTGCTCACGTTCTTCTTCCGCCACATGAACGAACTGATCAAGCGCGGCAACGTGTTCATTGCGCAGCCGCCGCTCTACGGCATCAAGAAAGGCAAGTCGCAGCAATACATCAAAGACGATCGCGAATTTGTACGCGTGATGGTACGGCGGGCGGCCGAGGGCATGGCGGTGCGCTATGGTGAAGGCGCGGCCAAACTGGAAGGCGCGGGGCTGGCCAAGTTCATGACCACACTGAATGAGTATCTGGTTTTCTTCGACAAAGTCGATAAGCGCCTGCGCAACGAGCGGATCGCGGAGTTGTTGCCGAGGCTGGGGATTGCACAGCGCGCCGATTTCGAAGGCGATAAGAATAATCCACCCAAGAAGATCGAGAAGCTGGAAAAAGAGATCAACAAGCTGGCCAAGGAATACCAGCTCAAGAATGTTGTCAGCTACTTTGATGAAGAACACAACCTGTGGGGCGTGAAGTTTACTGATTCGCAGGGCGCCGAGCGGCATATCAACTGGGCATTGGTTTCCACGCCGGAATATCGCCAGATGATAGCGAAATTCAAGCAGATTGAGGCATTCATGGAGCCTCCGTTTGTGGTGGAAGTGGCCGCGAAGGGGGCTGAGGACGCGGCTGCGGATCTCAGCGACGCCGAACGCGAAGACCTGGACAAAGCCGCTAAGAAATCATCGAAGACCTCGATTCGCCGCACCAAGATTGAAGCGGAACGGGTGGAGAAACATTCTGCGCGGGAACTTTTCGACTACGTTCTGGCAGAAGGCAAGAAAGAATATAGCGTGCAGCGCTACAAAGGGCTGGGCGAGATGAGTTCCGAACAGCTCTGGCAGACCACCATGGACCCGGAACGGCGCACTCTGCTTTCCGTGAGAGCTGAGGACATTGAGGCTTGCGAGCTGATCTTTACCACCCTGATGGGCGAGGACGTGGAAGCACGGCGCAAGTTCATTGAAGAGAATGCGCTGGATGTGAAGAATCTGGATATTTAAAGGTCGAAGCTTAAATTGGCTTTTAGGCAGGTCCCCAGCGGACCTGCTTTTTTATTGGAAAGAAGACGACGCGGGCGCATTCTATGTGCAGCAAATTTGTCTGCAGCATACGCGAAAGAGGATAGCTATGCCGGTTGGTACGTGCTGCGCAAAGCTGCGCGAGCGATGCGCGCCATATTCAGCAGAAAGGCTGCCGCGACCGATAGTTCTGGAAAGCCGTGAAGTGTTGAGAGCCCTTACTTAGCGAAACACTGTGGGCGGTATCTCTTTTGCAACAGTCGTGATCACCAGCGCGGGTCCGCGACGGCGATAGACGAGGATTACAGCCGCTGTCATCAACGCCCAGAGGAGGAGCGTGATGATGCTGCCTTCAGGGCCGACGCTTCCGCCAGTGAGCCAGTCAGGCCCTTGAACGCGAGGATTGAAAAGGTGGCCCGGCGCCTGAAAGCCGCTGTCATTCACTCCGTAGAAGAATGATTGTCCCCAGTCCCATCCGGCATGGGCGCCTACGGCAAGCCAGAGGTTTCCTGTTCGCCACAGCGTAGCTGCTGCGAACAAGGCAAAGAACGCCGTGGCTATGATTCCAATCCTGGTTTCTCCGCCATTCCCCATATGGACGCGAGCAAACAAAATGGCTTGAATGATGGCTGCGGGCCAGAAACCGATTCCATCGGCCAATGTGTAAAGGAAGTAACCACGAAATGAATATTCTTCGAATAGCCCCACCAGCAGAAAAGTGACCCACCAGAGAAGTCCCCAACCCAATATCTGCCGGTTAAGACCGCTGATGCTACCAAAATAGAAAATGTGCAGAGCGCGGAGAACGAGCAGCAGGAGCGTAATTGGGAGAAATCCCCAGAGTAAATATCCCGTGAAGAAAGCAGAAAGGGCCGGCCTTTGCAAAGGCAGGCCGTAAACACCCATCTTGCGACGTTCGATTCTGCTCATGGTCCAGGCGAGAAACAAGAACACAAGAAATAGAATGAGCTCGCCGACCGCCTGAAACATTGTTTGGACTAGTTCGGACGGTTGCGGACCTTTAGGCGCGCCGCGGAGAAGTTTGGCGATCTGTCCGGCGCCAAAAATCAACACCAGAATCATTCCGCAGTAGATCAGCAGACGCCAGCCGGCGCGGAGGCTGCGGTCGTAAAAAAAGACAGTCCTTAATGGATTAGAAGCACGGGCGGGAATGAGTTCAGGTTCAGGCTCCATGGGTCCTTCCCAGGAAAGATGGCAGCAAGGAGAATGTATCAGAAAGCAATCTTAAGAGGCTGCGGGGAGAAGGCTTTATTGGATACGTGCTTTAGGAGCCGGGGCGGAGGCCGCCAGGGTGTGGTTGACGAGATTTTCGAATTCAGCAATGCATCCCTGTGCAGCAACCGCGCGTGGGCCTACGCTGCGCAGCATCTCCACAGCCAGTTCCATTTTGTACCAGTTCAGGACCTCGGCCGGCGCCCGGCCGGATTTGGCGGAGAGGGCCTTGATATAAGCCCAGAGGAGAAGGCGCAGGGCGTCCACGACGCTTTTGAGCTCGCCAGCCAACTCCAGGTCGAGGCACTTGGAAGGATCTGCCGGAAGATCGGAAGACTCTTCTGAGATATCGAGTAATGATTGACGGATCGCAGTCATATCTTGCAAGGTGCGGCGAACCCGCGTGGAAAGATCGTTGCCGTTAATGGTCATATCAATTGCCATGTCTTAAATGATATCGGCGGACAGGTCGGGGGACTTTAGGCCCGATTTGCAGCTAAGTTAAATCTTAATTTTGGATGAGCCGCATGGCGTACGATGGCGTTGAGCAATTTCCGGCAACAGCGCCTAAGCTCAAGCAAATAAAACCATTTTCGTAAACCGCTTTGAGCATTGGCTCGCGCTGCATGATACAAATGTGGATTCATGCTCCAGGTGGTCAGAGAATTCAGGGTAGGCAGGCCGCAAGTGTTTGCCGGACTCATGCTGCTGGCGTTTCTGGCGCAATGCCTTTGGACGGCAAAGACCCGCAAGATTTCCGAGCTGGAATATCAATACATGCTTTCCGGGATGTCTTCTTCGCCGAGTGGCCCGGGCAATTCGGTATCGCCATTTACCGGACTCATGGCAGCAGCACCGCTGAAAATCACGGCTATGGTGAGGAAGTTCGCGCCAGCGTCATGGAGCGCTGCTTTGGCGATTCCACGAACCTGGGTGCTGCGTTTACCTTTTGTGATCTTTGGCGTATGGCTGGGTGGGGCGCTCTGGTGGGTGGCCCGCCGCTTGTTTGACGACGAAGGCGGCTATGTGGCGCTGGCCCTGTATTGCACTTCGCCGGCGATCATTAAGATCAGCAGCAACATCGGCCCGGAGATCATATTGGCGTGGAGCAGCCTGGGGCTGATCTACACCGCGATCGGGGTATCACACACGCTGTATGCGCCGGCAAAGAAGTGGGCGCCGCGCATAGTAATTTTGGGGCTCTCGATTGGCTTCGCCCTGGCTACGGCATGGTGGTCCGTCACGCTGGTGCTGCTGGCCTTGGCCTATATGCTTTACCTGGCGCCGGGATGCCGCAAGAAGGTACTTGTAGTTCTGGGAAGCGCTTCTGTGATCGGCTGCGCGGTATGGGCAGTGATTATCTGGCTGGCCAGCCATCCCGGAATGGGAGTGAAGGAGTTGATGGCGGAGAAGCCAACCTTTGACGTGCTACGCAGTTTGGGTTTTGTCCTCTCTCCGGAAACCGATGGCTATGTGCTGGTATTTCTTTTCATTGTGGCGCTCACAGCTTACGGAAGCTGGCCGAGGGCGCGCTATTTTGGCAATACTGCTCCCCTGCTTACCGCGCTGGGTGCAGTATTCTTTTTTGCGCTGGTGCCATCCATTCACATCTGGGACGCAACTTTAGGACTGAGTTTCGTGTTTATATTTGTTGGTGGTCTGGCCGCGGACTTCCTGGAGACCCGGTTTCGACGTCCAGTGGCGCTGATTTTGGTTGCAGGTTTTGCACTCCGGATCGTTCTAACCATACTGGCGCTGGCCAGCTGGATGCGAAATTCCGCGTGAATACAGGCCGCCAGGGTTTATCATTGAGAGTAAGCCCAGAGAGTAAGCTCAGAGAGTAAGCCCAAGGCCCTATCGGGGTCCAAGCAGGTGGCAAATGTCGCGACCGATCTTCGTCTTCGTTCTGTTCTCAGCGCTCGCCCTGCAATCTTCCCAGGCGCAACTTTTTAGCCATGGCGCTCCGGCCACTGTGACTTCGCCGACCCCGGACGGCCGAGAGCACGGGGTTCCAGCATCAGTAACTTCGCCGACCGCGGATGGAAGGCAGCACGGTGTCCCGGCAAGTGTGCTGTCGCCGACGCCACTGCCTTATGGCGTAAACCCACCCTTGCGGTCCCATGTCTTCGTGCGCGGACCGATGCGCCGTTTTGGCAACCCGCGCGTGCACCACCAGGTGTTTGTGCCAGTCCCGATTTTCTACAGCTATTACACTGACGGAGCGTACCCGTCTGCCGCCGATCCTTATGTGCCTGATACTCAGGCTGATGCGGCGCAGGGGACGCCCGCGCCACAGCCATCACAGGCCTCGGCGGACCGCAGCGACGATGATTTGCGCGCCGCTTACCTGCAGGGAGCACGTGATGCGCTGGCCCATCCGGACAACAGCCGCTATGGCGAACACTACATCGATTCGCGGGAGCGTTCCCGCCAAGACGCCGCAGCGGCAAATCAGAAGCCGGAGCGCAAGACACGAGGCGATCAAGACACTGTGGCCGCGCAGTCCGCACCGGTGGAAGACAAGTCACCCGCAACCGTGTTTATCTTCAAGGACGGCCATCAGTTAGAGACAAAAAACTATGCCATCATGGGCGCGACCTTGTTTGACTTTTCCGGCAAGACGCTGAAGAAAATCCAACTGGACGATCTCGACACAGCCGCGACGGCAAAGGCAAATGATGATCGCGGAGTGATGGTGAAGCTGAACTAAATTTGGTAAATGAGCAAGCTGGTAAATGAAGATCTGTGCTGCAAGCACTTCTTTGGGCAATTGAGTGATTCCGCGTTCGAGTAGTTGATCGCCTGTTTCTGTGAGCATTCTGCGGCTGCCAAGCCGCCTGCTTCTGTGCTATAATTTTCTGTAATCCTCTGGCACATAACTTCTTGTAAATGCAAGCGTTTAGCGCACATTTCGGCGGGTTCATGGAATCTGCTGGGAGTGCTCGCGGTGTGCCTGAAAATCGCCTATCGGAATTGAGAGAAAAACATGGCAGATGAACAAAATCCCCAGTTGCCGCTAACGCCTCCTCCGGGCGGCGATGGCGGTGGTGCAAACACCGGCAATGTACAGCCGATCAACATTGAAGAGGAGATGCGGCGGTCATATCTCGACTACTCGATGTCGGTGATTATCGGCCGCGCGCTGCCTGACGTGCGTGACGGACTGAAACCGGTGCACCGGCGCGTGCTTTACACCATGCAGGAGATGGGCCTGCAATACAACAAGAAATACACCAAGTGCGCGAAGGTGGTGGGACAAGCCATGGGTCTCTACCATCCGCACGGCGACTCAGCGATTTATGACACGCTGGTGCGCATGGCGCAGGATTTTTCGCTGCGCTATCCGCTGATTGATGGCCAGGGGAATTTTGGGTCGGTGGACAACGATCCGCCGGCGGCGATGCGTTACACCGAATGCCGGCTACAACGTATAGCCGGCTCGTTGATGGAGGACATCGACAAAGAGACGGTCGATTTCACTCCGAACTATGACGAATCGACGGTTGAGCCAACCGTGCTGCCGACACGCATTCCTAACCTGCTGGTGAATGGATCGAACGGAATTGCCGTGGGCATGGCAACCAATATTCCACCGCACAACCTGACGGAGATTGTGGAAGCAGCGATCATGCTGGTAAACAATCCGGCCACGACGCTCAAAGAAGTTTTGAAGGTCGTAAAAGGACCGGACTTCCCCACCGGCGCTTATATTTACGGACGCAGCGGCATTGAGGCAGCGTACACGCACGGTCGCGGAAAATTTGTGATGCGCGCCAAGGCCGCAATTACCGACCTGAACCAGGGACGCAAAGCGATCATCATCACGGAAATTCCTTACCAGGTAAACAAAGCCAAGATTGTGGAGCGCATTGCGCAACTGGTCAATGACAAGGTGATCGACGATATCTCCGACGTGCGGGACGAGTCGGGACGCGACGGCATGCGCATTGTTGTGGAATTGAAGCGCGGCGCGGAAGCGCAAATTATCCTAAACCAGTTGTTCAAACACACGCAGCTGCAGGAAGGCTTCAGCATGATCTTCCTGGCAGTAGTGAACGGCCAGCCAAAGGAAATGGGGCTGGTGCAGGCGCTGCAACACTTCATCGACCACCGCGTGGATGTAGTGCGCCGACGCACGGTCTACCTGCTGGAAAAGGCCCGCGAGCGCGAACATATCCTGGAAGGCTACAAGATCGCGCTGGACAATATGGATTCGGTGATCAAGATCATTCGCGGATCGGGTTCGCGAGCGGAAGCCAAAGAGAACCTGCTGGCGGCGAAGTACAAGATCGTCGATAAGGCAATTCAGGCGAAGGTCGGCGGCGCGGAAGGAAAGCTTTCTCCGCGGCAGGCGGATGCCATCCTGGAATTGCAGCTATATCGCCTCACGCGTCTTTCGACCGATGAAATCCTGAAAGAGCTGGAAGAAATCCGCTTGAAGATCGCGGAGTATGAATCGATTCTGGCGTCAGACAAAAAGCTGCGCGCCGTGATTGTCAAAGAACTCGAAGAGGTGAAAGAACAGTTCGGCAACAAGCGCCGCACGGAGATCACCGACGAATCCACCGAGATCACGCTGGAAGACCTGATCGCCGACGAGCAGGTAATTGTGACGGTCTCGCACAGCGGCTACCTGAAGCGGACGCCGCAATCCATCTATCGCCAGCAACGGCGCGGCGGCACCGGCCGCACCGGCATGAAGACGCGCGAAGAGGATTTTGTGGAGTATCTCTTCAGCGCCTCCACACACTCTTATCTGCTGGTGTTCACGAACAAGGGGCGCGTTTACTGGCTCAAAGTGTATGAAGTGCCGGACGTGGGCGCGGCGGGCAAGGGCAAGCACATCGGCAACCTAGTGGCGTTGCAGCCGGGCGAAACGGTACGCACGCTGCTGGAGGTCCGCAACCTGGAAGAAGAGAACCGCTACATCTTCTTCGCCACGCGCAAAGGCACCGTGAAGAAGACGCCGGTGAAGGACTTTTCCAATGTAATGTCGCGCGGGATCATTGCCATCGGCATTGACAAGGACGACGAACTGGTGGCGGTACGGCTGACCGACGGCAACCAGATCGTGTTTCTGGCGTCGCACGAAGGGCAGGCGATCCGCTTTGGCGAAGAAGATGTTCGCTCCATGGGGCGGCCGGCCTTTGGCGTCCGTGGCATGGACCTGGACAAGAACGATTACATTGTGGGGATGGCGGTGACGCCGAAAGAAGCCACGAAGACCAACGGCAAAGGCGAAACAGAAGAGACGCTGCCCAGCCTGATCCTGAGCGTGACCGAGCAGGGCTACGGCAAACGCACTCCGGTGGAAGAGTACCGGTTGCAGTCTCGCGGAGGCAAAGGCGTAATCAACGTGAAGACCACAGCGCGCAACGGAAACGTTGTCGGCATCATGTTAGTGGACGAATCTTCAGAAGCCATGCTGATCAGCCAGTTCGGAAAGATCATCCGCATTGATACCAAGACGATCCGCGAAGCCGGACGGTCAACCCAGGGCGTGCGATTGCTGCATCTGGAAGAGGGCGATCGCGTGGCGTCAGCGGTGGTGCTGCAAGAGAAGGCCGAAGAGGAGCCGAACGGAACGCTGTTGCAGTAGAAGCGACTTTGTAACATTCGAAAGCTCTCACATGGTGTGGGAGCTTTTTTCTTCGGCGGCGACTCGAAATTCGAGACATGACTGCGTTCACATAGGTTCTTGAACGGCCTCGCCTGATAAAAAATATTGCCGACAGAGGCAAGCCCACGATGCCAGCGAAAATCGCTGGGAGCGCTGTCAATTGTCCCAACCCTGTACCAAAAGCATGTACCTGTGTCAGGCAGAGGGTCGCAAAAGGCAGTGCCCGGTGCTGTTGAACTAGTTCGCGCGTGACTAGCGTGAAGGATAAAGTTAGGATACTGAAGCAGGTACTTGGTACTTATTTTGACCCTCAGCCGGACTGCTGGATTTGGTAAATGGGTGAGTTTTTGCGGCCAAGTATCCAATCACATCGGTGAGACTGCAACGGAAATCAACCCTTCAACTCTACGCCAAATTGAGGCGCATAGCTCAAACCCAGGCCAATCTGGGATGGCCTGGGATGACCCTTCTGAAGTCCACGCCAATCCGGGATGACTCCGGGGGGGTGGGGGTAGAGGAAAAATCGAATGATCGGGACATCGGGTTGATCGGTGGAACCCGGATGATGCGGGGGCTGAGCAGGTCCCCTCGAGTCCTACGAGCAAGCTGAAGAAAGCGCTTGCTAGCAGCCGGACCTCTCGGGATGACGACCTTTATTTTTTGGGATCATTTTCCTAGGCACACAAAGAGATCGGCGGGCATTCGTTTTCACACTGCAAAGAGCGGGCGCTGGATCGTTCTATATGATTACTGCACTGGAATGGAGACCCACCGATTTGGCCCGCACAGAATCGGCTAACCCATGGGTTAAGGTTTTTCGGAACGGTTAAGAGCGCAAAGGCCTATGGGTCAACGTGTTAGAATCGGGGTAACTTGCTGAATAGCCTTGCAGAGAGACAATCATTTTGATTGAGCTAGCGCCGTCTATTTTGTCCGCTGATTTTTCCCACCTGGCCGAGCAGATCCAGGCCGTGGTGGAAGGCGGCGCAACTGTGCTGCACGTTGACGTGATGGACGGGCACTTTGTGCCAAATATCACGATTGGCCCTCCGGTGGTGGCCAGCGTAAGGAAAGTGACGAACCTGCCGCTGGATCGCCACCTGATGATCGAAAATCCTGACCAGTACATTCCGGCGTTCGTGGATGCCGGAGCCGACTGGATTTCCGTGCACCAGGAAGCATGCGTGCACCTGCACCGCACGCTGGAGCTGATTCGCAGCCATGGGGCGCAGCCAGGAGTGGTGATCAATCCGGCAACTCCCGTAGGAACACTGGAAGAAGTGCTGGACATGGTGCATCACGTACTGGTGATGTCGGTGAATCCGGGGTTTGGGGGACAGAAGTTTATCCGTTCGTCGCTGGACAAAGTACGCAAGCTGGCGTTGATGCGCACGGCACGGAACGCGAATTTCAGGATTGAAATCGACGGCGGCATGGCCACCGATACGATTGCCGATGCGGTCCGCGCCGGGGTCGAGGTGCTGGTGGCGGGGAACGCTATTTTCGGCAAAGGAAATCCCAGAGAGAACACGCACCGACTGCTCAAAGTGGCCACAGAAGCCACACTGCAGAGAGTCTGAAGCGCGTAAAAATTTTTGAGGTAGGTACATGGTGCGAAAAATTCTTGTTTCAGCCGTGCTGGCCGGCGCCGTGCTGGCCGCAAGCGGATGCCATCATAAAGTACAGAACCCCCTGGCCAACATCGATTCCAAGCAGCCGGACAAAGGCTTGTTTGACCGCGCCATGGACTCCATGAAAAAGGGCCACTACCAGGAGTCGCGCACGCTGCTGGAGACGCTGGTTAACTCCTATCCGGATTCAGAGTACATTGCCAGAGCCAAGCTGGCGATGGGCGACGCGTGGTATGCCGAAGGCGGCAAAGCCGCATGGCAGCAGGCGGAGGTGCAATACAAGGACTTCCAGACGTTTTTCCCCAACCTGCCTGAAGCGTCAGAAGCGCAATTGAAGATTGCTTCCATGCACTATCGCCAGATGGAGAAGCCGGACCGCGATTTTGTCGAAGCCCAGCGCGCTTCCGACGAGTACAAGGCCATGATCCAGCAATATCCTGACAGCCCGCTGGTGCCGCAGGCGAAACAGAAGTTGCGTGAGGTGCAGGAAGTGCTGGCAGAGCGCCAGTACAGGATTGCCCAGTTTTATGATCTCCGCCAAAATCTGGCAGCCGCAGGAGCGCGTTTCGAGGGCCTTATCCAATCGTTCCCGCTTTACTCGAAAGTGGACGAAGCGCTATTTGAACTCGGCAACGTCTATGAGAAGGAAAGTGAAGCAATCAGCAAGCAGAAAATTCCGGACGCAAAGAGAGAAAAGCTGGTAGCGCAATACGAACAAAAGGCCATTGACGCCTACTCGAAGATCATCACCCGCTATCCCGCAATGGACCGTGTGGGTGACGCCAAGCGGCGGCTGGAAGCCTTGAAAGCACCAGTGCCGGTACCTACAGCTGAGGCCCTGGCAGAGAGCAAAGCCGAAGAAGCGAGCCGCCAGAAGCTCAACATGGTGGCGAAAGTGACCGGTAATTTCAAAAAGCATCCGAACGTGGCGGCGACCTCCGGCGTTGGGGAGCCCAATCTGGCCGAAGAAACCGTTCCCAGCGCGCCGGCAATGGTGAATGCCCTGAAAAAGCAAATGAGTGAGACGCCAAGCCAGAACGTGGGAATCCAGGCGGTGGGAACAGGTACCGGAACACCCGGAGCTAACGAGAGAGCTCCTGGTAGCCAGAATGCCGATTCCAACACAGCAGAGGGAACCCCTCCCACTCCCGCGCCCGCCCAGGTAAATGAAGTAAAAAAGCCAAGTGGTAACGGTGTGGACGTGACCCAGGCCCCTGCGGCCGATCAACCAAAAGCGGCAGCCGTGGATCCAAAACAGGAATCGAGCAGCAAGAAAAAGAAGAAAAAGGGGCTGCACAAGTTGATTCCTTTTTAAGACGGTGATGGTCTGAAGCAGCCGGTAGGACTAGTACTTTTGATGGGCCAAAAAGTATGCTTCAATAGGTACGGTGGCGGTCTTCCCATTGACTTCAAAGGTAATTATCAGTAAGTTAGCCCTGTTTCCCGCCTAAGTGAAGGTGTTTTTGACGTGCCGCTAAGAATCCTATTTGCCGATGACAGCATGACGGCCCAGAACATGGGCAAGAAGATCCTTTCTGAAGCCGGTTATGAGGTGATTGCAGTCAGCAACGGCGCTGCAGCCGTGAAAAAGATCGCGGAGCAGAAGCCCGACATCATCATTCTGGATGTTTACATGCCGGGTTATTCCGGCCTTGAGGTCTGCGAAAAGGTACGCGGATCGCTAGACACAGCAAAGACCCCGGTGCTGCTGACTGTGGGCAAAATGGAGCCTTACAAGCCGGAAGATTCCAACCGCGTAAAGGCCGATGGCGTAATCATCAAGCCGTTTGAAGCCAGCGACCTGCTGGCAATCATCAAGAAATTTGAAGAGCGCCTGGCCCTTGCGCCACCACCTCCAATGATGCAGCCGGTCACGCAGGAGCGGACAAACGAAGAACCGGTCATTACCGCCGCTGAAGCCGCTGCGGAACAACGCTCCAACAGGGGCGGCATGCAACCCATGGTGGACGTACCGGACCACATGGCTGGCTCAGCAGCCTTTGGCGATCTGCTGGGAAGTGAGCCATCGCATGAAATGTCCCACTTCGCGGTGAACACACCGGCCTCTGCATTTGAAACGTCAGTGATTGTTCCTGCTCCTCCAATGCCGGTGACCGATTACGAGCTTCCTGTCTCGATGACGCAGGAGCATGAGCCGCAGGCGGTGGTCGCAACCGAAGTTCAGACTGGACCTGAAGCGGCGGTGGAACCGGCATCGCCAGAATCAGCGACGGCGGAAGCTCCTGAAGTGGAAGCGACCGGACTGGAAACAGACGAAGCGGAAGTAGCCCAGGCGGAAACCGCTCTTGAGCCTGTTCCAGTAGACACGGCTGAAGCAAACGCTATTGGCGCTGAGCCGGCCCCGGAACCGTCTCATCCGCATTTCATACCCGTTTTTAAAGATCCCGAACCGCCCAGTAGTGGGTATGAAGTGATGCCGACCGCAGCACCTCCTATTCCGAATCTGGAAATTCCTCGTGAACCTGCATTGCAGGAGACCGCGGACGAGGTTACGCGCAACACTGTTGCGGACCATGTGGAACCTGGGCTGATGTCGACAATCGGACAACAAGTGGAGGCTTTCCCCACGCAACCAGAAGAGGCGGCGGCCGCGGTTCCTTCTGCCGATGCAAGTCCTGCAGCACCGGCAAATAGCCCCGGCGAGGAGAGCTACTCCGTTCCGTTGCCCGCTATTGACGCAACGTCAGCCGTAACAAATGATGATTTTGAAGCGCGGGTGGCTGCCGCGATGGCCGCTTATAACCATCGTCCGGAAGCTGCCGAGACGCCGCAAGAGCCTGTAGCTGCCGAGGCCCACACAAGGGCTGCAGCAGCAGAGATACATACCAACGCGTCAAATGTTCATGCGGCCCAGGCGCCTACGGCGGAAATACAGCCGGCTCCGGTGCCATCGTTTGAGTATCAACCGGCCGCGGGAGCTGCGGAGGCGCCTGCAGCACAGAATTCAGCACATTTCTCTCAAGCTCATGAATCTGCGGTGGCGGCAAGCGTGGAAGCGGCATTGCCCGAAGTAGCGGCCGCTTTAACAAACGAAACCGGAGCAGAGCACCACAACATCGCACAGGCGGTGCATCGCGCCATGGAAAGGCTAAAGCCGGATCTGGTTGAGGAAATTATGAGAGAGCTTAAGGCGAAGAAATAGAGACTTTTCAAAGAAAACCGAATTTGAGAGGGGACGCCTGACGCGTTCCCTCTTAGTTTTTTATGTCCAAAGCTAAGGGGGGTGATCTAAGTCAGGAACTCTGCATGCAAAAAAGTTGGTCACAACAGCAGCTCTTTTAACTGAATCCAACTTAGTACCAAAGAGTTAATAGAGGACCCTGAGTGGTCAGGTTGTGCGAAAGGGAGAAAACAGATGAAGCGCCGGTTGATGATGAGTGCAGCAGTTGCTTTGACTTTCATTGCGATCCAGGGAAGCGCCTGCATGGCGCAGTCAATTCCATCAGGTTCATACCAACAGACATGCAAAAACATTGAGCTGCGCGGCGACGTGCTTGCCGCCAATTGCCAGGACGCGGACGGCCGCTGGGAAGCCACGCAGCTTCGCGATTACCGCACTTGTGGCAGCGACATCACAAATGATAATGGCGCGCTGCGCTGCAGCAACATTGCAGGCGGATATCAGCCGGCATATCAGGCTGGCGTTCCAAACGGTTCATACACGCGTTCCTGCCAGGACATCCATGCTAAAGGCGACGATCTGGAAGCACGCTGCCAGACTAGTGATGGAAACTGGCACAAGACCAAACTCGACGACTACCAGAAGTGCAACGGTGACGTAGCAAACGAAAATGGCAATCTGCGTTGCATCGCCGGCGGCTACGCGGGCGGTTATCCAGGCGGCTATCAGGGTGGCTATCCGGGCGGAGCGGTTGGAATTCCCTACACGCAGAGCTGTAAAGACATCAAGAGCCATGGCGATGACCTGAGCGCGCGTTGCAAAACCAGAAATGGCGATTGGCGCAATACGAGCATGGACGATTACAGGAAGTGCCACGGACAAATCGTCAACGATGACGGCAATTTACGTTGTGTCGCCGGAGTGCCAGTCAGCGCAGGCGCTTATCCCGCTGGCGTACCGGGCGGTTCTTATATGCAAACGTGCCGCGAGGTCCAAATTAAGGGTGATGATCTGGAAGCGCGCTGCCAATCAAGCAGTGGCGACTGGCACGGCGCCAAGTTGGATGATTTCGCCAAGTGCAAGAGCGACATCATCAATGACGACGGCCACTTGCGCTGTTCGAAATAACTTTTCCAGGAAGAGAACGCAAGAAAAGGGATGCCTCACAGGCTCTTCGAGTTTGTGCGTCGCGCGATTCATTGTGGGCGCTAGAACGCTTGCCAACTGCGAACGCGTCCGGAATCCAACAAGAACGATTGAATCACTCCTTCATGAATCGCATTTGCCCACTTCCGCTCTGCGCTTGTAATATCGAGGAATAGTCTCTGCGACGCGAATGTCACACGAACTCCCAAAAACCTACGATCCCAGCGCAATAGAACTCCGCTGGGCCGAATACTGGATCAAGGAAAAGCTATTCTCCGTGCAGACCCCAGAGCGTGGGTCGCCGGAGGCAGCGAAACCAATCTTCACCCTGTTGCTGCCGCCACCGAACGTCACCGGCCGTCTCCACATGGGACACATGCTCAACCAGACGGAGATGGACATCATCATGCGCTGGCGGCGCATGCGCGGCTTTGTGACGCTCTGGCTACCAGGCACCGACCACGCCGGCATTGCCACACAAATGATGGTCGAACGCCAGCTTGCTGGCGAAGGCACAAGCCGGCAAAAGCTGGGCAGAGAGGCGTTCCTGCAGCGCGTCTGGGACTGGAAGAAGCACTATGGAGGCGCAATCCAGGCACAGATGAAGCGGCTGGGCGCGTCAGTAGATTGGGACCGCGAATACTTCACCATGGACGAGAACCTCTCTCGCGCCGTGACGGAGGTATTTGTCCGGCTGCATGAGCAA
The DNA here is from genome assembly GCA_049802395.1 of Candidatus Angelobacter sp. Lineage (GTDB taxonomy): Bacteria > Acidobacteriota > Terriglobia > Terriglobales > Acidobacteriaceae > Angelobacter. The sequence goes on from JBARMK010000050.1 coordinate 17,728, forward strand.
AGACTCATTTATCGCGGCAAGTACATTGTGAACTGGTGCCCGCGATGCATGACTGCGATCTCCGATCTGGAAGTGGTCCATGAGGATTTTGCCGGTAAGCTCTATCAGATCAGATATCCGCTGGCCGATGATCCCAGGCAATTTGTTACAGTCGCCACCACGCGGCCAGAAACCATGCTGGGGGATTCCGCGGTTGCGGTGAATCCGAAAGACCAACGCTATAAGGATCTGGTCGGCAAGAAGCTGCGTCTACCGCTGATGGATCGTGAAATTCCCATCATCGCCGACGATTTTGCCGATCCTCAGTTTGGCAGCGGCGCTGTGAAGGTCACACCGGCGCACGATCCCAACGACTTTCAGATCGGGCTGCGCCATAATCTCGCGCAGATTACCGTGATGGACGAGCAGGCACGCATCAATGAGAATGGCGGCCCTTATGCCGGTCTGGATCGCTACGAAGCGCGGGAAAAGGTCTTGCGGGACCTGGAAGAGAGCGGCTTGCTTGCGGGAGTGAAAGACCACCCCTACGCCATTGGCAAGTGCGACCGCTGCAGGACAATTGTCGAGCCCCGGCTTTCCACGCAGTGGTTCGTTAAGATTCAGCCGTTGGCCGATCGCGCCATCGCGGCCGTGGAAAAAGGGGAGATCACCTTCACGCCGGAGAATTACGGCAAGACCTACTTTGAATGGATGCGCAACATCTACGACTGGTGCATTTCCCGCCAATTGTGGTGGGGCCATCGCATCCCCGCGTGGCATTGCCAGTGCGGCGAGATCATCGTCGCCCGTTCCGCGCCGGAGAAATGCCCCAAATGCGGCAGCTCCAAACTGGAGCAGGACACCGACGTTCTCGACACATGGTTCTCTTCAGCACTGTTGCCGTTTACCGTTTTTGGCTGGCCGGAGAAGACTCGCGATCTCGACGTCTTCTATCCCACATCTCTGCTCATCACCGGCTTTGACATTCTGTTTTTCTGGGTGGCCCGCATGATCATGATGGGCTGCCACTTCATGGCCGATCATCCTCAGGGCAGTGTACCCTTCCGCGAAGTTTACATTCACGCACTGGTGCGCGACGCCGAACGGCAGAAGATGTCCAAGGTAAAAGGCAACGTGATCGATCCCATCGAAGTCACGGAAAAATACGGCACCGACGCCGTGCGATTCACACTGGCCTCTATGGCTTCGCCGGGCACCGACATTGCTTTCTCTGAGAGCCGTACTGACGGCTACCGCGCCTTTGCCAACAAGATCTGGAACGCCGCGCGTTTTATGTTTATGAACCTAGACCGTGTGGGCGGGGCGAGCCTTACCGGCGGTGCGGAAGAGAGCCAGCTCAACAAGCTGGAAAACCGCTGGATTTACTCTCGCTTCCATCGCGTCGCCGGAGAGGTGAACCAGAGCCTG
>JBARMK010000051.1:0-19862 GCA_049802395.1 Candidatus Angelobacter sp.
AGTCAAGACCGATACTTTCATTGAACAGCCTAAAGGCCCCAAAGACCGCATCCTTCAGCCCACGGAAATCCAGAACGTTTACGCTATTCTGAAAGGCACTGACCCTGCCCAGGCCAAACGCATTTATCTGGTCACAGGTCACTACGATTCGCGCAACTCTGATGCAAATAACTCCACCGATCCAGCCCCAGGCGCCAATGACGACGGCAGCGGCACTACCGTGTCCCTGGAATGCGCGCGTGTTCTGAGCAAACACAAGTTTCCCGCAACCATTATTTTTCTCACCGTCGCCGGCGAAGAGCAAGGCCTAAACGGGAGCACGCATTTCGCTAAAATGGCCAAGGAGCAGGGTTGGCAGCTTGAGGGCGTTCTGAACAATGATATCGTCGGCGGCAATCGCACTCCCGGTGACACGCTGCAGAACAGCAACTGGGTCCGTGTGTTTTCTGAGGGTATCCCGGCAGCAGCCACGGAAGCCGATCTCCGCCGCATTCGCTCCGTAGGTGGTGAGAATGACTCAGCTTCACGTGAGTTGGCCCGCTATATCCGCTCGGTGAGCGACAACTATGATTTTGGGCAATTTACGCCCAAGCTGATCTTTCGTCGCGACCGCTATCTGCGCGGCGGCGATCACAGCGCCTTTAACGAGCAGGGCTTTGCCGCTGTACGTTTCACTGAATATCGCGAGGATTTTAATCATCAGCACCAGACCGTGCGCACGGAAAAGGGTATCGAATATGGAGACCTGCTGAAGTTTGTGGATTTTGAATACGTAGCGAACGTGGCCCGGCTGAATGCGGCGACGTTGGCTGCTTTGGCTTCTGCTCCGGCTCCGCCTGCTGAAGTTCATTTGTTGACCAAGCAGCTGGAAAATGACTCCAAGATCGAATGGAAGCCCGCCGCCGGCGCCAGCGCTTATGAAGTCCTTTGGCGCAAAACAACGGACCCGGATTTTTCCGATGAGGACCTAACCCGTACGACAGAGACCCATCTCGACCTTCAAGATTCCAAGGACAACGTGATTTTCGGAGTGCGATCGGTCGATGCCAAAGGCCACAGAAGTTTAATTGTGATTCCTGAACCGGAAAGATAACAAGCATGGCCAGGTCGGTAACACTTTCATTCCCGCCGTTCACACGCGCAATCAAGACTTTGATCGCGATCAATGCAGGCATTTTCGTATTTCGGCTATTGATCCCAGCCTTCCATTTGGGCAGTGTTGAGAATTTTATTGAACGTTATCTGTACTTGACAGCGGATGACGTTGTTCACGGTCATATTTATCAGGTGCTGACCTACGGCTTCCTGCACGCCGGATTTTTTCACCTGTTCTTCAACATGCTTATGCTGTGGATGTTTGGCTCTATGCTCGAAGTCCCCTGGGGCAGCAGGCGATTCGTGGAGTTCTTTTTATTCGGTGTGATAGGGGCCGGTATTGGCACTATTGCCCTAGCTTACACGCTGGGACCCATCGTTCACCTTGGCCCACACACCCCCACCCTCGGCGCATCGGGCGGAATCTACGCGATCTTTATGGCCACAGCCATGTTGTTTGGCGACCAGGACGTCTTTATGTTTCCGTTTCCGTTCTCCATTCGACTGAAATATATGGTGGGGATTCTTGCTTTTGTTGCGCTGGTCGGCGCATTGGGAGATGTGGGCGGTACCGCTAACGTCGCCCATCTTAGTGGGCTGCTGTTCGGCTACCTCTACGTAAAATTCGTTCCCCGCAGCGGGGTGCTGTTCGCATTCTCTGAATTCTCCTACGGAATCACGAATCGCTACCATCGCTGGAAACGTCGCCGCGCTGGAAAGAAATTTCAGGTCTACATGCGCAAGCACAATCAGGACCCGAAAGATTACTTTGACGAATACGGCAACTTCCGTCCACCCGACGACAAAGGCAAGAAGAACGGTGGCAGTAAGGGCGGGTGGGTGAATTGAGCTTCTTTACGTAGTCTCAAGCTCAGCTTTTCTGAAATCCCGGGCAAAGCGAGTGATCCCTATCAATATTATGCATTCCAGGTTCTGCTCGAAATTATGCATTCCAGGTTCTGCTCGAAAAGCTACCTTTTTCTTCTTTCCATCGGCGGACCAGGCTTCTGCCGTGGCGCTTTGCGGCGTTCTTCGGTTGCAGGCCAATGGTGCTCGCCTCCTGTCCCTACGACGTGGAGCCGCATGAAATTCGTCGAGCCACTGCTGCTGCGGGTCCCTGCCACCACGGCCATCACATCGCCGGGCTGAAGGGCATGAAGTTGCTGCAGGATCGTTTCCGCCTTCAGCACCATGTCTTCTGCGTTGGGCGTCATTTCGCAGGAGAGTGGCAGCACTCCCCACATCAGGTTCAGGCGCGCGCAGACCGTTGGGGTAGCGGCAAAGGCATAGACCGGCGATTTAGGACGGTATTTGGAAATCAATCGCGCCGTTGTGCCTGTCTCGGTAAAGACGGCGATGGCCTTCATCTCCAGGTCCTGTGCGGCGTGCGCCACCGATTCGCAAATGGTTTCTGAAATCGAGAGGTGGCGGTGCTGACGCCGGCGCTGCGCCGGCTCTTCTTTTGCCGATTCCGCTTCAAGAACGATCTTTGCCATCATCGCCACGGTCTCCCGCGGATACTTGCCGCTGGCGGTCTCCGCCGACAGCATGACCGCATCGGTCCCATCCAGAATGGCATTCGCCACATCGCTGGCCTCGGCGCGCGTGGGACGCGGATTTTCAATCATCGATTCCAGCATCTGCGTGGCTGTGATTACCGGCTTGCGCCAGTCGGCCGCACGGCGGATCACATGCTTTTGAATAATCGGCACCTTCTCCGCCGGCATTTCTACACCCAGATCGCCGCGCGCCACCATCACGCCGTCCGCAACGTCCAGTATCTCTTCCAGGTTCTCCGGATCGATGGCCTGAGGCTTTTCCAGCTTGGCTATCACCCAGGCATCGGAATTGTGCTGGCGCACAAGTCTCTTCACCAGACGCACATCGTCGGCTGTGCGGATGAAAGAAACTGCGACCATATCCACTCCATGCCGCAGTCCGAACTCCAGGTCTTTTTCGTCCTTCTCGGTCAGAGAAGGCACGCTGACTACTGTGCCGGGCAGGTTGATGCCCTTGTGCTCACCCAGCAACCCGCCGTTGATGACCTCGCATTCCACATCGTCCCCGCGGACCGCGAGCACGCGGAGTTCAATCAGTCCGTCAGAAAGAAGGATGCGCGCGCCCGCCTTCACTTCCTTGGCCAGCGACTTGAAAGTGGTTGAAAGCAGCGGGGCCGTGCCGGCAATATCCCGTGGCGTAATGATCAGGTGCGCGCCGCTTTTCAGCGCGATCGGGGTGCGGTATTTCAGCCGGCCGGTACGGATCTTGGGGCCTTGAAGGTCTTGCAGAATGCAAATCGTACGGTTTTCTTTGCCCGCGACGCGGCGCAGGCGGTCAATCATGCGAGCATGCTCTTCATGCGTGCCATGAGAGAAGTTCAGGCGGGCCACGTCCATACCCAGGCGCATCAGGTCGCGCAGCACGGCTTCAGAACTGCTGGCCGGCCCAATGGTACACACGATCTTTGCTTTACGCCCACTCGGCATAAAAGTCATTGGCCGGCCCTTGGGTTCGCTCATCGAAGTCGTCAGCCCTTCTTTTCCTTGGTATCACTCTCGGTGGTCTTGGGAAAGACCTGCGCGTTCATCTCCGCTCCCAGTAGAACGATCACGGAAACAATGTACAACCATACCAGCAGCGCAATGGCCGCGCTGAGCGAGCCGTAAACCACGGTGTAGGTTGCATAGTCTCTAACGTACCAGCCAAACAGCATGGTGGCAGGAAACCACAGCACCGCAGCCATAACGGCCCCCGGCAACACGCGCCGCCAGGATTGTGTCTTGGGCAGTCCGTGGTGGTACATGAGCGCCATCAGCACAACCGCCGTGAGCAGGGCAATGGCCCACCGCACACCGTCCCACACCAGCAATATCAGCGGCCTGAACAAATGCATGGTTCCAGATTGCACCCAGTTCTCCACATCATTGCCGAAAGCCACCAGAATCGTGGCAAACCCCAGGGGGATCAGCGCCAAAAGCACCAGATACAGCGCGATAGCCCGCTCTCGCCAGAACCCCCACGTATTCGCCATGCCATAAGCTTTGCGGAAACCGTCCATCCAGGAGATCATCACGCCCGAAGCGGCCAGCAAGGTCACGATGGAAGCCGAGTAGACGATACGCGTGGCATGGTGCTGCTTGGTCTGGAAAAACGAAAGCGCCACGGAACGCGAGCCAGGCGGCAACACCCAACCAACCGCGTCAGAAATCTGTTGCAGGAACCCTTCTGTATTGTGCGATGCTTCCAGCGCTGATGTGATGACCAGGAACGCGGGAAAGAGCGTAAGAATCGACGAGTACGCCGCTCCCTTGGCGATGGAAAACTGCCCGTGTTGGAAGGCCTGCCAGAAGGCCCGACGAAGCCGCGTAAAGTGCATTAGCTGAATAGGTTAAAGGGGATTTTCGACCTTAGCAATATAAGTCATCATAGCGCGCCGTTACCTCGCAATTGCGGCACCGAAGGATGAACATTTCTGCCCCTCTTCAGGTGAACAGGCGAGAGCCGATAATTAAAAGAATTACCATGACAGCAATTCCGCCTGTAAGAGCAACCGTCAACGGATGTTCGTGGGCGCCCGGCAATGGAATTGTGCCGCGAGCACTGGCATTACCTCCCAGAACTCCGACTGAAAGCCCACCAGAAAAGGCGAGAAGAATCACGATCAAAAACCTGGCATCTTTGGGCACAGGATGACCAAAAATGCTTAGGAGGATCAACCCCATAAAAAAGATCAATGTAAGACCGCCAGAGCCTACTCCGATGTTAAACGCGGAGGTCGAGCGTAACGATTCTGTGGATGATCTCTTTCTGTTGTGCCGATCTTTTTGGATCGACTCAATTTCTTTTTTAGCACGACCGATTTGATCGAGATTAGGGGCTTCGGCACGTTGCAGCGCCAGAACCATCTGCCTCGCCAAAAGGTCGCCGAGAAGATATTCCATTTCAGAGACGTCCAGAGATCCCTTTTGTTCTGCTGCATCAGCGGCTTCCAGTGCCGTGTAATAAGAATTCTTACTTTGAGCTATCATCTCTGGCACAGTGGTAACGCCAGGCATATGGAATTGCAGCTTGGCGCACAACACGTAATACGATACGGCGCGGGTTGTCCGACCGTTCCCGTCGACGAAGGGATGGATCCAATTAAGCCGCCACATCACATAAGCTGCTAAGTGGAAAGGACTTCGATCATTCCAATGATCGTTAACGTAGTCGCAGAGATCGTCAATGTGCCTCGGTATGTCTTCCACTGGCGGCGGTTGGTGCCTGCTACCCTCAATTTCAATGGGCACATCTCGCCACCTACCAGCTTCAGCTTCGAGGTTTTTGATGGAGATGCGATTCAGCTCCTGGATTACAGAGGGGCGCAAGCGGAAACGCTGCGGGTCCCGCAGCGTTGAGTTGATCAACTCCATCATACGGTCATACTGGCGCAATGTGTTCAGTGCCTCTTGCGGTGCCTTTTGAGGCTCGCTCAGAGGCCTGAACTTCTCGCGCTTGGCCGTTTTGCTTTGTCGATTTTGCTGTAAAGGTGCAGGGTCGTGCGTGTCAGTCACTGCCTTGCTCTGTGATTGAGAGGTGATTAAGTAAGATCGTCGATTTCTGGCTCGCGTACCATTCTATTTGCGACCTCTTCGATGACATCCTTTGTTACCGCTTCGTTTTCTATATTCGCATTACCGTATGCGAAGCTTCTTCGCTGTTGCTCACGTTCCACAGGCGACATCGTTATGCGCTTTGCTCTTTCGAGCAATATTGTGATCTCGTTGGTCGTCACGACAATGCTCTCCTTTTCGTGCCGAGTATAGCATGACAAGATTGTTTTTATTGGATGCTGAATCTTAGTTATTACGTTGTTTTGCACAACTGCATCAATCCCTCACCTTAACGCGACAGTAGTCTTCTATCATGGTCACTACAGTTTCAAAAAGCCGCGATTGTTTTCTCACACAGGTGGAAAGCCTCAATGTTTGAAGCCGGCGTCTGAAGCTGAGATCGCTTTACAGAACAGCGGGCTGGATTTTCTCCAGCCCGCGCTAGTTTGTGATTGCTATTCGGCAGCCATCTCTTCGGCTTCGCCTTCCTGGCGCAGAAGTTCCAGCGCACGCTCGGCTTCTGCGTATGCCTGGGAGACCTCCTCCTGCACCTTGGCGGCGGCCTGTTCGAGTTCCGGAGCCAGCTTCACGTTGCGGTAGTGGTCCATGCCCGTGCCGGCCGGAATCAAGCGGCCCACAATCACGTTCTCCTTGAGTCCGCGCAGGTGGTCCACAGCGCCCTGAATTGAGGCTTCTGTGAGCACCCTGGTGGTCTCTTGGAATGACGCTGCGGAGATGAACGACTCCGTTGAGAGCGAGGCTTTGGTGATACCCAGCAGCAGCGGACGGCCCGTTGCCGGACGCCCACCGTTGGCGATCACGCGCTCATTCTCTTCACGGAAGCGGAACTTATCGATCTGCTGCTCCAGCAGGAAGGTGGTGTCACCCACGTCTTCCACCTTCACCCAGCGCATCATCTGGCGGACAATCACTTCAATGTGCTTGTCGCTGATGGTGACGCCCTGCAGCCGATAGACTTCCTGGATTTCGTTCACCAGGTAAGCCTGGAGTTCCTTTTCGCCCAGGACGGCCAGAATGTCGTGCGGGTTCAGCGGCCCGTCCATCAGCGGTTCACCCGCCCGGACGCGCTCAGCTTCCTGCACGTTGATGTGGACGCCCTTCGGCACCGAGTATTCCTTCTCCGTTCCGTTGTCAGCCACCACGTAGATCTTGCGCTGTCCCTTTGAGACCTCGCCGAACTTCACCACGCCATCAATCTCGCTGATGATCGCGGTTTCACGCGGCTTGCGAGCTTCAAACAGCTCAACCACGCGCGGCAGACCGCCGGTGATGTCCTTGGTCTTGGTGGTTTCACGCGGGATCTTGGCCAGCACGTCTCCCGGATGCACTTCATCGCCATCCAGCACCATCAAGTGGGCGCGTGACGGCATGAGGTAACGCCGGGTTGATTTACCCTTGATCGCAATTGCCGGTTGGCGCTTTTCATCCGGCGACTCGCCCACCACGTGGCGGGAGAGACCGGTCACCTCATCCACTTCTTCGTGGAGCGTCACGCCTTCCTGCAGGTCCTTGAACTGAACCGTTCCGCCAATCTCGGTCAGAATAGCGAAGGTGTAAGGGTCCCACTCCACCATTACATGGCCCTGATTGACCTGTTGTCCTTCCTGGACTTTGATACGAGCGCCGTAGACCACCGAGTAGCGCTCCTTTTCGCGGGCTTTATCGTCGACCACGGCAATGGATCCGGCGCGGTTCATGACCACCAAGTCGCCGGATTTCGCTTTGACCGTCTGCAGATTGATAAAGCGCACGGAGCCATTGCTGCGTGCTTCCAGCCGCGACTGCTCAGATACACGCGATGCCGTACCGCCGATGTGGAAGGTACGCATCGTCAACTGCGTTCCCGGCTCACCGATGGATTGCGCCGCAATCACGCCCGTGGCCTCGCCCAATTCGACCATACGGCCAGAAGCCAGGTTGCGGCCGTAGCACATGATGCAAACGCCGCGCTTGGATTCGCACGTCAACACGGAGCGGATCTTCACCCGCTCGATGCCGGCAGCCTGGATTGCGCTGGCCAGCTCTTCCGTGATGTCCTGGTTCACGTCCACGATCACGTTGCCTTCGTAGTCCTTGATTTTTTCGAGCGATACGCGGCCCACAATGCGGTCGCGCAGCGGCTCAATGATGTCTCCTGCTTCCACGATAGAACCTACGTAAATGCCATCTACCGTTCCGCAGTCCTGTTCGCTGATGATCACGTCCTGAGCAACGTCGACCAGACGGCGGGTCAGGTAGCCGGAGTCGGCGGTCTTAAGCGCCGTATCAGCCAGTCCTTTGCGAGCGCCGTGGGTGGAGATGAAGTACTGCAACACGGTCAGCCCTTCGCGGAAGTTAGCCGTGATGGGCGTCTCGATGATCTCGCCCGAAGGCTTGGCCATCAGTCCGCGCATGCCGGAAAGCTGGCGAATCTGCTGTTTCGATCCGCGAGCCCCGGAGTCGGCCATGACGTAAATCGGATTCAACTGCCCGACCTTGTCCAGCTCCTGCATATTGGCAAACATTTCGTCGGCGACTTTTTCCGTCACGTTTGACCAGATTTCAATCACCTTGTTATAGCGTTCGCCGTTTGTGATAGCGCCATCCAGGTATTGCTGCTGGACGTTGATGACTTGCTTCTCAGCGTCCTTTACCAGACCTTTCTTGTGCTCGGGAATGACCATGTCATCAATGCCGATGGAAAGGCCGGCGCGCGTTGCATAACGGAAGCCCGTCTCCTTCACTTCATCCAGCATCTTGACCGTGGTCTCCAGGCCAAAGCGCAGGTAGGTGTAGTTTACCAATTGGCCAATGCCTTTCTTCTTGAGCAGACCGTTGATGAACGGCATGTCTTCAGGCAGATGGTCGTTGAGAATTGTGCGGCCAACGGTGGTGTTGATGAACTGGCGCTCAAAGTTCACCGGCTCTGTGTGCACGATGTCCTGATCGTCATAGGCCTGGGTCAGGTCAATGACCTCACCGCTATAGCGCAGGCGGATGGGCGTGAGAGTTTCCACTTCGCCTGCGTCCAATGCCAGCAAAACATCTTCCGTGTTGGCAAAAGCGCGGCCTTCACCTTTTGCGCCCGGTTTGCCTTTGGTCAGGTAATAGAGGCCAAGCACCATGTCCTGCGTGGGGACGGTGATCGGTTGGCCGGATGCCGGCGAGAGGATATTGTGCGATGACAACATCAGCACGCTGGCTTCAACCTGTGCTTCTGGCGAAAGCGGAATGTGGACCGCCATCTGATCGCCGTCAAAGTCGGCGTTAAACGCCGTGCAAACAAGCGGGTGGATCTTGATGGCCTTGCCCTCCACCAGCACCGGCTCAAACGCCTGAATGCCCAGGCGGTGAAGCGTTGGTGCGCGGTTCAAGAGCACCGGATGGTCTTTGATGACCTCTTCCAGAATGTCCCATACGATTGGCTCCTGCTGCTCCACCATTTCTTTGGCCTGCTTGATGGTGGTGCAGTGGCCGGTCTGTTCCAGACGGTGATAGATGAATGGCTTGAACAGTTCCAGAGCCATTTTCTTCGGCAGACCGCACTGATGAAGTTTAAGTTCTGGACCAACGACGATGACCGAACGGCCGGAGTAATCAACGCGCTTACCCAGCAGGTTCTGACGGAAGCGTCCCTGCTTGCCTTTCAGCGTGTCTGAGAGGGATTTCAGCGGACGGTTGTTGGCGCCGCGCAGTACGCGGCCACGGCGTCCGTTATCAAACAGTGCGTCCACTGACTCCTGCAGCATGCGCTTTTCATTGCGCACGATCACTTCCGGAGCGTGCAGGTCCATCAGCTTCTTCAGCCGGTTGTTGCGGTTGATCACGCGGCGATACAGGTCGTTGAGGTCGGAAGTCGCAAAGCGGCCGCCGTCCAGCGGAACCAGGGGACGCAGCTCCGGCGGAATCACCGGGATTACGTCCAGGATCATCCACTGCGGTTTGTTGCCGCTCTTGCGGAAAGCCTCAACCACTTTCAGGCGCTTGGCATACTTGAGCCTCTTCTGCAGCGAGGTCTCATGCTTCATCTTCTCGCGCAGCTCGACTGACAGCTCGTCCACTTCCACGCGCTTCAGGATCTCCTTAATGGCTTCCGCGCCCATCATGGCTTTGAAGCCAGTAGCGCGATATTGCTGGTCGAGCTCGCGGAAGCGCTGCTCTTCCTTGATGACCTCGCGCTCTTTTACCGGAGCGTCGCCCATATCGACCACCACGTAGGACTCGAAGTAAAGCACTGACTCGAGGTCCCGCAGAGAGATATCCAGCAGGTGACCGATGCGCGACGGCAGTCCTTTGAAGAACCATACGTGCGAACAAGGCGATGCCAGCTCAATGTGGCCCAGCCGCTCACGCCGGACTTTGGATAATGTGACCTCAACGCCGCACTTGTCGCAGATCACGCCGCGGTGCTTCATGCGCTTGTATTTGCCGCACAGGCACTCCCAGTCCGTTACCGGACCGAAGATACGGGCGCAAAAAAGACCGTCGCGCTCCGGTTTGAAGGTGCGGTAATTAATGGTCTCCGGCTTGGTCACCTCGCCGTGAGACCAGCTGCGGATCTTCTCCGGTGAGGCCAGGCTGATTCGGATGGAATCGAAATCGGTAATCGTGTTTCCCAGATCAAATGGACTTGAACGGTACAAGGTGTCCTCCTGCGGCTCTTACGCTGTCGCTCGCGGCTCCCGAATACGGCTTTATCTTGCTGGTCTCAACCCCGGGTGGAAGCGTTCCGGAGTTGAGACGCGTCTGCGCTGATTGAGGAATGCGGGGCTGAACCCCGTCCTCAATTAGTCAGCCGCCGCGGCTACCTGTTTCTTGCCGCCTTCGGTCTTGATCAGCTCCACATCCAGGCAGAGCGACTGCAATTCGCGGATCAGCACGTTGAATGACTCAGGCACGCCGGGTTCAATAGCGGCTTCGCCTTTCACAATGGCCTCATAGATCTTGGTGCGGCCAAATACGTCGTCTGACTTCGCTGTGAGCAGCTCTTGCAGGATGTAAGCTGCGCCATATGCCTCAAGCGCCCAGACTTCCATCTCTCCAAAGCGCTGTCCGCCGAACTGCGCTTTTCCGCCCAGCGGCTGCTGGGTGATCAGCGAGTACGGCCCGATGGAGCGGGCATGGATCTTGTCGTCAACCAGGTGGGAGAGCTTCAGCATGTAGATGTAGCCCACCGTTACCGGCTGTTCGAACTTCTCACCTGTCATGCCGTCATAAAGATCGGTCTTGCCCGATTCCGGCAGGTTCGCCTCGCGCAGCATTGACTTGATCTCGACTTCACGTGAGCCATCAAATACCGGCGACGCAAAGAAGACGCCCTTGGTCAGCGTTTTGGCCAAGTGCATCAGCTCGTCGTCTTCCAGCGCTGTGATCTTCTCGCCGAATGGAGTCTCTTTGAAGATGCTCTTCAGCTCGCGCCGAATGACCTCTTCGCGTGAGTTCTCTTTCAGGAACTCGGAAATGCGCTCGCCCAGTTGATGACCGGCCCAGCCCAGATGTGTTTCCAGGATCTGGCCCACATTCATACGGCTGGGAACGCCCAGTGGGTTGAGCACGATCTCCACCGGAGTGCCGTCAGTCAGGTACGGCATATCTTCTTCCGGCAGAATGCGGGCGATCACGCCTTTGTTGCCGTGGCGTCCCGCCATCTTGTCGCCCACGCTGAGTTTGCGCTTCATGGCGATGTAGCACTTCACCAGCTTGATCACGCCGGGAGGCAGTTCGTCGCCCTTCTGCAGCTTGCCGATCCTCTCATTGGTGATCTTGCGCAGCACGTCGATCTGGCGCGAGGTCATCTCTTCGATCTCGTCAATCTGCTCGTTCACGCGCGGGTCCTTGTCGGCGTACTTGATACGCTTCAGGTTGCGCGTGGAAATACGCTCAATCGTTTCACGATCAAGAATTGCGCCCTTGGTAAGCAAACGTTTATTGGTGCGTTCGTCGTGCAGATCAGCCTGGACTTCCTTGCTGCCCAGGATGGCCTCCAGGCGCTTCAAGCGTTCGTCGGTCAGGATTCGAATTTCGTCGGCCAGGTTCTTTTCCAGCCGCTCGATTTGCGCTGCTTCAATGGCCTTGGCGCGCTCGTCTTTCTCCTGGCCCTTGCGGGAAAAGATTTTCACGTCAACCACCGTACCCTCGATGCCCGGAGGGCAAGTAAGGGAAGCGTCACGCACGTCGCCGGCTTTTTCGCCGAAAATTGCGCGCAGCAACTTCTCTTCCGGTGTGAGCTGGGTCTCGCCCTTAGGTGTGACCTTGCCCACAATGATGTCGCCCTGCTTGATGGTGGCGCCAATGCGGATCACTCCGCTTTCATCCAGATCGCGCAGCGCTGATTCGCTCACGTTCGGAATATCGCGGGTAATTTCTTCGGGGCCAAGCTTGGTGTCACGCGCTTCGATCTCAAACTCTTCGATGTGGACGGAGGTGTAATAATCCTCCTTCACCATCTTTTCTGAGACCAGGATCGCGTCCTCAAAGTTGTAACCGCGCCACGGCATAAAGGCCACAAGCACGTTGCGCCCAAGGGCCAGTTCGCCCTTATCCGTGCAGGGCCCGTCAGCAATGACCTGCCCCTTCAACACGCGATCGCCCTTCTTGACCACCGGCTTCTGGTTGATGCAGGTGTTCTGGTTTGACCGTTTGAATTTGGTGAGCTGATAAATGTCACTGCCGACCTCGCGCGAAAGCTGGGTCGGATGATGTTCGCCTTCCACGCGCACGATAATGCGCTCGGAATCGACCGAGTCAATTATGCCGTTGCGGCGGGCCAAGACCACTGCGCCGGAATCGCGCGCCGTTACACCTTCCATGCCCGTTCCCACCAACGGTGCGGCGGCGCGAAGCAGCGGCACGGACTGGCGTTGCATGTTGGCGCCCATCAGAGCGCGGTTCGCGTCGTCGTGCTCCAGGAACGGAACCAGCGATGCGGCCACGGAAACAAGCTGCTTCGGGCTGACGTCAACGTAGTCAACCTCGACCCGCGGGACCAGCACGAAGTTGCCGCCTTTACGGGCGTCTACGATCTCGCCCACGATCCGGCCTTTGTCGTCTAGTTCAATGTTGGCCTGAGCGATGACGTGCTTATCTTCCTCCCAAGCCGAGAGATAGAACGAGAACGGCTCGGTCTCCAGCGGCTTCTTGCGCCTCTCTTTCAGTTCGGCCGTGATCTTTTCCGCTTCCTTCAATTCAATGTGATCGCCCACGCGAAGATCGCTGTCCCCGGCATTGACGATGGTGACAAAGTCAATCACGCGCGAGTCTTTCACGCGCCGGTACGGCGACTCGATAAAGCCGTAGTCATTGATGCGGGCATAACAGCTCAACGAGCTGATCAGCCCGATGTTTGGGCCCTCTGGCGTTTCAATGGGGCAAATGCGGCCGTAGTGCGTCGGGTGAACATCGCGGACTTCGAATCCCGCGCGCTCACGCGAAAGACCGCCCGGCCCAAGGGCTGAGAGACGGCGCTTGTGCGTAATCTCTGACAGCGGATTCGTCTGGTCCATGAACTGCGATAGCTGCGATGATCCAAAGAACTCCCGGATCGCGGCCATCACCGGTTTGGCATTGACCAGGTCGTGCGGCATGGCCGTAGACATCTCCTGGTACACGCTCATTTTTTCCTTGATGGCGCGCTCCATGCGCACCAGGCCGATGCGGAACTGGTTCTCCATTAACTCGCCCACCGCGCGAACGCGCCGGTTGCCCAGGTGATCGATATCGTCCACCGAACCGATGCTCTTGCGCAGCTTCAGCAGGTAGCGGATGGTAGCGTAAAAATCTTCGGGATCCAGCGTGCGCCGGTCGAGCTCGGTAGCGTCATTCTTGTCATACAGCTTGATGTTGAACTTCAAGCGGCCCACGCGGCTGAAATCGTACTTGCGCGGATCGAAGAACATGCCATGGAACAGCGCCGTCGCCGTGTCCAGCGTCGGAGGATCGCCCGGTCGCAGCTTGCGGTAGATTTCGATCAACGCTTCCTGCGGCGTCTTGACGGAATCACGGCGCAGCGTGGCGCTGATCACGTTGCCCACGTCATCGCGCTCGGGGAAAAAGACGTGGATCTCTTCGATTCCGGCGTCCATGAACTTGGAGAGCTTTTCCGCCGTGATTTCTGAGTTCGCTTCCAGCAACACTTCGCCACTGGCCGTATCTACCACGTCGGCTGCGGTAAACGCGCCTTCAAGGTCGGTTGTGTCAATGTCGATCTCGGTGATCTTCGCTTTCTGAATTTCTTTCAGAATGGCTGGCGTGATCTTGCGCCCGGAATGGGCGATCTCGTGGCCGCTCTTGTCCTTAATGCTGTGCGCCAGCTTAAGGCCCAACAGATTGGTAGGACGGTCAATGGCGCTTTCCAGCGTCCAGCGCAGCTTCTTGTCCTTCAGGCTGATGCGGTCGACGGTGTAGAACGTACGCAAAATGTCCTCGTCCGCGCGCAGCCCCAGGGCGCGCAAAAATATGGTGCCCAGGAATTTGCGCTTACGGTCAATGCGGACATAGAGAACGTTCTTCTGGTCGTACTCGAATTCCACCCAGGAGCCGCGGTAGGGAATGATCTTGCCCAGAAAATAGGTGCGATTGTTGGCCGTCTCAAAAAAGACGCCGGGAGAGCGGTGCAATTGGCTGACGATCACGCGCTCGGTGCCATTGATGATGAACGTGCCGTTCTGCGTCATCAGCGGAATATCGCCGAAGAAAACTTCCTGCTCCTTGATGTCGCGAATGCTCTTGTTGCCGGTCTCCGGGTCTTTATCGTAAATCGTGAGCCGGATGGTGACCTTGAGCGGAGCGGAATAGGTCATGCCACGCTCTTCGCACTCAGCTACGTCATATTTCAGCTGCAAGCCCACCGGGTCGCCGCATTTATTGCAGAAGTCGGGCGTGTTCGCATTGTATGTGCCGCACTTCTGGCAGAGCACATCGCCCGGGTGAAATGGGTCGGTGATGACCGTGTTGCCGCAATTACGGCAAGTGGTCCGTAGGTGATGCAGCCCTTTGAGGTGTCCGCACTTGCACTCCCAGTTGCCAATAGAGAAGTCCACAAAGGCCAACTCTGAGACGTTGCGGAAATCGGTGATGGGGAAAACGGACTGAAACACTGACTGGAGGCCGCTGTCGTCACGCTCGCTCGGCAACTTATCCATCTGCAAAAAGCGATCATAAGAGCGCTTCTGCACCTCAATGAGGTTCGGGATCTGCAGGGTTGCCGGAATCTTGGAAAAATCGAGACGATAACGTGCGGCGCCATTCTTGTTCGGCATGAGTAAACTCCTAAGACTTTTCTGTTCGCCTGCGCTCGGCGAACTTGAGAGCTGGTTCAAAACTTCTTGCAATCCACATGCGAAAACTGGTAACTAATGCAGCTTCACATCTCCTGGTCGTGGCCGGGCTGCGGTGACGCGGGTAAAAACAAAGCAAGTCAACGGAAGACGAGGATCCCCGTTGACGCCGTGGTGGCGAATCGTGATGACTGAATTGTGTTTTTCCGCGCCCGTCTGACTAGACCGTTCTTTGTCCGCTTATAAGCGGACCTGTTCAAAAGAACAAAAACCGGCAGGTCTGGCTACGACTCCGAGCAAGGCGAATTTTGCGGGAGCACCACGCCTGTCCTGCGTCAAAAATTTTGGAAAACACCGGTTTGGAAGAAAACACCGTATCTATTTGATAACAGAAGTCCCCTTCCGGATTCAACTCATCTGAGGGGAGAATTTGGGGCACGGCTGGCTTCGTGCCCCATGGCTCCTTCAGACCTCCTGCCGCATGGCGCCAGGAGAGCAGTTGCTGGCTTAATACACCGCCTACTTGATCTCGACGGTAGCTCCTGCATCTGTGAACTTCTTCTTGATCGTCTCTGCCTCTTCCTTGGAAATGTTCTCTTTCACGTTCTTGGGGGCGCCATCCACCAAATCCTTGGCTTCTTTCAGGCCCAGGCTGGTAACTTCACGTACTGCCTTGATTACATTGATCTTATTGGCGCCGGCGCCAGTCAAGACCACGGTGAATTCGGTCTTTTCTTCGGCTGGGGCCGCGCCTGCCGCTGCTCCGCCGCCAGCCATCATCACTGGGGCCGCTGCCGCTGCTGAAACGCCGAGGCGCTCCTCCAGCTTCTTCACGAGCTGCGCCGCGTCGAGCAGGCTCAACCCTACGATTGAATCTTCTAACTGCTGTAAGTCTGCCATGTATCTCTCCACTCTTTTCAGTTTTGTGCTGATTCCGCCCCATCCTCCAGCGTGTTCCAATGCGCCCAGACAAGCGCCACGCGGGTTTCTGCGACGATAAAACCGCCCCCTGAAGCAGTCGCACTAGGCCGCTTCAGGCAATCCACCGGCTAGCTTGCAGCTTCGCCGGCTTCCTTGAACTTTTTCTTCTCCACGCCCTGGCTTACGACCACTGCCAGGTCCCGGCCTACGGCATTCATCACCGTAACCAGGCGTTGCGCCGGCGAGCTGATGAGGAAGAGCAGCTTGGAGTAAATCTCTTCCTTCGATGGCATTGTGGCCAGCGCTTTGATCTCTTTCATCGAGATGGCGCGTCCCTCGAGCACTCCCGCTTTGAAGGAATACTCCGGGTTATCGTCCACATACTTGCTCAGCGCTTTGGCCAGGGCCACCGGATCGCCGCTGGTATAAGCGATGGAGGTAACGCCTTTCAGGCCTTTTAGCGCTTCGCCGACTTTGGTGCCTTCTGAGGCGCGCTGGGCCAGAGTGTTCTTTACCACCTGGTACCTGCCGCCGGCGGAGCGGACCGTTTTGCGTAGTTCAAAATCCTTGGCCACGGTGAGCTTGGAAAACGTGCCCACAATCATGCTGCTGGCTTTCTGCAGGTCCTGGTTGAGCTTTTCGATTTGCTCGGCTTTCTTTGCTTTAGTGACTGCCATTGTCTTGATCCTCTTTTTGGGGACTACTCAGGTCCCGGGTCGCACCTTGACAACAAATACCGCTGGTTACGCTTTCGCCGCTGTCTCCACCGGCGTTGTGTCCACTGAAATGCCGGGCCCCATTGAGGACGAGATATATGCCCCCTTGATGTATTTGCCCTTGGCGGCTGCAGGCTTGGCGCGAACCACGCTGGTAATTACAGCCGTGGCATTTTCCACCAGCTTGTCCGGAGTGAAAGAAATCTTTCCCACCGGCACATGCACCAGCGCGGTTTTGTCCGTGCGAAATTCCACTTTACCGGCCTTGATCTCCTTCACAGCGTTCGCAATGTCCATTGTTACGGTGCCGGTTTTCGGATTTGGCATCAACCCTTTCGGGCCGAGCACTTTGCCCAGCTTACCCACAGATCTCATCATGTCCGGCGTTGAGATTACGGCGTCAAAGTCCGTCCAACTCTCTTTCTGGATTTTCTCCACCATCTCCTCGCCGCCTACGATGTCGGCGCCGGCAGCTTCCGCTTCACGAAGTTTCTCGCCAGTAGCGATGACCAGGACCTTTTTCGATTTGCCCAGGCCGTGCGGCAGTACCACAGTGCCGCGCACCATCTGGTCGGCGTGTTTGGGATCTACCCCCAGGCGCAGCGTGACCTCAACGGTCTCGTCAAACTTGGCGTACTTCACTTTTTGCAGCAGCGGCACCGCGTCACTCAAAAGATACTGGCGCTTCTCCACCGCTGCGCGCGCTTTTGTAATGTTCTTTCCGGTTCTTTGACTCATTTGGCTTTTCCTTATCTCCCACCGCTCCGCCAGAAATCGGCGGGCCGTGGTACATGCGATTGGTTTCTTAAAAAAAGACTTAACCTACGACTTCGATTCCCATGCTGCGCGCCGTGCCCTTCACGCTTTTGATCGCTGATTCGATCGAGGCGGCGTTCAGGTCGGGCATTTTCTGCTTGGCGATATCGGCCACTTGCTTTTCCGTCACCTTGCCAACCTTGTCTTTATTGGGTGCGCCCGAACCCTTGGCGATGCCCGCAGCCCGCTTCAACAGAATAGAAGCCGGCGGTGTTTTGGTGATGAAGGTGAAAGAGCGGTCGGTATAGACCGTGATCACCACCGGGATGATGAGGCCTGCCATCTCCTTATTGGAGGTGCGCGCATTGAACTGTTTGCAGAATTCCATGATGTTAATCTGCGCCTGGCCCAGCGCGGGCCCAACCGGTGGCGCCGGCGTCGCCTTACCCGCCTCAATCTGCAACTTAACGGATGTCTGTACTTTTTTCGGTGCCATCTGTCGTTTACCTGAATCCTTTATTCGTGGTTATGGACCGCAGGAAGCCTCGCCTGCAGCATCGCTGCTTACGCCACTTTCTCCACTTGCCCAAATTCCAGCTCGACCGGTGTTGCGCGGCCAAAGATCGTGACCATCACTTTCAGGGTTTCGCGGTCTTCGTTCACTTCATCCACCATGCCGTTGAAATTGGCGAACGGACCGTCGGTGATGCGGACCGTTTCGTTCTTCTCAAATTTGACCCGAATCTTGGGCTTGTCCTTGCCTACGTTCACGCGATAGATAATCTGGTTGACCTCTTCCTCAGTAAGGGGCGTCGGGTCATTGGCCGTACCGACAAAGCCAGTGACACGCGGCGTGGACTTCACCACATGCCAGACGTGATCGCCTTCGCCGCCGGTACGGAAGCCGGTCAGATCCATCTGCACCAGCACATAGCCGGGATAAAACATTCTTTCCACCGTGTACTTCTTGCCGTTACGAATTTCCGTTACCGGCTCGGTGGGGATGACAACTTTGCCGATCTTTTCCTGCAAACCAAAAGCCGCAACGCGCGACTCCAGCGACTCCTTGACCTTACGCTCAAAGCCCGAATAGCTGTGGATGATGTACCACTTCATGTTCGGGTTGGTGTTTTCTGCAGCCGCTTCCTGTCCCGCTTCTGGCGGGGCGCCGGCTTCGTTGATGTTCTGCTCTGCCATACTCACAAACTAAACTTTCCGGCGCCTCACCGCATGCGGTGCAGCACCCAATTGACTCCGCTGCCAATCGCCTTATCGATAATGAAAAAATAAATGCCAAAAAGAATCACGGTGATAATCACCACCATGGTCGTCGCCTGCACTTCTTTCCGACTGGGAAAAGTGACTTTCCGCATTTCATTGCGAACATCCGTCAGAAAACTTTTTGTGCGCGCAGGGAATTGCATCAGTCTGTTGCCCTGGTCTTCACGCGCGATCGTTACTGCTTTAGCCATTGGTTCCCCTGCTTTCTTCTCTTGCGCTCGTACTACTCGCCGGCTGTTTCGGCGTTTCCCTGATCTTCTATTCCGGCGGCCCTTGCCGCCGGCTTTCCAAATCTGGCAGGGGCGGAGGGATTCGAACCCCCAAGTCCGGTTTTGGAGACCGGCAGTTTAGCCGTTGAGCTTACGCCCCTAATTCTTCAGGCTCCGCAAACGCTTGCTGCTGCGCCCTCACGCTTTGCTCGCGCTGTTCGGCGCTCGCTCCACGTTTCACCCGGCCCGCAGCAGCATCGATTTGCTGAATGCTGACGGCTGGGTGTTGATTGCTACTTAACTTCCTTATGCCCTGTGTGCTTGCGGCAACGCTTGCAAAATTTCTTGAACTCCAGCCGGCCAGTCGTAGTCTTCTTGTTCTTGGTGGTCGAATAGTTCCGCTCTTTGCAATCTCCGCACTGTAACGTCACGATTTCTCTCATAAAAACCAACCCTTTGAATCTTGTGGATCGCAGGCACCCTCGCCTGCGATCCTTGAAATTATTGAATGATCTCGCTGATCGTTCCTGCTCCCACCGTCCGTCCGCCTTCGCGGATGGCAAAGCGCAGGCCCTTCTCCATAGCCACCGGCGTTATCAGCTCGATGGTCAGCGATACGTTGTCTCCCGGCATCACCATCTCCGTGCCCGCCGGCAGCTCCGCCACACCCGTCACGTCCGTGGTGCGGAAGTAAAACTGCGGCCGGTAGCCTTTAAAGAACGGCGTATGCCGCCCGCCTTCTTCCTTGTTCAATACGTAAATCTCAGCCTTGAACTTGGTGTGTGGCGTGATCGATCCACCCTTGGCCAGTACCATGCCACGCTCCACATCGTCCTTGCCAATGCCTCTGAGCAGCAATCCCGCGTTATCGCCCGCCATGCCTTCGTCCAACTGCTTCTTGAACATCTCCACGCCCGTTACCACGGTCTTGCGCGTCTCGCGGAAGCCGACAATCTCCACTTCCTCGCCCACCTTCACCTTGCCGCGCTCAATCCTGCCCGTAACCACCGTACCGCG
>JBARMK010000052.1:0-10977 GCA_049802395.1 Candidatus Angelobacter sp.
CTCCTGCTCCGAAGCGCAGCGGCGGTGGAGGTGGCGGCGGGAAGAAAAAGCCGGCGGCCAAAAAGAAAGCGGCAAAGAAAAAAACCGCAAAGAAAAAGAGCGCCGGCAAGAAGGGCGCGAGCGGCAGCAGCAAGAAGCGTCCGGCGAAGAAGGCCGCAAAGAAAACAGCCAAGAAGAAATCCGGCGGGAAGAAAAAAGGCGGCAGCAAAAAGAAAAAAGGCCGTCGCTAAACAACAACCCCATTGGCGTAAAAAAGGCCGCGATTTTTCGCGGCCTTTTACTTTTGAACAATCTTTTTGGCTGTGGACTGCCTACGCGTAAATGCCGCGCAGTTTGATGGTGTGGGCCACGCGGCTGATAGCCAGCATGTATGCCGCAATCCGGTTGTTCACTTTGTGGTTCTCAGAGAAGTGGACAACGTCTTCAAAGGCCTCGCGCAGAATGAACTCAAGCTGTTCATTCACTGACGATTCTTTCCAGAAATAACCCTGGCGATCCTGCACCCATTCGAAATAGGAAGCAGTTACGCCGCCCGCATTGGCGAGAATATCCGGGATGACGAATACCCTCTTCTCCGCGAGGATTTCATCCGCAGCGGCGGTGGTGGGACCATTGGCGCCTTCACAGATGATTTTTGCTTTAATGCCGGCCGCATTTTGGCTGGTGATAACGTTTTCCGTGGCCGCTGGAATCAGAATGTCGCAATCGATCAGCAGGAGTTGCTTGGAATCGGCGGGTTCGGCCCCAGGAAATCCAACAATGGTTTTGTTGCGGTCTCGATATTCCAGCAGATCATCGATACCGATGCCATGGCTGTTGAAAAGCCCGCCATCGTATTCGGCGATTCCTATAATCTGGTAACCGGCGTCCGACATGAGTTTCGCCGCGTTCGAGCCGACATTGCCAAAGCCCTGAATCACAACGCGGGTCGATTCGCGCGCCATATCAAACTTTCGCAGGGCCTCGTCGCAATTGATCATCACTCCGCGACCGGTGGCTTCGCGCCGTCCTCTTGAGCCGCCAATATTTATTGGCTTGCCTGTGACCACAGCCGTCACGGTTTGGCGCATATGCATGGAATATGTGTCCATCATCCAAGCCATAGTTTGTTCATTGGTGTTGATGTCAGGAGCAGGAACGTCTTTTTCAGGGCCGAGAAATTCTATGAGTTCGGCGGTATAGCGGCGCGTCATTTTCTCCAGTTCAGAGAGGCTCATTTTCTTGGGATCCACGATGATCCCGCCCTTGGCGCCACCGAAGGGAATATTAACCACCGCGCATTTCCACGTCATCCAGCTTGCCAGGGCCCGAACTTCATCCAGAGTGACGTCAGGCGAATACCGGACTCCGCCTTTCGCCGGGCCGCGGGCAATGGAATGTTGCACGCGAAAGCCGGTAAAAACCTCCAGGGTGCCGTTATCCATGGCAACCGGAATGTGGACGATAATTTCACGCTGGGGATAGCGCAGGATCTTCCACAGCCCCTCATCGAGGTTTAATTTCTGCGCAGCAAAATCAAAGCGAGCTGCCTGGGCTTCCCAGGGATTCAGCTCCTGTTCAAGAGATACGGTTTTCATCTTTACTCCAGGAATATCGAACGGAAAGACAAGCGTGCATTATTGTAAGCAAGATTGGGGATTCCCGCATCTTGACTGTAGTATTATATCCCGCGAACGCGGCTTTGCCGGGCTAGCGCAGTCTCGCCCCGGCAAACAATACTGAAGTCCTGATTACCCCCTTTCAGGCGCTGATCGTATTGCCGTCGCGCTCGGTAAGTGATTGTTTGATCGATGGCTGACTTAATTGGTGGTTTCTGCCGTTCCTCCCTGTATCTGCTTGCGATCAGATTTTCTGTGGCTCTTAAATGGGATTCCATATATGTGTTCCGCTTCGCGCTTGCTTGTGTCTAAGCCAGTGATTTACCGGCCTATGGCGCGCGTGGGGAGTAACAGGGAGGATTATGGCAAAGGTTCTGCTGGTCGGCTATATTCGCGAGATTATGGAAGAACGACTCAATGTCTTGCTTGCCGGGGGGCATGAAGTAGAAATCGCATCCGCCTGGAAGGCCGCTGACCAGGCAACCTCGCCTTTTATTTGTGACGTTGCCGTTCTTGGCTCCTGTGTTCCCGAACAGGAGCGCAGTCAAATTGCCCGATCGCTGATCAGTGCGAACCCGGCCATCAAGATCATCATGGTTTATTTTTCCAGTATCAAAAATACGGAGCTGGCAGACGCCCTTCTGCCCAAAACGGCCGGCTCTGAAGACATATTGCGCGCCGTGAACCACATTCTGAAGCCCGCTGACAGATCAAAAACAGGCTGACCTCGCCGGCCTTCTTCCCTGTCGCTGCGCTCCAAACCGCCAACGAGTCCTCTTGCCTTGACCGCTATCTGCGCTGGTTGCGCGCCGCTCGCCGCTACACGAGGCTCGCGGCTGCTTTCTCGTGTCGCGGCCCTTGAATGACCCCAGGTCAGTATTAGAAAATGACCAGGGCCAATAGCAAACATGACGCCAGCAGAAAAAGCCAACCGTCTCCTGGAGCTGCACCACGCCGCCGCTCCGCTGGTTTTAATCAATGCCTGGGACGCTGCCAGCGCCGCCATGGTTGAGCAGTGCGGCCTTCCGGCTATTGCCACCAGCAGCGCGGCTGTGGCCAACTCTCTAGGCTACGCCGACGGACAGAAAGTGCCCTGGCCGGAGATGCTCGCCGCCATCAGCCGCATTACGCGCGCGGTTAGCGTTCCCGTCACCGCCGATATTGAAGCCGGCTTCACCGCCGACGCGAACAACCTAAAGCAACTGGAATCGTCCATCGAGCAGGTCATTGCCGCCGGCGCTGTGGGCGTGAATCTGGAAGACGCTCTGCCCGCATCCGCCGACCCGAATGTACGGCATAGTAGTCCGCTTTATCCTCTGCCGGAGCAGATCGCGCGCATTCAGGCAGCACGCCGCGCCGCTGAAAAGCTCGGCATTCATCTGGTGATCAATGCCCGCGTTGACGCTTACTGGCAGTCAGGCGTAGAGCCCGCGGAAGCTCTGCGCAATACCCTTGAACGCGGCGAAGCTTACCTGAAAGCCGGCGGTGACTGCGTTTTCATTCCCGGCC
This sequence comes from Candidatus Angelobacter sp., assembly GCA_049802395.1. Lineage (GTDB taxonomy): Bacteria > Acidobacteriota > Terriglobia > Terriglobales > Acidobacteriaceae > Angelobacter. Next base: position 3,108 of record JBARMK010000052.1, read on the forward strand.
TGCGCAGCCCTGACCACATTCGCATGGTGGTCAACCATCTGCGCGCCCAGCTTGGCAAGACCGCTCCGGTGAACATTCTGGCCGGCCCTGGCGTTCCGCAAATTCCTGAACTGGCTAAGCTGGGCGTCAAGCGCGTGAGCTATGGCTCGGGCCCGCATCGCGCCGCTATGGGCCTACTACGCCGCATGGCCGACGAAGCAAAATCGTTGGGGACGTATGAGGCACTGACGGAAGGCGCAGTGCCGTATGAGGAGATCAATGGGCTGTTTGGGAAGTGAGCGTGTTCGCGTGGCACGGTCGCCCTCGGCGGTTGATCTTATGTTTTCAAATTTGAAATTTCAATTACCCGATTTTCAAATCTTTACCTGTGACCCGCGCAGAAGATTCCTCGGCCTCCGTCAGGGGAATCAATAATTCCGCATTCTCAAATTCGGCCTCGGAATGGCACATCGTGGGTTAGGCGCGTATCCCAGCCAACAAGCAGTCCCGCCAGGGGACGACTGGCAGCAGCTCGCCAGTTCACTGATGGGAAACAGAAAAAGCAATCCGCCGCTATCCAAGCCGTTGACTTTCGCTCTTTATTCACATATTGTCGTCGTGAGAAAAGAGGGCGAACAGGAGCAATAGCTCGCGCTGAATCTTTCCGCATTTCGAACTTGCACGAAAACCTATTTTAGGTTATTTTGATTATATGGAGCGACTCTCACCTTGCCTAGACAGGCGGCATTAAAATTGGACGAGCGGATTTTCGACGTCCGCCCTTGTCTGAAGGACAATTCAAAGATTGTTCCCATTTACTCGTCTTCCCTTGGAGCGTTGTTTGGCGCCGATTGCCTGGAGGTTTTGCCTTGCATAAAGGATGAAGTGGTCGATACTGTTTTTGCTGACCCACCGTTCAACTTAGGGAAGCAGTACGGCAGGAATTGCAACGACCAGAAACCTGATGAAGCATATCTTCATTGGTGTAAATCTTGGATCGCCGAGTGTGTTCGAGTAATAAAACCAGGCGGCGCGTTCTTCCTCTACAATTTGCCGAAGTGGAATGTTCTGCTCGGTGGATATTTGACAGAGCTTGGGATGGACTTCCGCCATTGGATTGCTGTCGAGATTTCTGCGTGTCTCCCTATTTCAGGACGACTCCATCCGAGCCATTACAGTCTCCTGTATTACACCAAGGGCAAGCCGAAGACGTTCCGACGCATCCGTACCCCCATCCAAACTTGCCGGCATTGTGCTCGCGAAGTCAAGGACTACGGCGGTCACCGTGACGCAATGAATCCCAATGGTGTGACTCTAAAGGATGTATGGACGGATATCCCACCAGTACGGCACTGGAAATTCAAATCGAAGGATCGCAGAGCCAACGCCCTTTCTACAAAAATCCTTGACCGCGTGGTGGAGATGTCCACCATCAGAGGCCAGCTTGTCTTTGACCCGTTCGGTGGCAGCGGCACCACATTTGCGGTTTGCGAGAAGAAAGCACGCGAATGGATAGGAACAGAGATCGATTTTGCTCAAGAAATAGTAGATCGTCTCGAAGGCAACGATATCCGTTCCCACAAGAACGATGATTTTGTTGAAGCTTAACCTTTTGCGCGTCCGTCCGTTGTCTTTGGAATTCTCGGTACATCGTAACTTACAGCGTCTTGCTCAATCACCACGATTTCGAGAATTCCTTTTTTACATGGTACGGATTTCCAAAGCTTCAGGTAAGGTTCCAGTTCCCTGTAATTTCCAATTCGATCAGTGAGATAAGCGTACAGCTTCCGCGATGGCACTACTAGCGTGCCTGCAGCGATAATCCCGTCAGCGGTCAGCATGGTGAGCTTATTCATCGACCGGTGGCTAGATGAGATATTTCCTGTTTCCCATTCGACGACAATGGGGCCTTCAGGGCCAAGCAGCACAGCGTCAAAACAGCCAAGTTCTTGCCCAAGACTGTTTTTGGCAGCACCTTCAATTGTCCACTCCCGCTTCTGCAGCTCCGCTATGAATTCTTTCTTAATGGGTCCCACTCCGTTGCCTTCATCGCGCTTCTTGCCACTCTGCGGGTAGATCGTGAATTTACCGCTGCCCGGGGGCCATACACATTTTTTGACTGCGTCATGGATTGACTGCCTTGTCTTGGACCAATGCCGAGACTTTGAATATGGGCCACAACTCAACACGGTCTCTATGTGTACGATCTTCACGAAATCTCTCGATAAAGCTTCGCCAGGAAACGAAGAGGATCGATCCCGAGAGCACGCGCGACTTGTGCAAACTCAATTACATCGAGACGCCTCTCCCCGCGTTCATACTTTGAAACGAACGATTGCGGACGGCCAAGACGCCCAGAAAGTTCTGCCTGGGTTAGCTCCGCGCTCTTGCGAGCTTCTGTAAGAAGCTCGCGTAATCGCTTATGTCCATTGTTCCCCATTGACCTTGACAAGGAGGGAACGAGTTTAGAACCTTTAATCGGTTTAACCCAAAACAGGTTTGTGGTAGTATCCAGTCGGGATTGCTGACGAGCAGAAGCGCAAGGCCGGAAAAGACTGTCCAGCAGTCAAGTCGGATTTTAAAGAAAAGGCACAGGGTTAAGCCCTGTGCCACTAAACCAAAAAGAAGTAACACAACCTCACGGGCAGCGCCCGGTGTTCGAAGCACCGAACGCGCCCTAACCAGATCGCCCCGTAGGAGGCAAAATGGCTGCTATTGAAAGTAAACGCTCTCCCTCTCGCACGCAACCCGCCGTCCGCAAGACACCCAAAGCAAAGAAAGTAAAACGTCTACCGGCCTCCCTGCGCTTCACCGAGACCAAGCGCGGCAAGACCACTATCCGCCGCTATCGCGGACGCACCTTCTATCGCTTCAACGAATTCAACGGCAAGATCGTGGACTTTGTGGAAGTCTTCACCGCCGGCGAGTACCATGCGATTGACGTCCGCTTTCAGGACAAAACCACGCTCCACTTCGTCATTGATCCTGGCTTCATCCTGGAAACCGAGCACGCCGACTGGAAAACCGGCAACTGGCGTCCGATCAAGAGATGGCCGCTGATCCATAGCGAATCACACAGGGCGTAGGCTTTCCGCGCTCCGCTGTGCTGTGCGCGGGCCTGCGGCAGCGAGGAAGGAAGTGTTTAATTGTGCTTTTTGCGGCCCTAAAGGGCCGCTCTTCCACCCGGCAGCGGAGCAGATCCCTCACCTGCGCGCCCGAAGGTATGGATGCTGCAGCCCTTAACCTGCGCTCGGTTCCGGGATGGGACGTCGCGAGGGACGGAGCGTTAGAGAGAACTCCCTGAGTCGGCTTGGGGGCGCGCACGCATTGCGGGGATTCCTCGACTTCCCCTCAGTCGCTGGCGCTTCCTCTGGGCCGCTCGGAATGACAGGGGGGTGAGAGAGACTTTTAACCCTAAAGGGCCGCTCTTCCACCGGGCAGCGGAGCAGATCCCTCACCTGCGCGCCCGAGGTATGGATGCTGCAGCCCTTTAACCTGCGCTCGGTTTCGGGATAGCCCGTCACGCGGGACGGAGCGTTAGGAGCCTAGAACCCGACACCCGGGCGCAACGCCCGGGTGTCTCTTTTAATTTGTTTCGTGCAGAGCCGGCGCGATACGGGAGCCCGAAAGGGCTTCCGCGTGGCGGGTCTGCACGACTGAAGAACCTCGAGGCGGGCAAGTCAGCCAAGCCCGCAGAGCGTTGGCCGCCAATCTACCACCTTTGCGTCCGCAAATTGGCCCTGGTGACATACGAAGAACTCGCAGGACGCAAAGGATGGGCACCCACGGTATGGTGGATTCCCAGGTTTGAAAAAAGGCAAATCCCGCTCTTTTTTGCTTGACTGGAAGGCGAACAAATGGTAAATTGGCATATTTCCTTCCAGTGAGGAAAAACGGTATCCGGACGATCTTTGACAACTTAGCAATCAGCGCTCAGCCCATCAGCATTCAGCCAAACCCAGAGTCGCTGAACCTCGCGCCAATCGATGGCCAAGCCGCTCAAACCCACGCCAATCTGGGGTGGACAGGCGACACTCTTCTCAAACCCACGCCAAATTGGGATGCCCTGGGGTGAAGTGGGATGACCGGGGAGGGGGGAGGGGGACCGAAGATCGGGGGATCGCCGACATCGGGACATCGAGGGACCGGAAGGCCAAGCGTGCCACACAGCCGAGACCGGCTCTTACCATGCGGACTAAAATCGGGCTGGCCGGGAAACCCGTACATCGGGTGATCGGGAAAGCCATCCCCGGGGTTGAATCGTGCAAGTCCTTATTTTTCGGGGATGAACCGGGTAGGGGTGGGCCCGGAAAATCGGGTAATCACGCGCGATCGGGACATCGGAAGATCGGGAAGCGCAAGGCGGACCCTGTATATACTGAAAGAGATGCCTCCCATCAATCCCAAATCGGTCAAGGTGAACGTGACCACCGGGACCGGCATGGACATTGAATGGGACGACGGACATCGCACGCACTATGGCTTTCAGTGGCTGCGCGACGCATGTCCTTGCGCTACCTGCACGGAGGAGCGCAACAATCACAAGCGCCAGCCCGGCGAGCCAGCCAAGACCGCAACCTCGCTTTTGCCGATGTACAAAGAGCCGGTAAAACCCAAAGAAGTGAAGGCGGTGGGACGCTATGCGCTTAACATCGCCTGGAATGACGGCCATGCCAGCGGCATTTATTCCTGGGATTACCTGCGCGAGATGTGCCAGTGCGAAGAGTGCCGGGCCAAAGTGACCGCGACATAACTGTGGTTGCCGCTTACCCCCTGCGTGCCGCGAGCGACAACATCAGCAACCACGGTCCAAGTACCAGCATGAGCTTACTCATGCCGTTCAGTGGCAGAAATTATTCGGGGCTTTAGCCCCTGAATAAATACGGCCAGAGCTAATACCCACGGCTCTTATCCACTACATCCTGCAAGGGCTGCGCGGCCAGATACCGCTTGAGATTGCCCGCAAACGCCTGGTAATGCCGCTGCCAAACTTTCTCCGTGAGAAACGCGGTATGGGGCGTGATCAAAACCTGCTCCATCTTCCACAATGGAGACTTCCGCGGTAAAGGCTCTTCGGTAAAAACGTCGAGCGCCGCGCCGCCCAGGCGATGCTCGCGCAGGGCCTTGACCAGCGCGGCTTCGTCGATGAGCGCGCCCCGCGAGACGTTGATCAGGTAAGCATGCGGCTGGAAGAGTTGCAACCGGCGGGCATCGATCATGAGCCGAGTTTGCGGTGTAAGCGGCGCCGCCAGCACCACAAAATCGGCGCGCCTGATGGCCTCATCGAACGCCGGATAGCCCAGCACCTTATGTGCTCCCGCTGGCCCACGCTCCGGATTATGGCGCACGCCGATCACATGCATCTTCAAGCCTGCCGCCAATGCAGCTACTTCTCTACCAATGCTGCCCAGCCCGACCAAGATAAGTGTGGCTCCGGCAATTTCGCGCGGACGCTCTTTCCAGATTGCTTCCATCGCCCACTTGCGCCGGTCCTGGTAGCGCACCGCCGTAGGCACGCGTTTGGCAAGTGCCAGCGCCATGGCTATAGCGTGTTCGGCCACCACCGGTCCATGCACCCGCGCCGCATTGCACAGGGCAATATCGCTGGCCACCAACTCCGGATACAAAAATTGATCCACTGCGGCGGTGATGGAATAGATCCAGCGCAGATCTTTTGCAAAGCGAAGCTCCTCAGAGGAGAGCGACCACCCGATCATCACGTCAGCGCCGCGCAGCGCTTCTTCATCCTGGCGTTTGCGGGAAGAAAAGACGACCTGGCATTGCGGAAATTCGGCGCGCAGACGGTCCAGGAACCATGCCGGAGGACGCCACATGTCAAATTCGTCGTGCAGAAGAATCGCGATCTTGTGCTGCGCCATCCGGTTCAGGCTCCCGCCGCTGGCGCGCGTAACTGTTTGCTGGCCGCAGTATCGGACGGCTGCCACAGCACTGACGCATCAATCTCCGCAATTGATCGCCGGCCTGTCAGCGCCATGGCGCGTTCAAACTCGTCGCGCAAAATCGAGATCACTCGCTCCACGCCTTTCGCGCCGCCCAGGGCCAGCCCATAAATATACGGCCGTCCGATAAAGACTGCCTTGGCTCCCAGCGCCAGCGCCATCAGCACGTCAGTGCCTCGACGCACGCCGCTATCGAGCATTACCGGTATGCGCCCCGCCACTGCGTCAACCATGCGCGGCAGAGCGTCAATCGTAGCGGGGACCGCGTCCAGGTTTCGGCCGCCGTGATTCGAGACAATGACTCCATCAGCGCCCGAATCCACGGCGCGTTTGCCGTCTTCCGGCGCAAGCACTCCTTTAAGAATCACCGGCACGCCGGCTACCGAGCGCAGCCATTCAACATCGCTCCAGTTAAATGACGGATCAAACAGTGGATCGTAAATGCTCTTGCCGTGTGTCTTGTGTCCGGCAATTGCACCCTTGATCTGGAGCCCGCGCAGATGCACGCACTCCAGGTGGCTGGGCAGGCCAAAGGAAATCTGCCCGTAACGATTGCCCAGTACCGGCGTATCCACGGTAATGCAAACCGCCTTGCAGCCCGCAGCCACGGCGCGCTGCACCATATCTTTAGTAAACGCGCGGTCGCGTTGTACGTAAAGCTGAAACCAGATCGGGCGCTCCATGTTGCGCGCGATCTCATCGATCGCTGTCGTCGTAAACGAGCTGATCACAAGCGCTGCACCGGCCGCGTTTGCGCCTCGCGCCGTGCCAAGCTCGCCTTCAGGATGGTACAGACGGTGGTACGCCACCGGAGCCAGCAGAATCGGATGATCGAGCTCCCTGCCAAAAAGCGAAACCCGCGTATCGATTTTCGACACATCCACCAGAACATTCGGCGCCAGGCGCAACCGCTCAAAACCCAGACGGTTTTCCCGCATGGTGATTTCGTCACCGCCACCAGAGCGTATATAGTCGTAGGCCATCTGGGACAGGCAGTGGCGCGCCAGCGGCTCAAACCGCATCAAGTCGGCCACCGGCAGCGGCTGATTTCTGCCGCGACGGAGAAACCTTCTCCATCTGCTCATGCGCTCTCCTTTGTCTGTGAGGCTCGATTCCGTCGTCGAAGCTTCACCCATTCTTGGGCTTCCACCCGTTTGCCATTACTGTGCGCTGTACCCGCCATCCACGGTCTGTGCCGTGCCGGTGATCCACGCCGATTCGTCGCTGGCCAGGAACACCGCCAGACCGGCCACATCTTCAGGCTGTCCGAACCGTCCCACCGGATGCATCGCCAGCCGCTGCCGGCGAACATTCTCATCGGCGTTGAACTTCGCCACCAGTTCCGTCTCGACGATTCCGGGGCAAATGCAGTTCACGCGGATTTTTTCCGCTGCATGGTCCAGCGCCATGGCTTTCGTCATGGCCAGCACGGCTCCTTTTGACGCCGAATATGCCACGCGGTTACGCGCTCCCAGCGTACTCAGCACGGAGCCGATATTAATAATCGATCCGCCACCCGCGGCGCGTATATGCGGCAGCGCCGCTCTCGATATTAGCCACAGGCCACGCACGTTGATATTAAACGTCTGATCAAAATCCTCTTCACTAAGCGACTCCGCCGTCCCTGGCAGCAGGACCGCAGCGTTGTTGACCAGCACATCGATGCGCTTGAATTTCTCGACCGTGGTGGCCATCAGCTTTTCCACCTCTGCTGTCTTGCTTACGTCGGCGGTGATCGCTAGACAAGCTGCGCCGATCTCCCGCGTCGCAAGCTCAAGCTTTTTGCCATCGCGCCCGGCAATCACCACGTTGGCGCCCTCGCGCACAAATGCCTGGGCAATGGCTTTGCCAATGCCGCTGCCGCCTCCGGTAATGATCGCAACTTTGCCGCTCAGACGCATGCGGAATTGTAAATGGCCAGGTTCTCAAAC
>JBARMK010000053.1:0-7041 GCA_049802395.1 Candidatus Angelobacter sp.
GGAAACAACACCACATACGGCGCGCAGCCTGGCTAAGGAAACGCTACTGCCTCTACCCACGGTGGGCAAGCTTCTGCGGCAGCTCTCGGAGCACGGGCTTTTAAGTTCGCACCGTGGCGTCAATGGCGGTTACAACCTAGCCCGCGAGGCCCGTTTGATCGCCGTGGCCGAAATCATTCTGGCGCTGGAAGGACCAATCGGATTCACCGAATGCAGCGTGGTTAAGGGGCTCTGCAACATGGAACGTTCATGCGCCATCATGAGCAATTCGCAGATCATTGGCGACGCTCTGCGCGACGCGCTGGAGCACGTGACGCTTTCCGATCTGAACCATGAAATGGCGCACCATGAACGCAAGAACGAACATGAATTAGTTGCATCGATTAAACCCGCAGACACCGTTGCGGAAGGAGCGCGATGAGCAGCACAGTCAATCAAATTAATGACCTCACACAACAGGAATATAAGTGGGGTTTTGTCACATCGGTAGACGAAGATCGCCTGCCGCCAGGGCTCAACGAAGACATTGTTCGCGCCATCGCAATCAAAAAGGGCGAGCCGGAGTTCATGCTGGAGTGGCGTTTAAAGGCCTATCGGTATTGGGCGTCGCTGGAGCAGAAGCACGCTGAACCCACGTGGGCGAACGTGAAGTATCCGCCCATCGATTATCAGGCGCTTTCGTATTATTCCGCTCCCAAGCAGAAGAAAGAACTCAAGAGCCTGGATGAAGTGGACCCCGAAATTCTGGACACGTACGCCAAACTCGGCATCCCTCTGCATGAGCAAAAATTGCTGGCGGGAGTGGCCGTGGACGCTGTGTTTGACAGCGTTTCCGTAGCCACCACCTTCAAGGCCAAGTTGGCGGAAGCAGGCGTGATCTTTTGCTCGTTTTCTGAAGCCGTAAAGAACCATCCTGAGCTGGTAAAGAAATACCTTGGCTCGGTGGTTCCCTATACTGACAATTTCTTCGCCGCGCTAAACTCGGCGGTCTTCAGCGATGGTTCATTTGTTTACGTGCCCAAGGGCGTTCGTTGCCCCATGGAACTGTCGACTTATTTCCGCATCAACGCGCAAAACACCGGACAGTTCGAGCGCACGATGATCATTGCCGACGAAGGCGCTTCGGTCAGCTACCTTGAAGGCTGCACTGCACCGATCCGCGACGAGAATCAGCTGCATGCGGCTGTGGTCGAACTGATCGCGCATGACAACGCGACCATTAAATACTCGACCGTCCAGAACTGGTACCCGGGCGACAAGGAAGGCAAGGGCGGAATTTACAACTTCGTCACCAAACGCGGCAAGGCGCTGGGCAAGAACTCCAAAATCTCCTGGACGCAGGTTGAGACCGGTTCGGCCATCACGTGGAAGTACCCGAGCTGCATTCTTCAAGGCGACAACTCAGTGGGCGAATTCTATTCCGTGGCGCTCACCAACAATTATCAGCAGGCCGACACCGGCACCAAGATGATCCACATCGGCAAGAACACCAAAAGCACGGTGGTCTCGAAAGGTATCTCGGCCGGACACGGGCAGAACACCTATCGAGGGATGATCAAGATCCTGAAAGGTGCGAAAGGCGCGCGCAATTACACCCAGTGCGACTCGCTTTTGATCGGTGACAAGTGCGGCGCGCACACGTTCCCGTATATCGAGGTGAAGAATGCCAGCGCCCGCATGGAGCATGAAGCGTCGACGTCGAAGATCGGTGAAGACCAGATTTTCTATCTGCAGCAACGCGGCATATCCAAGGAAGAGGCCGTCAGTATGATCATCAATGGCTTCTGCAAAGCGGTGTTCAAGGAACTGCCGATGGAGTTCGCCGTGGAAGCGCAGAAATTACTCAGCATCAGTCTTGAGGGGAGTGTTGGATAAACGATGAGCCTGCTCGAAATCAAAAATCTGCACGCAAGCGTGCACGGCAACGAGATACTGAAGGGAATCAACCTCACCGTGAATCCCGGCGAGGTGCACTCCATCATGGGGCCGAACGGCTCCGGCAAGAGCACGCTGGCCCAGGTGCTGGCGCGGCGCGAGAGCTATGAGATCACCGCCGGATCGATTACGTTCGACGGCAAAGACCTGCTGGAGATGAAGCCGGAAGACGCAGCCAGCGAAGGGCTGTTTATGGCGTTTCAATATCCTGTGGAAATTCCCGGGATCAGCAACGCGTACTTTTTGCGCGCGGCACTGAACGCCATCCGCAAATTTCGCGGCCAGGATGAAATGGACGCCATGGATTTCCTTCCGCTCCTGAAAGAAAAGATGCGCATGCTGGAGATGGATGAGCGCTTCCTGAACCGTCCGGTCAACGAAGGCTTTTCCGGCGGCGAGAAGAAGCGCAATGAGATCGTCCAGATGGCCGTTCTCGAACCTAGGCTGGCCGTGCTGGACGAAACTGATTCTGGTCTAGACATCGATGCGCTGAAGATCGTCGCCAAGGGCGTAAATGCGATGCGTAGTCCGAAGCGCGCCATGGTGTTGGTAACGCATTATCAGCGGCTGCTCGACTACATTGTGCCTGACCTAGTCCATGTTTTGGTCAACGGACGCATCGTGAAATCCGGCGGGCCGGAACTGGCCCTTGAGCTGGAAGAGAAGGGCTACAGCTGGACGGAAGGCGAACTAGCGGGCGCGAAACGCTAACTGCTTTTCGAAACTAGAAGGAACAACGACAAGTGATAACAGCAACCCAGGCACCGGAAAAATATCTGGAGATCTTCGAGCAATTGAGTAATCGCGCGACTACCCAGCCGCGCTGGCTGCAATCTTTGCGGCAGGAAGCGTTCGCCCGTTTTGCCGAGACCGGCTTTCCCACCACGCGTGACGAAGACTGGCGCTTCACCAACGTCGCGCCGGTCAGCAACACGGCATTCGAACTGGCTGGTCCTGAAAGCGTGACCAGGCAGCAACTCGAGCCGTTTGGCGGATTGGAGTTTGCCATCCGGCTGGTATTTGTCAATGGCGTGTTTGCGGAAGAGCTATCCACGCTATCGCCGATGCCCCAAGGTGTGAAAATTGGCAGCCTTGCCGCGCAGCTCAAGAACGATCCCTCGAGCGTCGAGCTTCATCTGGCCCGTTATTTGAATTTTCAGCGCGATGCGTTTTGTGCGCTCAATACTGCTTTCATTGCAGATGGTGCTTTTGTGTCTGTCCCCTCAAAGGTCGTGGTAGACGCCCCCATCTATGTCTTATTCGTAACGGTTCCCGGCGCAACCCCAACGATGAATCACCCGCGCAATTTGATCGTTACCGGCGAAAATAGTCGGGTGACTGTGGTTGAAGACTACGTATCGCTGGGCGAAGGCACAACGTTCTCGAACACTGCCACCGAGTTGGTGGCCGGCGACAGCGCCCACGTTTCCCATTACATGATCGTGCGCGAAGGCGGCCAAGCCTACAATTTTTCCACGTTGCGTATCCAGCAAGGGCGCAGTGCCAATGTGGCCACGCACTCGCTGCTGCTGAGCGGCGCGCTGGTCCGGAACAATGTGCATCCGGTGCTTGCGGGTGAGGGAGGTGAATGCTTGATCAATGGCCTGTTCATGGTCAATGGCCGCCAGCATATGGACAATTACATGCTCGTCGAGCATGCCAGTCCGCATTGCGACAGCCGGCAGTTTTACAACGGCATCTTGAACGGGCAGTCGCACGGCGTCTTTCATGGGCGCATTATTGTTCACAAAGACGCGCAGAAGACTGACGCGAAACAGACCAACCGCAACCTTCTGCTTTCTGACGATGCGCAAATCGATACCAAGCCGCAGCTGGAAATTTATGCCGACGACGTAAAGTGCACGCATGGCGCCACTATCGGGCAGTTCGACGACAATGCGCTGTTCTACCTGCGCTCCCGCGGCCTGAACGAAGCGTCAGCGCGCCACGTACTGCTGCTGGCTTTTGCCAATGAGTGCCTGGACCGCATGAACTCACCGCAAATACGCGAGCATCTGGAAAAGCTGGTAATAGCGGGAATGCCGGAGGCTGCCACGTTTTCCCGTGGTCGCTTACCGGAAGGAGCTGAGCGGAATTGGGAGGAAGTGGGATGAGCACTATAGCTAAGACGCCCCTCGAGGTCCACTCCACGGCCGCATATGACGTGCAGAAGATTCGCCGCGATTTTCCCATACTGCACCAGAAAGTACACGGCAAGCCGCTGGTGTACCTGGACAATGCCGCTACCACGCAGAAACCGCTGGCCGTCATTGAAGATATCGCGAGGTACTACAGCCATGATAACTCCAACATTCATCGCGGCGTGCATACTCTTTCCGAGCGCGCGACCGAATCCTATGAAAAAGTTCGTATAGCCGCGCAGAAATTTCTGAACGCCGCTGACCACAAGGAAATCATCTTTGTTCGTGGCACCACCGAAGCTATTAACCTGGTGGCCCAAAGTTACGGTCGCAAAAACGTGAACAAAGAGGACGAAGTCCTGATCACGGCTCTGGAGCACCATTCCAACATCGTGCCGTGGCAGATGCTTTGTGAAGAAAAAGGCGCAAAGCTGCGCGTGGCCCCGATCAATGACCGTGGCGAGTTGCTGCTGGATGAATTTGAAAAGTTGCTGAGCGCCAAAACCAAGATCGTCGCTATAGGCCATCTCTCGAATGCGCTGGGCACGATCAATCCCGTTCGTGAGATTGTCCGCATGGCGCATGCCCGCAATATTCCCGTGCTGGTGGACGGAGCGCAGGCTGCGCCACGGATGCACGTGGACGTGCAAGCGCTGGGCTGCGATTTTTATGCCATTTCCGGCCACAAGCTCTATGGACCGACGGGCATCGGCATTCTTTACGGTAAAGCCAAGCTGTTGGAGGCCATGCCGCCATATCAGGGCGGCGGGGACATGATTGCTTCAGTTACCTTCGACAAAACTGTTTATAACCGGCTGCCCTATAAGTTTGAGGCCGGCACGCCGAACATCGCCGATACCATCGGTCTGGGCGCCGCCATTGAGTACCTGAACCATCTGGGCCTTGACGCGATCGAGCAGCACGAAGCTGATCTGCTCGCTTACGCTACGTCAGCCGTGGAGGCCATTCCGGGTGTTCGCGTAATCGGCACCGCAAAGGAAAAAGCCGGCGTGCTGTCATTCGTGATGGACGAAATTCATCCCCACGATATCGGCACGATCCTCGACAATGAAGGTATTGCTGTCCGTACCGGACACCATTGTGCTCAGCCGGTGATGCAGCGTTTCAATATTCCCGCGACTGCGCGGGCATCGTTCGGACTGTACAACACGCGTGAAGAGGTTGAGGCACTTGTGGCCGGCATCCACAAAGTGCGAGAGGTGCTGGGGTAATGTCGGAACTGCGCGACTTGTATCAGGAAGTGATTCTGGAGCACAGCAAGAAGCCCCGGAACTTTCGCGTGCTTGAAACCGCCAACCATAAGGCGGAGGGATTCAATCCCCTATGCGGCGATCATTTCACCGTTTACGTGGATGTGAGAGACGGGGCCATCAACGAAATAGGATTTCAGGGAAGCGGATGTGCCATCTCCAAGGCTTCAGCTTCCATGATGACTCAGATGCTTAAAGGCAAGACCACAGAAGAGGCTGATGGAATCTTTACCCGGTTTCATGATCTGGTAACTGGACACTCCGGTAGCAACGGAGAAGATCTGGGCAAGCTGGCTGTGTTTGCCGGAGTGTCAGAGTTCCCACTCCGGGTAAAGTGTGCCACGCTCGCCTGGCACGCGCTTCGCGCGGCCCTGCGCGGGGAAGAACAGGCTGTTTCGACCGAATAGCGAAATTCATGGCATCGAACGAACATATTGTTGTGGCCCGTGACGCTGATGCGACGCAAATTCCCAGCGGCATTCCTCATCGTCTATCGTCGGGGACCAGAGTACGGCTGATGCAGGCGCTTGGCGGCAGCTATACGGTAATGACGGACATGGGATATATGGTTCGCGTCGACGCTAAAGATGCCGATGCTCTGGGGATGACGCCTTCATCTTCTACTGTCCCCGAAACGCTGGCGGAGTTCAGTGAAAAACTGGTCTGGGACAACTTGCGCACCGTCTTCGATCCGGAGATCCCTGTCAATGTGGTGGATCTGGGTTTGATCTACGCTTGCCAGATCTCGCCCACCGCTGAGGGAAACAAGATCGATATCAAAATGACAATGACAGCGCCAGGGTGCGGCATGGCGGACGTCCTTAAGGCCGATGTTCAGCGAAAGCTCTTGAGCCTGCCCACTGTAAAAGAACTGAATGTAGAGGTGGTGTTTGAGCCGCCATGGCACCCGGGCAGAATGTCTGAAGGGGCCCGTTTGCAATTGGGTTTGGATGTAGAAAGCACCCAGTTTCCCATGTACTGAAGATGCGGGAGAACGTGCTAGATCCCCACTCGCTCTCCCGCACCTTGTCCCTGCCTGTGCCAACTCCTTAGCTGGTGCCAAACAGAAAGTGGTTGGAGTTTCGCAGTCCAAAGCTTTGTTGCTCTAAATGGCGACATGAGCTAATGGTTGAAACTCCCTGAGCGCGGCCACTACCAGTATGGTGGCAGCCTTGAACGGAAAAAATATAGGCAGATACATTTCTTCATGATTTTTGTTAAAGATTCTTAGGATGCGTGTCACCGCGAAAAGAAATCGACGGCCTTAGCTAAGAACACATTAAAAGCCATAGAATCAATGCGTTACGCGTTAGCGCTGGTATACCAAAGGACGTGGAATCTGCTCTTTGGGGTCAAGGATTTCGGGCGGAAGTTTACCCATGCTATAGTCAGAAAAATCGCGAAAACCCGCGATTTCAATATTCACATGGAAGCTGGCCGGGGCTGGCTGCAGATTGAAAGAAAATGCCGCACAAGTTGCCCAAAATCGTTCTTGTCCTGATCGTGCTGATGGTGGTGTTGTCGCCATTCATGCAACTGGACAGCTGGGACAATTTCCCGGTGGCAACCGGCGACATTGAATTGCACCTCATCTCCGTTTTGTTCGAAACCGGAATGTTTTTTGTTTTTGTTGGAATACTTTCTCTGTTCCCCGGCTGGTTGCGATCCGGCATTCTGGTTCCATCGTTTGAGTT
>JBARMK010000054.1:0-10570 GCA_049802395.1 Candidatus Angelobacter sp.
AGATCTGGTGAGATGGAAGAGGGATGGAGAACTGGAGTTTTTAGGGCGCAAGGACCATCAGGTAAAGATGCGAGGATACCGGATCGAACTGGGAGAGATTGAGGCGGCATTGAAGGAGCAGGAAGAAGTAAAGGAGGCGGTAGTAGTAGTGCGGGAAGACACGCCCGGAGACAAACGTCTGGTGGCTTATGTAGTGCCAGATTTCAATTATGAAAGTGCCGAAGCGAACGGAGCACGGGAGGTCATGGGCGCGGAACAGATATCAGAATGGGGAACGACGTTTGATGAAACCTACCTTACATCGGGCTTGGTCCAGGATGCGGCTTTCAATATTGTTGGCTGGAACAGCAGCTACACGGGGCGGCCGATTCCGGACGAAGAGATGCGGGAATGGGTGGAGAGAACAGCGGAGCGGATTAAAGCTTTGGAACCGAAGCGGGTATGGGAAATTGGTTGTGGCACGGGTTTGATGCTGTTCCGCATTGCACCCTGGTGCGAATATTTTTTGGGGACAGATGCATCACGATCTGTGCTGGACCAGCTACAGGGCCGGATAAACGATGGCGAGCTGAAATTGCCGCAGGTGAAGCTGGAGCGGAAGTCGGCACATGAGTTTAGTGGTGTGAAGGAGCAGGGAAGATTTAATGTCGTGATGCTGAACTCGGTGGTGCAGTACTTTCCTGGCATTGAGTATCTGATGAAGGTGCTGATTGGTGCGGTGGAAGCACTGCAGCCTGGAGGCGCGGTATTTGTGGGAGACGTGCGCAGTTATCCGTTGTTGGAGAGCTTTCATACTTCGGTGCAGCTCTACCAGGCGGCCGATTCCCTGGCTTGCGATGCGCTCTGGAACCGCGTGCAAAAAGACTGGTCAGAAGAGAGAGAATTAGCTATAGATCCAAAATTCTTCCTCGGTTTGCCGGAGCGAATTCCGCAAATCAGACGGGTGGAAATCAATCTTAAACGAGACCGGGCCCACAATGAACTTACATGCTTTCGTTACGATGTGGTGCTGCATGTGGGTGAGCCTGCTCCGCATGTGGAGTGCGCGTGGCTCAATTGGAAGAAAGAGGCTTTGAGCCTGGAGCGTTTGCGCGAGATTTTGATCGAGAGACAGCCCGATCTGCTGGGAGTGACTGGTATGCCGAATGCACGTGTGCAGAAAGAAGTGAAGGCAGTTGGAATTCTCAGTTCAAACCATCGCCCAGCCACGGTACGCGAACTGCGCCGGCAGTTAGATCGCGAGCAGCGACGCGGGATTGAGGTGGAAGATGTCTGGTCGATGGAAAAAGATCTGCCGTACAGGGTGGAGGTTCGCTGGTCTGATAGTGGGCAGGGAAATTGTGATTTGTTGTTTCGCAAAGTTCATAACGGGAAGGATCTGGGCGCACAGGAGAGGGTAAAGTTCCCCGGTGAAGAGAAAAATGTGAGTGGGCCGGCAATATATTCCAATGACCCACTGAGACCCAAGCGGTCTGAGGGCCTGATGCCTGAACTTCGCCGCCGGCTCAGTGAGCGACTGCCGGAGTACATGGTGCCGGCAGCGTATGTGATGATGGAATCATTGCCGCTTACTGCGAACGGAAAGCTGGATCGGAAGGCATTGCCGGCGCAGGAGCAGGAACGAGGAGAGACAGGCTATGTAGGACCCAGAACGCCTGTGGAGATGTTGCTGGCCCAGATCTGGGGTCGAATATTGGGAATGAATCGGGTAGGAATAACCGACGACTTCTTTGCCCTCGGTGGACACTCCATCTCCGCGCTGCGTTTGGTCGCTCTTACGGAGGCAAAGCTGGGAAAGAAACTACCCCTTGCTGTGCTCTTTCAAAAGCCAACCATCGAACAACTTGCCGCTCTCTTCAGCGACCCAAATGAGAATTCAGGATTTTCATGTCTGGTTCCCATCCGGGTTTTGGGCTCCAGGAAGCCGTTGTTTCTCGTACATCCAATTGGCGGTAACGTTTTTTGCTATAAGCAACTGGCGAGTCTGGTAAACGAGGAAAGGCCTGTATATGCCTTTCAGTCACAAGCCTTCAATGGCCTCCCGCCACACGCCGATATTTCGGAAATGGCGGAGGCATACTTAAAGGAAATGATCGCTATTCAGCCGGATGGACCTTACCATCTCGCAGGCTGGTCCATGGGAGGGGTTATAGCCTTTGAGATGGCGCTTCAACTCAAGTCTCGGAAACTGCGGGTTGCGTCACTTGCCTTATTTGATAGTTACCCGAGTTCCCTCTATAAAGGGCCGAATCTCGACGACCGCCGCGAAGCTTTTATAAGCTTTGCCAGAGATTTAGGACTTTCCATCCAGGAGCTCGCGACTCTGCGCGATAAAACCGATCTTACAGAAGATCAGATGTTGCAGCGGGTCATCGAGCACGCAAAGGCCAGTGGCGCACTACCAGTGGAATTGAAGAACATTGAAGCCACCCGCATGTTTGAAGTGTTTAAAACAAACAGCAAAGCCCTGCGGAATTATGAACCCTCGGATTCTTACCATGGAGCAACACTGCTCTTGAAGGCTGTACAGGGAAGCAGTCACGATCTAAGTAAAGCTTGGTGCGGATTTTGCTCCAGCGTGGAGAGTTATGTGATTCCTGGAGATCACTACGGAATTCTGAAGAAACCAGGGCTGCAGGCTTTGGCTGAGCGCTTAAATTCACACCTTGATTATGCGGAAGGATTGAAAACGAAAAAGTCAGCCTGAGCTTAATTCCATTTCAATACCAGTAATTGAATATCGCCGATCTAGTATTTCATTTTGTTTTCACACAACACTTTTCACACAACACCAAGACCGTGCGATCAAACCCAATGCAGCCATGCTAATAGGGCAATCCCACTACTTTTTATTGACAATTATTGAGCGCGCTTGCAAGGCGTAGCAAAGGAATCTTCGCCATTGAAAAATCTATTGCGGCTTTTATTCGTGCTTACGCAGTGGGCCAGTGATTTTAAAGGGTTGCGCAGCACATTTATTACTGCAGTACTGGCTGGGTTGCTTGCGGGTTTGAGCAATATCGCTATGATCGCCATTATCAACTCAGTTCTGGCCAAAGGTATATCGCAGTCCAAGATATTGTCTTTCGCGGGTTTGTGCGTGGTAATTCCCTTGACCGGATTCATTTCTCAGATGTTACTCATCCGTTTGACGGCGCATGCTACGCGTGATCTTCGCATCAGGCTTTCCCAGCAGATTCTCTCTGCGCCATACCGCCTGCTGGAGGAGGTTGGTATACACCGGCTACTCAGTACGATCACTGACGACATTACATCAGTTACTACAGGTATTGGCGATTTGCCTTATCTGGGTACGCAATTCGCAGTAATCGCAGGATGTCTTGTGTATTTGGGTTGGCTGTCCTGGCCTTTACTTCTTTTGGTACTGGGATTTATGGTGCTGGGAATTTTAACGTATCAGTTGCCGACGATTAAATCCGTGCATTATTTCCGCAAGATGCGTGAAGACTGGGACGCCTCATTCAAAGGATTTCGCGGACTAACGGAAGGAATAAAAGAACTCAAATTAAATCGAGACCGCAGGAGCGCCTTCATGGCGCAGGAACTCAAGCCTGCCATCAATGGGGTTTACCGCCACGGGGTCCTTGCTTACACCATTGCAAACGCGGCCTCTAATTGGGGTCAAAGTCTATTCTTCCTGCTCATAGGGCTGATTCTTTTTCTGGGACCGTGGCTGGCAAGAGTAGACCATCAGGTCCTTACCGGTTACACCCTAACCGTCCTTTTCATGATTTCACCATTATCGGCAGTGCTATACACGCTGCCCGCACTGGGGCGGGCCCATGTGGCAGCTGAAAAAGTGAATGCGTTAGGCCTCTCGCTCACTGCCCGGCCTGGGGAAGAAGACGCGCCAGTTAAACAGATACGTTCCTGGAATAAGCTCAGCATGAACCGCCTAATCCATGCATATCGCAAGGATGGAACCCCCAATGAATTTCGGTTAGGGCCTATTGATCTCGTCTTTTATCCCGGAGAGATCGTTTTTATAATCGGCGGCAACGGAAGTGGAAAGACGACATTAACCAAACTCCTCATTGGACTGTATGAACCGGATGAGGGGACAATTGCTCTCGATGGAAAAGCCATCACATCAGAGAACCGAGATAACTACCGCCAGTTTTTCTCCGTGGTTTTTTCCGATTTTTATCTCTTCGAACGTTTATATGGTCTAAACCACACTGAATTGAAGGCAAGGACTGAGCAATATCTTCAACGGCTGCAATTGGCCCACAAACTCTGCATTGAAGAAGGAAAGTTTTCCACGATCGAGCTGTCGCAGGGACAGCGCAAACGTTTAGCGCTTTTGACTGCTTATCTGGAAGACCGTCCAATCTACATTTTCGACGAGTGGGCGTCAGATCAGGATGCTGTATTCAAACAGATTTTTTATTACGAAATCCTGCCTGAGCTTAAAGCCAGGGGAAAAGCCGTGATTGTTATCTCTCACGATGACCGATATTACGGGGTAGCTGACCGCATTATCAAGCTGGATCGCGGCCGCATCGAGTACGATCAGCAGACGGCTGTTTCAATCTTTGCCAAAAACGATTCAGTCGCAGTTGCTCCTCTCAGTCAAAGCTAAAAGAAACCGTAATATGGAGCCGGGGTTTTCTCCCGCATTGTGTTTTCCGAGCACCCAGTGAATAACCTCCATTTCTTACGCGCCCCTCTGCGCCTCAATTAAGTACTTGTGGAAACAACTACAACAGCAATATTGCAGCAGTAGCTACAAAGGAGTTTGGCTTCATGGCATGTGATCCAGTGAATCAGGATAATGACAGACCGGAAAACCGAAACATTGCCGGCGAGGGCGCACTTCACGTCGCCATTGTCAGCATGGCGGGACGCTTTCCCGGCAGCGAAACGCTGGAGCAATTCTGGAAAAACCTCCGGGATGGCGTTGAGTGTATCAATTTTCTTTCTGATGAAGATTTGCATGCGATGGGCGTTCCGCGGGCCACGCGAAGAAAGAAAAACTTCGTAAAAGCGGCTCCGCTGCTCGAGAATGTGGACAAGTTCGATGCTGCATTCTTCGGGTATCCGCCCCGTGAAGCGGAATTGATGGACCCACAGCACAGGGTTTTTCTGGAATGTTCATGGGAAGCGTTGGAATTCGCCGGTTATCAACCGGAAACCTATCCCGGTTTGATTGGTGTTTATGCTGGAACCAGCCTCAGCAGCTATCTTCTATATAACGTGCTTCCCAACTTGCCGGACATGCACTCCGAAAACAATTTCGAGGTGATGATCGGCAATGATAAAGATTTTCTGAGCACTCGTGTTGCTTACAAGTTGAATCTCAAAGGCCCGGCGATTGACGTGCAGACAGGGTGCTCAACGTCGCTCGTGGCTGTCCATCTGGCGTGTCAGGCTCTGCTCTGCTACCAATGCGATATGGCGCTGGCGGGTGGCGTATCTGTACAGGTGCCTCAGCGCAGTGGTTATTACTACGTGGAGAACGGTATTAATTCTCCCGACGGCCACTGCCGCGCTTTTGATGCACAAGCGCAGGGAACTATCTTTGGCAGTGGAGTCGGCATTGTCGTTCTGAAGCGCCTGAGCGATGCGCTCAAAGACGGCGATCATATTCACGCGGTAATCCGCGCATCCGCTATTAATAATGATGGATCGCAAAAGGTTGGTTATACCGCGCCATCGGTTGAGGGACAATCCAGCGTCATCCTGGCCGCGCAGACTCTTGCTGGTGTTGCTCCAGAAACGATAAGTTATGTCGAGTGCCATGGCACGGCCACAAACCTGGGTGATCCAGTTGAGGTTTTGGCCCTCACAAATGCCTTTCGCGGTACGGGCGACCTTAAAAAATTCTGCGCTTTGGGAGCAGTAAAGAGCAACATCGGCCATCTGGATGCCGCGGCCGGAGTTGCTGGACTGATTAAGACAGTGCTGGCAATGGAGCATAAGCTATTGCCTCCCAGCCTCCACTTCGAATCGCCCAATCCGCAAATTGACTTCGACAACAGCCCCTTCTACGTCAACCATAGTGTGAAGGAATGGAAGAATGGCTCTTCCCCACGTCGCGCAGGCGTGAGTTCCTTTGGCATTGGCGGGACCAATGCGCACGTTATTCTCGAGGAAGCGCCTCCGGCCCCAGTTTCAGGACTGGGCAGAGATTTTCAGCTTCTGCTGTTGTCGGCCAAGACGCCCACCGCATTGGAGGCTGCCACTGGCACGTTACTCGACCACCTTCAGACTCACCCCGAGTCCGCGCTGGCTGACGCGGCTTACACGCTGGCTGTTGGCCGAAAGGCCTTCGACTACCGACGCGCAATCATTTGCAGTGATGTTCCAGATGCGATTCGTACCTTGCAACAATCGGATCCTTCGCGGATCTTCACGTATCAGTATTCCGGTCCCAGTCGCGCTGTGGTGTTCATGTTTCCGGGCGGAGGCGCCCAGTACGCTCAGATGGGCCTTGCCCTGTACCAGACCGAGCCGATTTTCCGGGAGCAGGTGGATTCCTGCGCAAAAATTCTGCAGCCGTTACTGGGGTTCGATATCCGCACTTTTCTTTATCCGGCGGATTCAGGATTAAAAGATGCATCTTTGCGCATGAAAGAAACTCTCATTGGGCTGCCTGCATTGTTTGTTACAGAATATGCTTTGGCCAAACTCTGGATCTCGTGGGGAATTTTGCCGCAGGCTTTCATCGGCCATAGCTTGGGCGAGTATACCGCTGCGGCTTTAGCTGGTGTCTTTTCGCTGCAAGACGCTCTTAGCCTGGTGGTCACCCGCTCCAAGCTATTCAGCCAGCTTCCGCCGGGAGCTATGGTGGGCGTGCCGCTTTCGGCCAAGGAAATCGAACCATTTCTGGTGGATTCGCTCTCGCTTGCTGCTGTAAATGGTGAGTCGCAATGTTTGGTTTCAGGGGCACAAAGCGCCGTTGACGAACTGATCCAACAGCTAGCGGAGCAGGAAATTGAGTGCCGGCGTTTACCGATTGATGTCGCGAGTCACTCCCACATGGTTACTCCGATCATGGGAGCATTCGGTGATTTTCTCCGGAAGCTTGAAATGTACCCGCCTCGAATTCCCTACATTTCCAATGTGACAGGCACATGGATAACGGAAGAGCAGGCAGTGAACCCAGACTACTGGCTGCTTCATCTGCGTCAACCGGTTCTATTTGGCCCTGGAATCCAGGAACTTTTATCGGATACCAACCGCTTATTTCTTGAGGTTGGCCCCGGCCACACGTTGAGCACACTGGCAAAGATGTCTACTGGAAAGCAGGAGCCGCTTTCTGTGTTGCCGTCCATGCGCCACCCCTATGATCGGCAGCCCGATGTCTCTTTTCTGCTGGCCGCTGCAGGTAAATTGTGGCTGGCTGGCGCTTTTCTGGACTGGCAAAAGTTTTATGCAGATGAGCGGCGGGGGCGAGTTGTGTTGCCCTCGTACCCTTTTGAAAGGCAGCGTTACTGGATCGAGCCGTCCCGAAGAGGTGAAGCCGGAAATCCAACCCTCGATAAAATTGACGACCTGGATCAATGGTTCTATTTGCCTTCCTGGAAGCTCTTACCGCTGCCGTTTACACACGAGATTCCTCCAGAGACTGACCGGCAAACCTGGTTAATTTTTCTCGATGAGGAAGGTCTGGGCCGCTGCCTGGCAGAAACCCTTTTGGACAGCAATGCCGATGTTTGTCTTGTCAGCCAGGGCGATCAGTTCCAATGCATGAACGATAAGAAATACGTACTGAATCCGGAAAGTCGTGGAGATTATCTGTGCTTACTGGAAAACCTGGAGCGGATGGGAAAACGTCGCCTGAACATCATTCATTTGTGGAATGTCACCAATGATACGTCCAATGTTGCTCGGTCATTTGAGGATTTTCAGCACTTAGGCATGTACAGTCTGGTTTATCTCACTCAGGCAGTCGCTGAACATGATTTCTCAGAACCAATCTCTCTGTGGGTGATCTCCACTGATCTACATAAGATTGAAGGCAAAGACACGCTCATTCCCGACAAATCCACCATTCTTTCCCCATGCACAATCATTCCTCAGGAATATGAAAACATTTCCTGCTGGTCCATTGATGTTGATCTTGTACCGGAACGACTTGAGAAGACCGGCGACCAAATACTGGCTGAAATACGAGCGCGTACTTCGAACAAAATAGTTGCCATTCGCAGTAGACAGCGATGGGTGCGGAGTTTCGAGCCAGCCAGCATGGACGAAGCGAATGTGGATCGCTATCTGCGGCCAAACGGCGTCTATATCATCACGGGTGGCCTGGGTGGAATAGGTTTGCAGATTGCCGGCTTTCTCGCCCAGATGGAAGGCGTGAGACTGGCGCTCATTGAGCGCTCTTTGCTGCCCGCACAAAACCAGTGGGAGAACTGGCTATTAGAGCATCCAGAAGACGATCTTGTAAGCAGCAAGATTATAAAAATAAAAGAGCTGCGGGCAAAAGGCCTGGAAGTGATGGTGCTCTCGGCTGATGCGGCGAATAGCGATCAGCTGCGTACAGCTATGGAACAAATATTCACGCGTTGGGGCAAAGTGGATGGCCTGATACATACAGCTGGGGTTGCCGGTGACGCCGCGATGCACTTGATTCCCGATGTGCAGAAAAGCGAGTGCGAACGGCACTTCCATGCGAAAGTCGGCGGATCAAAGACAATCGAAAAAGTACTGGATCGTGTACAGCCGGAATTCTGTCTTCTGTTTTCTTCCAATGCTGCGCTGTTCGGCGGGCTGGGCTCCATCGCGTATTCTGCTGCGAGTCTTTTCATGGATGCTTTTGCTGAGAGCGTTGCTTCGAAGCATAGCACCCGCTGGCTCAGCGTGGATTGGGACCCGTGGCTCATCCGGAGCGATGAGCGAATCCATGCGAATTATCAGACTGGCCTGGAAAAGCATGCATTGAATGCGGAGGAGAGTTGGGAGGCACTCCGGCGAGTCATTTCCAGCGCATCCCCAGGCCGGATTGTGGTTTCCACCGGAAACCTGGCGCTGAGAATGAAATTGTGGACTGAAGGCAGACCGCATGCCCAGTCAGGTGCTGCAGAAAATGAAATCGCAGAGACACTTCATGCCCGGCCAATTCTGGCGACAACATATGTACCTCCGCGCAGCGAGCTAGAAAGCACTGTGCTCGGTGTCTGGCAGCAAATACTGGGTCTTGAGCGGATTGGAGTTCATGACAATTTCTTCGATTTAGGCGGCAACTCACTGTTCGGTCTAAGAATGATAACCGCGGTCAAAAAGAGCTTGCAGATTGACCTCCCCATAATGGCCCTGTTTGAGGGTCCCACGATAAGCGCTCTGTGTCAGCGCATTGAGCAAAAGCAATTCGTTGTGCCGAGCTTTCATGAAAGCCAAGATCGTGGCGAGCGCAGGCGAAACAGCGTTGTGGAGCAGAGCGAACTTAGAGAAATGCTTCATCCTGCATAAAAACGTATTACAACACACACATCTTTTTAATTCTCGGAAGAAATCATGCATACAGGTATAGCCATCATCGGAATGGCGGGACGCTTTCCTGAAGCTCCCGACATAAATATTTTTTGGCAGAACCTTCGCGGCAAGGTGGAAGCAATTCGTTTTTTTACATTGGAAGAATTGCAGTCGCTGGGAGTCGAGCAGGAGCGGTTGCAGAATCCCAAATTTGTCAGGGCCGGATCTTGCTTCGATGAGATTGAGATGTTTGATGCTTCTTTTTTCGGCATTCCTCCTCGTGAAGCAGAGATCATGGATCCACAGCATCGGATATTCCTGGAATGTGCATGGGAAGCCCTGGAGAATGCTGGGTATTGCGGTGAATCTTATTCCGGCGCGATTGGTGTCTACGGTGGTTCGGCCATGAACAACTATTTGGTTTGCAATCTTGTCCGCGCGCCTCATGCTATTCGTTCTCTGGAGTTGCTTCAATTGAACGTGGGCAATAGTCCCGATTTTCTAACGACACGTGTGTCCTACAAGTTAAATCTCCGCGGGCCCAGCTATACCGTGCAGACCGCCTGTTCTACCTCCTTAGTCGCAGTGCATGTGGCTTGCCAAAGTTTGTTTCACGGTGAGTCTGATATTGCGCTGGCAGGGGGCGTTTCACTCAATCTCAAGTTGCGCCACGGTTATGAATATCTTGAAGGAGGCATGACGTCCCCGGACGGCCACTGCCGGGCTTTCGATGCCGGCGCGCAGGGCACCATCTTCGGCAGCGGCGTGGGGATTGTTGTTCTCAAGAAACTGGATGCTGCGATCCGCGACGGTGACGACATTCACGCGGTTATTAAAGGAACGGCAATCAATAATGATGGTTCTTTTAAGATTGGCTACACCGCACCTAGCATTAATGGACAAGCCCAGGTTATCAGTGAAGCTCTGGCCAATGCTGGTGTTAACGCGGACACCATTCAATATGTAGAAGCACATGGGACGGGCACGCCGTTAGGCGATCCGATCGAGGTGCAGGCGTTGACGAAGGCGTATCGGACGCAGACGAGGCGGAAAGGGTATTGTGCCCTGGGGTCGGTAAAGACGAACGTGGGGCATCTGGATGCGGCGGCAGGGGTGGCGGGCTTGATCA
>JBARMK010000055.1:0-6992 GCA_049802395.1 Candidatus Angelobacter sp.
GCAAGAAGCACCTTCAGTTTCTGCATTTGGTGAACCCCCTCCATCAACGGGCACAAATTTAAGCAGTGTGGTGAACGGCACTATTAAACTCGCGCCGCATCCGGGTTGATCCCTGTTGCGATCCAAAGGGGAGAGCATGGATGCAATATATTTGGTCTGGGCTGGGCCATGGTACGCCGGCCGCAGCATTTTTGCGATAAACCGCAAGCGCCATTCTCAAGCGTTGAATATCTTTCTCAATTCCAGAGGGAGGCACCTGTTTGTGTAAGACCTTCAACGCCATTTCCAGGTAGTGAATGTCTTCTTGTATGCCGGCAGCAGCCTCAAGCCATTTCTGATCGTCATTCATGAACGTTTCTCCAAATGAGTGAATTCTTTACGTGCTTTGCGAGCAAGAATTACTCAGCGGATTTGTGCATTTCCTGCATTTGGAACGTTTTTTTGAAACGCAGTTTAAGCCTAATTCTTTCAGAGGGCTGCGGCCGGCCAGGCGGTCCTCTTTAGCTGTCTCTGCTTTCGTCTTATAAGAGTCTGTTCTACCGCTGAAAAATATAGCAATCGCAACTTGAGGGCCAGTTTTTCCGCTCATCCCATTTCTGGCAGTCACTTCAAGGAACGCGCTTGGCTTAATTCTTTGCGTGTGTGTTTTTCATAAGAAATCCTAATCTTAGTTCTGTCAGTAGATTGGAATTCAGGATCACTGATTGAGTTCGGCAACGCGGTTCATGTTCAGCGATTTCTGCCGATAAGAATGTCAGAGGTAGTGTGTATGGAACCATTTTCCGCGTTGCTGCTCTCCACCGATACTGCATCGTTATCCACGATGAAGAAGGTCCTGGAAGAGTACGGGGTGAGCGTTAAAGTAGCTGCTTCCCCTACTGTCGCCGTTCACTTGATCAAAACCACAAAGTTTGATTTGGCAGTTCTTGACCATGACGTTCCCGGAGCGCTGGAACTCGCTGCTGGTCGTTCGCCTATCGCCAATCCGAAGATGATTTTTGGCTTGGTTCGTAAAACCGCTCTTCAGGAACTGGCTGAAAAACGCATCCACTTTATGGTGCAGAAGCCGTTTACCGCTGACCTCTTTGCCAGAAGCCTGCGCGCTGCTTATGGCCCCATGATCCGCGATCGCCGGACGGCTTTTCGCCACGCCGTTCAAGTCAAGCCCGTTTCAGCCGTGCTGATCCAGGACGGAGGAACCCAGGGATTGCGCGACGCTACCATCCTCGATCTAAGCCAGGACGGAATGTGCATTCAAACCCAGGAGATTCTGCCTCAGGGCGTAACTCTGCAAATTGAGTTTCAAATTCCTGAGAGCAGAGTTGCTATTCATGTAACCGGCCGCGTGATGTGGACACGCGCGTCAGGAAGGACCGGCCTTGAATTTACGCAGATTGCGGCGACAGAACAGAAAGATTTGATTTCCTGGCTGGACTCGCGTCTGCCCTATTTGGTCGAGACATTGCCACGGCAAGTGCCCGTCCGCGCCACGGCATGAGCGAAGCCCAAATGAAGTTCCCGTTCACGCTGTATCTGGGGACCGTAATCTCATGCCGCCGCAAAATCAATATATCCCCGCTTCGGGTCAGCGCTGATTAGCTTTACCCTAAGTTTATCTCCGACGTCAGCACCTTGGCCGCGTACCAATAAACCTTCTACGTGCGGCTGAAGCACGCGGACGAAAGTTCCCTTAGGCGTGACGCCGGTTACGATGGCGTCAAAGGTTTGCCCGATGCGGCTGCTCATGCTCACTGCGGCAATACGCTTTGACATGGCCCGTTCCACCTTCCGGGCACCGTCTTCTTTAGTCGTGCAGTTGCCGGCGACGGCGGCCAATTCCTCATCGGAGTATGGAGTTGGTTGGCCGTTCAGCAGCGCTTTGATGAGACGCTGCGTGACCACGTCGGCAAAGCGACGGTTGGGCGCGGTGGAATGCGTGTAATCCTGGACCGCGAGGCCAAAATGGCCTGCTGAGGGCTTGCCCGGCCGTTCCAATACGTACTCGCCTGGGCCCATTAGCTTGATCACGGCTAGTGAGAGGTCCGCGAAGTGGTCAGGATCGGCGGCCTTGCGTGTTTGGAGGAAATCATTGAGCGCCTTGGAATCCGGCTGGGCTGGAAGCTTGCTGCCTTGCTGTGCCGCCAGCGCCACAATGCGGTCCCAGCGTTCCGGAGTTTTCACCACGCGACGGATGGAAGACACCTTGGCTGCCTCCAGCGTACGCGCAACCACACCATTGGCCGCGATCATGAAGTCTTCAATCAATTCGGTCGCACGGTTCTTCTCTTGCTTTTGCAGGTCGACAATCTGGTCATTGAGAATCACCGGATGGACCTCAGTGGTTTCAATGTTTAACGCGCCGTGCCGATAGCGTTCATCTTTTAAAGCCTGCGCCACTTCATCCTGTAGCTTGAGTTGTGCCTGCAGCGCAGGTGAGGCAGCCACTTTGGCCGGCGCCGGTCCAGTCCCCTCCAGCCAGGCGCCCACCGCGTTGTAAGCAAGCTGCGCTTTATTGACGACCAGGGCGCGATAGATATTGTGCTTGCCGATCTGGCCGTTGCCATCAACCACGAACTCGGTGACCACACTCAGCTTCCCATCCACTTCCAGCAGTGATGTAGTGCCAGTGGAGAGCTCTTCCGGCAGCATGGGAAAGTTGCGCACGCCGGTGTAAACCGTGCAGGTTTCCTTGCTCGCGTGCGCATCGATCGGCGAACTCTTAGGCACGAATGAATCCACGTCCGCGATGCCAACCATTATCTTTGTTGTGCCGTCGGGGAGTTTTTCCGCGTACTCAATCTGGTCAAGATCGCGCGACGTGTCGTTGTCAATCGATGACCAGAGGAAGTTGCGGAGGTCGCGCACTTCTGCGCCTGCGGGTTGAGGGGGCTTGGTCTTGATCTGCGCAAGCTGCTGCAGGGCTTCCGGTGGAAAGTCCGGCTCAAAGCCGTTTTCCAGCATGATTTGTTTTGCCGCTGTCTGAAGATCGAAGTGGGAAGGTCTCACGTTATTCATAGATCAGGTTGGACAGAGAAGCTTAACACGGACGCGATGAGTACAAAGCTGCGCCAGATGGTTGGATGAGAACGCAAAAAAAGGGCCGCAGGAAGATGCGGCCCCTCAATTTCCACTAGCGGGCAAACGTTCCCACGAAGGCGCTGCGCTTGTCATGCAGCGTCCAGGAGACGTTCAGGTCCTTGCCGATGTATTCGTCCGTCATGGCAACGGCGGGCATGGCATGAGCAGTTTGCGTGAGTGGTTTGTAGAAGGTGTCTTCATTTCCGCAAAGGTGGTCTTTGTCTCCGATGGCGCGGGTTTCCACGGTCACCACATCGCCGGCCTGAAGGCGCGCGCGCGAGCTGTGTTCGCCCTGTACGACTTCCATGTCGATCCGGGTATCCACTACGCGAACGACATGGCGCAGCAGTTCGCCGCCCATCTCCTGGGCAAAGTTGATCAGTGCCTGGCGTTGCTCCGGCGTAGCCTGCCGGTCAACCAGCAGAACGGCTTTGGCAGGATAAGGTTTGCCGTAAGGATCGCCCAGTGTGGCCTGTGCCTTGATGGCGCCGACAACGGTCAATCCATCCAGCGAAACGCCGTCCCACTTACCTTCGCCGATGTGCCAGGCCACGATTGCTTCCTGGCCTGCCGTATTGACCTCGCCATTGGCGAAGCATTGACCCACGTAGACGTCAGCGCTGCGGGTCTCAAGGTATTGGCCCTGGATCTGAGGCTTAATCGACGCTGCGAAAGCAGAACCGGCCAATGAGGACAATGCAATTACCAGGAATACAACTTGAATTTTGCGCATAATAACTCCAACAAACTACCAATAATCCATTGTAATCCTGGCCGAGTTCCGTTGCAGCCTAGTCCGCCATCGGACGCAAATCCGCGAGGCATCAGCAGTAACCGATTGTTTTATTTACTGGCCCTGCAATGGCATCCGCGTTCGCCAGAGCAGCAGTTTCCGGGTTCGGCCAGCTTGCCGTCCGGCCCAATGCATGTCTGCGTCATGGCGCACCAGAACAGGCCGTCGCCCGAACGTGGAACAGTGGGATCAGGCGCTGACCAGATGTACTGGCTCTTCCAGTGAAGCGCGGAGCACAGCCCCGGACGGTCAGTATCAAAACGATCAGGTATGTTGCTCACGCTGCGCCTCCTTTGTCCCCGTTGCGGTCAATTGCAGCCCGCGCCGGAGCCCCTGCTGCCTGAAGAATGGCCCGCTTCACGGCTACGCGGGCAAGATGAATTTTGTGTGCGTTATGGCCCAGGCTTTTAGCTTTGGCTACCGCAGCTTGCGCCGCCTGGTCAGCAGATGCGGGAGTAACAGCTTTGCCTTGCAGTGCCTGTGCCGCCTCTGGCGAAAGCCAGGGAATAGGCGCCACGTGTCCCATTACCACGCGCGCGCTTTGTACAGTGCTGCCGCTCATGGTCAACGCAACCGCGGCCGTTGCATAAGGCCAGTCAAAGGCTTCTTTCTGCCGGACTTCATAATGCGCCGCGCGCACGCCTGGAGCGGGCGGTACGATCACGTGCGTGATGAACTCGTCCGGGCGCAGGTCATGTTCGCGCTCCTGCTCGGTCTTTGGAATGACGAAGAATTTTTCCACCGGAACTTCCCGCGAGCCGCTCGGACCTGCGATCCTCACCTTCGCGTTATAGGCGATTAGAACTGGAGCGATGGTGGAGGGACTCACGAATAAGGCCGGACCATCATTGCCCAGAATCGCGTGGTAGCGATTGTCGCCTTGAAGGACCAAAGATTTGCCGTCTTTCTGTGCCAGCAGACCATGGCCCGCACGAAAATACCAGCAGCGTGGGCGCTGGCAAAGATTTCCGCCAATCGTCGCCACGTTGCGGATTTGCGGGCTGGCCGCGTCACCGGCTGCAGACGCCAGCATCGGATGTTGCTGCCGGATCTGCGATGCTGCGGCGATTCTGTCCAATGTCACCAGCGTGCCCAATAGAGCGGCGCCGCCTTCATTGCTGATGGCGTGCAGTCCGTCCACGCTCTTGATGTTCACCAACCTCTTCGGCGTTGTGATCTCATCTTTCATTAAAGAAAGCAGATCACTGCCGCCGGCAAGAATTTCCACTTCGCCCCACGATTTACCCAGCAGGTCCGCGACCTGTTTGGTTGTGGTGGGGTTTGCGTAATCAAACTGTCGCATTGCTGCCTCCTGTGGGGTTGAGCGCAGACAGAACTCGATCCGGAGTAATAGGGAGGAAAGGAACCCGCACGCCGATAGCGTTGGCTACCGCGTTTCCAATCGCTGCCATTGGTCCAACCGTGGGTGGCTCGCCCAGGCCGATCGGCCCGCGCTCGTCATATCCTTTGCCGGTCATCATGTGTACCACCAGTTCACCGACATCGCCGATGCCCGCAAGCCGGTAGAAATCCATATTTGGATTGAGCATCTGCCCGGTGTTCACGTCCATGATTTTTTCTTCGTAGAGCGCGGTCGCGACCCCCATGATCATGGCGCCGTGAACCTGGCTCTCCGCGGTTTTCATGCTGATCACCAGCCCGCAATCTTGCACGCAAACCATCTTATTCATTTTCACTATGCCGGTTTCTGTGTCTACGGAAACATCCGCCATTACCGCGCCGCCCACGCCGCTGGAGATCAGGTCGCCCGGCCCCGGGTTTTTTCCCAAAGCCTGAATAGGCTGTGTGCCCAGCCTAGCGCAGGCATTTTTCCAACTCATGCTGCGCGAAGGCGCTGATTTCACGCGAATGTTTCCGCCCACTGCTTCAAGTTCGTCCGGTTGCGCTTTGAGCGCCGGAGCAATCTTGGCAAATAGCTGGTCGCGAGCATCCACAGCTGCCCGGCGCGTGGAAGAGCTAACGCCGCCAATCGTGGTGCTCCCGCCCGAGCCGCCTGATTTTGGATATTGGTTATCGCCTATCTTCAATTCCATCTGGTTCAGCGGCAAACCAAGAGTGTCGCCTGCGACAATCAGGATCGCCGTGCGCGTTCCCACGCCGAGGTCCTGTGTGCCCATCTGTATCTCCACCGAGCCGGTGGGGTAAATAGTAAGCGCGCAGTTGCTTTCGTGACCGCGCCCGCCCCAGGTGTGAATTGCCAGACCCAGGCCGCGTTTCTCAATGCCTGATTCCTGGCCGCGCGGATGCCAGTTCTTCTTCCAGCCAATCAGGTCAGCCGCGATCATCAGCTCGTCACGATACGTATTTTCGCGAGGAGCGGTGAGGTTCAGGTTCTTCAGCACCAGATCCAGCGGGTCCATGCCGATCTTGGCGGCAACATCCTCAATAGCCGACATAGTGATCAGACAGCCCTGCGGGTGGTTAGGCGCACGCCACGCGCGCGCCGGGCCGATATTGGTGGCGACAGCGGTATGCTGCTTGCGCTGATTGGCTATGTTGAACACATAAGGCATCGGCGGAGCGCCGCCGCCGCCCGGGCCTCCTGTGCCCCATGATTCGGATTGCCATGCTGTGAGCGTGCCATCTTTTTTGGCCCCGATTTTCACTTTCGCGAACGCCGACGGACGGCAGCCTGCGACTTCCAGCTCGGCATCGCGTTCCAGCATCACGCGTACTGGTTTGCCGCCTGCTTTTTTGGAAACCTGCGCCGTGTAAGCGCCCCAGCGGTCGATGCCGAATTTGCTGCCAAAGCCTCCGCCTACGTGGTCCTGATGTACGTGGATATTTGCTTCAGGAATCTTCAGAGCCTGCGCGTACTGTCCGGCGAGACCGGAGACATTCTGCGTGGAGATATGAGAGAAGAGGTGGTCGCTGTCAGTCCACTCCGCGATAGAGCCATGGCTTTCCAGGCAACAGTGCGTAATCACCGGGCAGCCATACACGCCCTCAGAGACAACCTCGGCTTCTTTGAAGCCTGCATCCGGATCGCCCTTGACCTGCTCGCTCTCTTTTTTATAAGGCGAGGTGACAGGCTGCGCCTCTTTCATCGGAGCTGCCTGCAACGCCTTGATTACCGGCTCGCTGACTTCATTGTCTTTCA
>JBARMK010000056.1:0-12035 GCA_049802395.1 Candidatus Angelobacter sp.
CTTTTTAAGCATGGAGACCTTCTCTACGTACCAATAAGCTTGGGTTATCTGGTTATTTTAACAGCGCACCGGAAACAGGGCCAGCCACTTGTGGAACGGGAAGGCCGACCTGCCCACCCAAAGGAGCAATCGTGCTTTCTTCCCAGCGGGACTAGCGAGATCAAATCCGCTGAAAAGTTGTTGCTAAATGTGGGACCGAGTGGTTGTGCGTCCACGAAGCCCTGCTTTTCGCTTATTAGGCGATCAATCCGCATTCTTGTTGCGTATTACTGCGGTTTTTTCTTCTTGTTGCCCAGCAGGCCGCCCAACGCGTCTTTCAAATCGGGCTTCTGGCTTTGCGTTTGCGCTGCGCCATTGTTGCCGGCTTTGTTACCCTGCAGCGACTGCAACAAGGTGTTCCCCACGTCGCCCTTCATGGCTTCGCCCAGAGCCGGGCGGAACACTGGATTTGAAGTCTTGCCTTCAATCAGGAAGGGTAAACCTTTGCCTTGGGCGGAGCTTGAAATACCCGTAATGCTGCCCAGCAGGTTGCTGGCGCCGCCAGAGAATTTGAGCAACATTTTGAAATTAAGCGAGTTGTCGCTGGCAATCACACCATTGCCGGTG
This sequence comes from Candidatus Angelobacter sp., assembly GCA_049802395.1. Classification (GTDB taxonomy): domain Bacteria; phylum Acidobacteriota; class Terriglobia; order Terriglobales; family Acidobacteriaceae; genus Angelobacter. Next base: position 607 of record JBARMK010000056.1, read on the forward strand.
AGCGTTCCAAGTGACGGCACATCCAACAAGATGTTATCTGCGCGTATGCCATCCGGCGCCACTCGCAGGCCAGAGCTAAATGTTTGAATCAAGGTGTCCATGCTGCCGGATTTGTTGCCGGCAAAAGGAGCCAGCGCCCCCAGCTTGGAACCCAGGTTATAGCCAGAAAGATGCGTCTGAGAAATATTCAAAGGCCCATTGATAACCAAACGATCCAGAGGGCCTTCCGCAGTCAAGTCCATGTTGATCGAGCCTCCCTGCAGGGAAGCTCCTGAAGGCAGCACCACACCAAACGCGGGCAGCAGGCCTTCAACATCATTCACAGCCATGTTCTTGCCTTGAATCTTCAAGTTGGCCAGTGTGTCCGCGCCTTTGGCATTGAGGGTACCGGATGCATTCGTCAGGCTGTTGCCGGTGTGCACGTTAGCATTAACTGTCCCGCTCTCTGAGTCCAGAGCGTAGTCGGACTTGTAATCCAGACTTACCGGCTGCTTTGCCGGCTGGCCGCCTTTCACCACGCGCAGGCCTGTAGCTTTGGCGTTGCCTTCCGAGTGCAGCTTATGTCCATCCGACTTCACCTGGCCGTCAAAATCCAGAGTGCCACCCAATCCGGAATTGGGGTCGACAAATTCGGTGGCATTAAGGTCCGCGTGCTTGAGCGTGATTTTGGCGTCGAGCGGGCTCTTAGCGGCGTCCGTGGGATTCAATGGGCCAGCCTGGCCCTCTAAATTCAGTTTGCCATCGCCCGGCAATGCTGCGGAGAGGGTAAATGGCATGGCGCCGGTGGCAGAAATGTCGCGCGCCACCAGGTTCACGTTCTGGTAAACACTCTCCTTGGCAGCAGCCTCACCGCTGCGGCCTACGCGCACGGTGCCGTCAACGATTTCAAATTTCGCCACGGAAACCTGAGACGACGTTTTGCTCTCGGGCTCAGAGCTCTTCTGGGCCGTGGCGCCGATGGTCGAATAATTCCACTTGCCCGCGGCGTTCTTCAGCAGCGTGATTTCCGGCTTCTGCACGGTGATGCCAGTTACCTTGAGCTGCTTGGAGAAGATGAGCGGCATCAGCTCCACGCCAATCTTGACCGATGAGGCGTGCAGGAACGGGCCTTTATTGAAAGCCGGATCGTCTGAGATTGAAATGTCTGTGGCGGAGGCGCCGCCGCTCAGGAGGGAAGCGTCCAGCTTTCCGATCTTCACATTGCGGTTGAGGGCCGCGCCGATCTTCTTTTCCAGTTCAGGACGGAAACTATCGACGTTGATGAACAGCGGTACCAGAACAACAATCAGAAGCAGGACCGCTACCACAATCCCGGAAATGACCAGCAAACGCTTCATGTTGAAATGCTACCAGAAAGCCGCTGCTCTGATAGATGTATTCAATGGAGAGCCCGTGGAAGTTGAAACAACAATTAAAGTACATTTCCACATAGGATAGAGGACTCGGGTCGCGGCGAGCCGACGCAAACAGTCGGGGTTCAGGAACCGTAATTCTTCTTTAGGTAATCTTTAATTTCTGTCTCCAGTTCTGCGTATCCGCCATGGATGGTGCTGCGCAGGGCGGACTCGGTGGATTGGCCTTCGCCCAGCCGCTGTAACAATCGGGCGACATCGCTCATGCCGTAGGTGTTGCGGATGTACTCCACCGCCACCAGGCTTTCAGCATAGGCCACGGCAGCTTCAGTGGAGCTGTAATTCTGAAATTCGCCTTCCAGTTGGTTCAGCGGGACCTGCCGTCCTGAAATATAAAGAGCAGCGAGGCGTTGACCGATCGCCGCCGTTGTCCTGCCTTCTTCCATCTCAGCAATTCCTTCATTCAGCCAGGTTGGCGCACGCTCATGGGTGATCTGCCCGACAAAGGAATGCGTCAGCTCGTGACGCATCACGTGGGCCAGTTCCGGCGTGACCGAATTGATGCCGGAAATTGGAATGCGGATCTTGCCGTCATTCAGCGCGGCAGTCCACGCTGCCGCCTGGGTCACGTCAAAGAATGCCTGGCCGGTATAGAGCGAGACAAAGACGTTCCGGGGCGCAGCGCCCAAATCATTGAAAAGATCTTTGTAGTCCTGTTCCAGGTTTTCCAGAATCTGCGTACGCAGCGTGTCCGCGACACGTCCACCCTCATAGCGCAAGGTAAAGTGGCTGCTCTCCTGCTGGTGGAAGTCAGCTTCAGTCCTGGATTCGCGCTCCACGCGGGCCAATAACTCTTGTGTCACTGGCTCTGGGCGAAGCTGTAACGATTTTTTTAATGCCGCAATAGCGTCGCGATTATGGTCATTCCGGTAATACGCGTAGCCCAGCAGCATGAAGGCGTCGGCAGATTCCGGGCTGACTCGTGCGGCCTCCAAGGCCCGCTCCAAAGCTTCTTCGGACCGGCCCAACTGCAAAAGTACGGCCGCATAGTTTTCCAGCAGAACGGGGTGAGAGGGCAGGTAGACCAGCGCCGACTGCAGGTATCGCGCGGCGGCGGAATAGTTATTGTGCTTCTCTTCAAAATTTGCCGCAATGGAGTTGGCCGCGGCCGACTGCAGCGGAGCATTTTCGCTTTCAATGGTCTTCAGCGCTGCGGCATCTACCGCGCCGTTGCGTATTACACGGGCCACCAGATCGCCTGGGACATCCATTTCTTCGTGCATCGGCGAGGGGTCAATTGCGGCTGTGGCGGCGGGCGGCGCAAGCGAAGGGGCCGGACCTTTTTCAATGCGCACCACGATCGACCTGGGAATGGTCATGGTGTTGTCGCCGAGGGTGTATTCCACCCGCCCGTTGCGTTCCTGCACGGAATCGGCGTGGATGCGATCACCGTTTTTGAGCACGATGGTGTCCGCCGTGGCGGCAGTACAAAACATCGCAACGGCACAAAATGTAATAATCGATTTCACGCGATAAGAAGTCTAAGCGATTATGGCATGTCTATGACGCGTGTCTTTGCCCTTAAAGTGACCAAGGTGCTAGTGCTTTTTGCCGCCCTTGCCGGCGCGGCCTATGGACAGGCTCCGGTTCAGGCCTCAAGCGCAGTAGCGCTGTACCGGGAGCTTCTTAATCCATCGTTCGATCCCAAGGATGTTTACCAGGTCCGCGACGTCTCCATTCTGCGCGAGGACCTGCACATCTCCATCAGCGACGGGACCCTGGCGCTTCTCCGCGAAGTCAACGGGCACGTAACCGGAGCGGTCTTTGAAGGTGTGGGAGAAGTTCTGATGGTCCCGCCGAATCGCGCCGAGCGCACCTCATTGGCGCTCTTTACCAATTCGGCGGTGCTGGAGCAGCGCTTCCAATCGGCCTATTTCCGCTTTTTCGATGACGCTGTGGTGCAGGAGCTGCGCTCGGGTTTTCGCAGTCCCGCCGAGGACGCCCAGGAGTTCATCTCTCGCTGGCAGGAACCGGCGAGGACGATGGCCCGCGGTGACGCGCTCCCCATACTTCAGGGAATGACCAGCGCGCCGGAAACCGGATCGCGCTTCCTGCATGCTCGCTTTGGCGGAACTGCGGTAGGTATTTTCGATGTCTTTTTCGATACCAATGCCGCCGAGCAGGTGAGCGTAGGCCAGGCCAGCGTGGTCAACGGTGCGGCGTTTTACGATACCTGGACCTCATTTCCCATGCGCTCGGTGCGGCAGGCCGCCGGCGATGAAGATCCCACAACACGCGCTCGATTTGAAATGTCTGACTACGTTTTGCGGGTCAAGGTCCAGCCGCCCACCGAGCTGAGCGCTGAAGCCGAATTTACGCTGATGCCTCGCCAGTCCGGCCAACGTACGGTAGTACTGGAGCTTTCGCGCTTTTTGAAGCTCGAAGAAGTCAGAATGAACGGCGCGCCGGTGGAGTTTATCCAGAATGAGGCCATCAGCGGCAGCGAGCTGGCGCGGCGCGGTGACGATCTGATTGGTGTGGTCCTGCCTGAACCTCTGGTGAAAGACCACCCCGTAAAGCTGTCATTCCGATATTCAGGCGCAGTGATGTTCAGCGCCGGCGGTGAGCTGATCTACGTGGGCGCCCGGGGCACATGGTATCCCAACCTCGGTCCGTTATTCAGCACGTTCGATCTCACCTTCGAATATCCGAATGACTGGTCTGTAGTGGCCACGGGCAAGCAGGTTTCCACCAGCGTGGAGAGCGGCAAGCGCACCAGCCGCTTTGTTACCAGTAGACCGATTTCCCGCGCGGGCTTTAACCTGGGCAAGTTCGCGGCCACCTCTTCAACCGCCGGACATGTTGAGATACACGCCTATGGCGCCAGAAACGTGGAACAATCGCTGGCCGGAGCTGAGGCGCGCGCCGGCAGGAACCCCGACCCAACCAGGCAATCCCAGCAGATCGCGGAACAAGCTGCCACCACGGTGGGTTTCCTCTCCACGCAACTTGATCCATTTCCTTACTCCAACCTTGAGATTACGCAGCTCCCCGGGATGTTGAGCCAATCCTGGCCGGGATTGATTTATCTTTCCAGCACGGCGTTTCTCTCGCCGGCGGACCGCCGCGCACTGGGCGTGAATGACCCTTACCTTGAACTCCTGCTGAGCCGCCTTATGCTCTCGCATGAAACCGCGCATCAGTGGTGGGGTGACGCCGTGGACTGGGTGAGCTATCGCGATGAGTGGATCGTGGAGGCGCTGGCCAACTATTGCGCGCTCATCATGCTGGAAAAAGAGTATCCCGGAGACATGAAGACTGCGCTCAACTACTATCGCGGCGAGCTGCTGCGTGAAACCAAAAATGGCATCATCGCCGATTCCGGGCCGGTCACGCTTGGCCGCCGGCTCACTTCTTCACGCTTTCCAGACGCCTATGATCGCGTCCTCTACGGCCGCGGCACGTGGCTGATTCACATGCTCTGCACCATGCTGCGCGAGGCCGGCAATGAGGAGTCTGATGCCCTTTTCTTCTCCGCGCTCAAGGGCCTGCTGGCCCGTGCGCCCAACCACAAAGTTTCCACGCTGGACCTGCAGCGCGCTTTTGAGCAGATCATGCCGCCGGCGTTGAACTACGAAGGCAGAAAGTCACTAGACTGGTTTTTTGATAGCTGGATAAACGGCAACGCTATTCCGCAATTCTCATTGCAGGGCGTTCACATCGTCCGTGCCGGTTCCAAGGTCAAAATCACCGGGACCATCGTTGAAGACCACGCTGCCAAAGATATGGTGACAGCCGTTCCTATGTATGTAGTGGACCGTCAGGGAACGTCGCGTTTTCTTGCTTTCGTCTTTGCCGACGACGCCAAAACTGCTTTCACGCTCACCGCTCCCGGAGGCACGCAGCAGATTTTGCTGGATCCGGAGGAGACGCTGCTAAGGAGGTAGGTTCTTGCGGTTTGGCTTTGCCTGTGTCAGCATTCTTCGCTGGTCTTCTGGAGGCACATGCGCAAGACTTTCCTTTTCCTGATCTTCATAGTTCCCGTATTCGCCGCGGCGCAATCTCAATCCGCCGAACCCAGCACTCCGCAGAAATTCAAACTCCCAGCCACGCCCAAAACCGTTGCCTGGGGATATTACGACGCCGCGGCTCCGCCGGTTCTGCGCATCCATTCCGGCGATACCGTAGAATTTGACACGCTGATTACCAACAGTCCAACGGGACTGGAGAAGGCCGGAGTTCCGCCTGACCAGGTCCAGCAGAGCCTGCGCGATATCTACAAGGAAGTCACCAATAAAGGGCCTGGCGGCCACATTCTGAATGGGCCCGTGTTTGTGGAAGAGGCTGAACCAGGAGACACGCTGGAAGTTCGCATTCAGAAAATCGAGCTGGCCATTCCGTACGCGTACAATGCTTTTGGCCCAACGCGCGGCTTTCTGCCGGAAGATTTTCCGTATCGCAAGATGAAGATCATCCCTCTGGATAAAGACCGCATGATCGCCCGGTTCGCGCCCGGAATTGAAATTCCTTTGCACCCGTTCTTCGGCAGCATGGGCGTGGCTCCGCCAGAGGCGTATGGCAAAGTTGACAGCGCGCCTCCGGGCCTCCACGCCGGCAACATGGACAACAAGGAACTAGTCGCGGGCACTACTCTGTTTCTTCCTGTGCACGCGCGCGGCGCATTGTTTGAGATCGGCGACGGACACGCCGGCCAGGGCAATGGCGAAGTGGACATCACTGCGCTGGAGACCTCGCTGGTCGGCACGTTGCAGTTCATCGTGCACAAGGGCACCCACCAGAAATATCCGAGGGCGGAAACTCCCACGCATTACATCAGCATGGGCTTTCACCAGGAATTGTATGAGGCTACGCGCATCGCCGTGCGGGAGATGGTCGACTTCATGGTGAGCGAGAAGCATCTCAGCGGCGACGATGCTTACATGCTGACCTCCGTCGCCGCAGACGTGGACATCACTGAATTGGTCGATGGCAATAAAGGCGTGCACGTGATGATGCCCAAAGCTATTTTCGTGAAGTAGTGGCAAGTTGGCCGCTGGTCGGGTATAGAACGCCGCATAAGGCCGTGTTATTTGCAATAATGTCTCGTAGGGCTGAGCGTTCGGAGAAGGTGCACAGATGCGATTGCTGGTCCGATGGCTTATCAACGCGGTGTCTCTGTTGATTGTTGCCCACTTTGTGCCGGGATTTGAGTTGCACGGATTCGGCGCGGCGCTGATTGCTGCACTCGTCTTCGGTTTGGTGAATTCAACCCTTGGTCTGGCCCTGCGGGTCCTGACTTTCCCGCTGACGATTATCACGTTTGGCCTGTTTCTGATCGTGATCAATGCCATCATGCTGAAAATGACAGCGGCGGTAACGCCCAATTTCGTGGTCACCACGTGGACCGCGGCGCTCATCGGAGCGGTCTTGCTGACCGTCATTACCTGGTTTCTGCATTGGCTGATCAGAGATGACCGCGAACTCCAGCGCAGAAAGTAAGCTTCACTTTCCTCGAAGCTGTCTCACTATTTCCTGTACGCCATTCTGCTGGAACAGGCGAATCCCGGCGATCCCCGCCACTCCAGCCTGGCGGCATTGATCTGCGTTCTCCGGAGTGATTCCTCCCAGGGCGAAGATAGGAATTGGCGAGGCTGCGGCGTGTGTTCGCCGGCAAACCTGGCGCAATAGTTCCGGCCCGCTGGGGTTTGCCGTCCCACTTTTTTCGAATACCGGTGCAAAAATCGCCAGATTGGCGCCGTGAGATTCGGCGTAGGCGATGTCTTCCTCAGAATGCGCTGAGGCACTGATGACCAGCGCGCCCACGTGAGCTCGGGAAAAGCCGGCCCGGGCAAAGATGGCACGGACTTCGCTGGCAGGAAGATCGTGAGCAGGCAGGTGGACGCCATCTGTCCCTGCGGCCAGGGCGACGTCTGTCCGCGAATTGATCAGGAGTCGCGTCCGCGAACTGCCCAGCGCTGCCATGGCTTTATGCGCCAGCTCTTCCAGCGCCCGGCCACCCAAATCTTTTTCACGTAGCTGTATGTAATCCACGCCGGCCGCAGCGCACTCTGCGACCTTCAATAGCAAGCGGCGCTCCTGTTCCACGGGGCCACCCGGAAATTGGCGACGATCGGTGATGTAGTACAGCTGCGCAGGCATGCGCCAGCATTGTATTCCCCGGCAAGGCAACTTGGATCGCTTAAATCCCTTCTCTTAAGGGTGCCTTTAGCCCTGCAAATCGTCTGGCTGTTTTTGCTGGCAATTCCCATTGCTTCCATCGCCTGGACCGTCACACACGAGGAGATTTTCCGCGAGCCCCGCGAATATTGCGCGCGCCAGAGTGATAGCCATCGCCGCTTCATCGGCCGCAAGTTCTATTACGTCTTCATCTGCGAATTTTGCTTCAGCCATTACGTGACCGCCTTCTTTCTCCTGCTCACGCGCTATAAGTTGTTGTACGACGATTGGCGCGGCTATCTCATCGGAGGTTTCGCGCTGGTGTGGATCGCCAACCAATACATGAGCATCTATGCCCACTTGCGTCTCGATATCCGCAAAGACCGGATTGAAATCAAGCAGGTGGAGAAGCAGGTGGAAAAAGTGGAGAAGCAAGTGGAAGAAATGGACGAGCGGAAAGCGGCTTGAGCGGGTAGTTAAATACCGGCCTCAAGGCAGCGTCTTTGCGATCTCCGGTCCTTCTTCCGGCACGGGGCGCGCCGGTTGCGGCTGCAGATGATACTTCGTCAAGCCGTCTTTCAGCACTTCAAGGGCTTCCTCCGGCGTATCCACCATGGTGAAGCTATTCACGTCTTCCGGTGAGATGGTGCCGGCATCCGCCAGGGCCTCCAGGTTCAGCACGCGGTTCCAGTATTCTTTGCCATAAACAATGACCAGGATTTTCTTGGCCAGCTTGTGCGTCTGCGCCAGAGTGAGGATTTCAAAAAACTCGTCGAGCGTGCCGAAGCCCCCGGGAAAAACCACCAGCGCTTTTGCCAGATAAGCAAACCAATATTTACGCATGAAGAAATAGTGGAACTCGAAGTTAAGTTCCGGAGTGATGTACTGGTTGGGATACTGCTCGAAGGGCAGGCGGATGTTCAGGCCGATGGTCTTGCCGCCGGCTTCACGCGCGCCGCGGTTGGCGGCTTCCATAATTCCGGGGCCGCCGCCCGATGTAACCACAAAACGATGGCGTTTGCCCGGCAGTGTGAGAGTCCACTCGGTCAGCATGTGCGCCAGCCGGCGGGCCTCCTCATAGTAGCGCGACATCTCCACTCCCGCGTGGGCGCGCTTCAGGGCCGCTTGCAGGGCATCTGCATCCTTCCCGCCGGGCTGCTCATTCAGCTGGGCCGGCCTGGCGGAGCCTGGTTTCTCCAGAATGGTCAGGGCATTTTGCGCGTCAGGCAGGCTGGCGAAACGGGCCGAGCCAAAAAAGACCACCGTATCCTGGATCTTCTCCCGGCGAAAGCGCGAGAGCGGCTCCGCGTATTCGGAAAGGATGCGTAACAGACGCCCGTCAGGACTGCCCAGGAAATCGGGATTCAGATAAGCCAGAGGCGCGGGAAGAAGTTCCGGTTCGCTCTGTTCAGGGTTCGGATTTTTATTGCCGTCGGCCATTGTTCTTGCAAAAAAGATCTTTCAAAAAAGGCGCTTTAAGAATGCTTCAGGTGAGCTGATTCAGCGCCGGTCGCGATAGCGCACTGCCTCCAGAATTCCCAGCAGGATATCCAAAAGGCCCAGTCCGGAGACCGCGCCCCGGACAAACCCCTGTTCCAGTATGCGGCCAATGGCCGGCCACTGTGACAACCAGCCTTCACTAAACCAGAACCGCGTCCAGGGCAGAACAACCAGCACCAATCCTAGTTCGATGCAAAATAGAACATACACCACCACAAAGACCCGTTGCAGCCACACTGGCATCTCTGCGGCATTGTCCGGAACCGGCCCAGGCGACTGTGGCGGCGGAGGCGTCTCGAGATTCGTGGAGGTAAGCTTCAAAGGAATCGGGGTTGGCTCTAGTTGTTTAGATGTATATAGAAGATCTTACGATTTCAGTGCCTTAATGCGGCTGGCCACATCACGAAAATCGATATTGGAACCATAAACTTCCATGAAATTGGCCAGAGCGGACTTTTTGTCGCCGGCGGCATCGTAGGCCATTGCCAGATCATAATAAATGGCGCAACGGTTGCCATCATCCAGACCTGGCAATTGTAAAGCTTTCTGATACCAACGTACGGCTGCCTCCGGTGCGCCTTTATCCACCAGGCACTGGGCCAGCCAGGTAAGGGCCTGAATCGGCTGAGAAAATGGGATGCTGCGGTCTATCGCGTGGCACACTTTCTGCAATTCACCAATGGCCTCATCCAGCAGCCCCATTTCTTTGAAGGCAATGCCCAGGTTGTAGTGCGTCTCCGGATCTTCCTCCGGCTCAGCGGCTTCCGCGGTTTCCTCACGCAGTTCAGAAAGGATGTCACTCAAGACGTCGCCTGTTTCAGCCTCCTGCATACTCCCGTTGGTGCGCCGTTCCATGGCGGGTGCAGGTGCAGGTGCGGGCGCCGCCGAAGGCACTGGAGCCTTAGCGGATTGCTGTTTAGGAACAAAGTCGGCGAGGTCTGTCTGTTCCAGATCAAGAACAAAATCTCCCAAAATGTCTTCTGTGGATTTCGCCTGGGCCGTTGCAGCTGGACGCTGAGCGGACGGCTTGGCTTTCGGCGGCTCAGGAATATCCAGAATGTCTTCCTGCGCCATCGCTGGCGCTGGCTCGTCGATGGGCTTGCGCTGCCCCTGGTGGACGCGAGGCGCGGGTTCAGTGATTTTCGGCGGCGGAACTTCCGCCGGAACAGGCATGACCGGAGGTTCGTCAATTGATACCGGTATTGGTTCAACCGCTGATACCGGTATTGGTTCAACCGCTGCCGGACTCACGGACTGCGCCTGTCCCGCCGAGACTGCTGCGATGAGTTCGGTCACCTCGGGCGCGTCGGGGGCCAATTCCGTCAGGTCCAGGATGGCAGATTTCGCAGGCTCCCACATTTTCTGCGTGATGTAAAAGCGGATTTCCTGCACCTTGTCCGCGACCTGTGACTCCAGCGCGGCTGGTGCGGGTTCTACAGGCGCCGCCGGTTCCAGTTCGACTTCCCTGACGGGCGACTGATTCTCCGTAACCTGCTCGTGCGCAATCATGACGGGCGCTTCCGGCTCGGTCTCGGCCGGCTCAACCTCAATCATCTCCTCCCATTCATTGGAAATATCGATTTCTTGCGCGGGAGCCGCAGGCGGTACAGCCGCAACAGATGAACTTTCGAGCTGGAAAGGTTCCAGAGTTATTTCTGAAGCAGCGGGCTCCGGCAAGGTGGGCTCAACTCGCATGGCGACAATGGGCCCCGGTTCAGCGGGCATTGCATCATGATGGTCAAAGCTGAACTCTTGTACCGATGGCTCGGCTTCTATTTCCGCGGGAGCTTGCGCTATCGGCTCAGACGCAGCCGCCGTATGCTCTGGAGGCCAAGTCGCCTTGGGAGCTTTGGCAGGCTCAGCCATCGCTGGCGGCGGTGCGGCTGATTGAGGGGCCCGCAACGCGTACCGCTTGGATGCCTCAAGGTATTTTGCCGACTCGGTGGGATGTCCCAGTTCGCTATAGATTTCGCTCAGGTTCTGGTACATCCGCGCCGCATCCCCGAACCGTTCCGCGCGCACATATAGGCTGGCGAGACGCTGGTTCAAATTCACGTCTTGCGGCGCCAACGGCAACGCGGCTTCCAGGGGCGGAATGGCCTTGGAAGGAACGTTGTAAGAAACATAGAGCTCGGCATCCGTTAATGCCGATTCGATGGCCTTCTCCGTGGGTGGATCGTAGGACTGGTGGACCGACGGCGCGGTCTCATCCAGCTCTTCCACCATGAATGCCTGGGCCGCTTCCTCCGGAGTAAGGATGCGCGTCGCCGAGTCCTCTCCCAGCTTGGCCAGCATCTGCTTATAGTTCTGGGAGTGAAGCACGTTTTCCGGCTCGATGTCAGAGAGCTGCTTGTAGAGATCGCGCGCTTCCGCGTAATTTTCCTTTTTGGCCGCGGCATG
>JBARMK010000057.1:0-2529 GCA_049802395.1 Candidatus Angelobacter sp.
TCGAGTAATAGTGCGCCCCGAAGTAGTCGAGTCCGGTTTCGATGTCGCGCTTTTTGCCGGTAAATTTGTAATCGTTGGAATCGTTCGCGACGAACTGCAACTCGCCGCCCCAGGGATCATAGTCCGACTCGGCCTTGATTAAACCGGAGGAATCAGCAATCACGACGCGGTTTTCAGATGGTCAGAGAAGTAATAAAAAACGCCGCCTGCGCCGTTTGCGCCGTCGCGGCGGGTGACTCGCTCGCCGTCAAAGAAGATTTATTCGCTCTTGAGCGTCCCGGAGAGATCGGTCTCGGCCACCACGCCCGGCGTCATGTACCAGTAAAGCGTGCGGTTAGCCGACAGAGTGCCGTTTGACTTGCGCACGCAGTTGCCCCGGCTATGCTCCCTGTTTCGTCAGAAACTTCTGCTTCAGAAAACGAAGTCTGGCTTCTAAAGCATCCGCGTTTTCTCGTGTCGCAGCGGTATTGACCGGGATACACTCTGCGGTCGATTTGCCCTCACGAACGGCATCGACCCATTCTTCCATTAAGTCCACATAAGTTCTCAGAGCGTCGAGCGGAGTAGGAAGTTCATCTGTCACCATATAAGCAGGCGGCAAATCTCCTGCGACTACCCAAAGATTTCTATCGACGTTGGGAGTTGCTGGGTCGATCTCAAAGAGAAAGACCGCGGCTATTCCTCCCACCCCCCATCCGAACCATCCCTTCTGAATGGCTTTGCACCAGCTGAAAGAAAGCAAATATTGTTTTGCTTCTCCCGCCATTCCTCGAAGTAAGGAGGTATCCTTTTCGTCTTCGCCGGAGATTTTCTCAATGGGTGTAAGCCGCGAAAAATCCATTTCCTCTGCCATAGTGGCTTTTTCCTCTCTATTTCGTTGGCTCTGTTTTTGGGGGATCCGGCTTTGGGGGTTCTGGCGTTGGCGCCGGTGGTTTAGGCTTTGGCTTCTGATGTGCACGCTTTCCCCATCGTTTGAAATCACCTTTCTTTTTGTGGTGATCCACATGATCGGGGTGAGGCATCGGTTGGATCTTCTCTGCTACATCAGCACCGCCGTCAGCTAAGGGATCCGTATGATGTGCATCCTGATTCGCACCAGTGGTAGGGTCTTGGGGCCACTTTTGGCCTGTGAGTTTTTCCCACTCCTTGCGAAGTTGCTCGGTAGACTTGCCCGCTCTTGCCATCTCATTGATTTGCACGGCCAAATTGTTCAGAAGTACTTGATACTGCATCTCCGCATTGGCCACGGTGTCGTAGTTGTTGGCGGTCGAATTGATTGCTCCATATGCCAATCCACCGCCGAGCATGCCGGGAAGCGCAACGGAGCCGACCGTCCACATCCCTGCGGAAACGTCAACTCCACCAGCAAAGAGTTCCCAAACTGCTGCTGCGGTACCACCGTCGTGCCCATCAGCATCGAAGCGCGTTGTCGGAATATTTCGCACATACGTGTACTGGTTGAGCGACTGCGGATCACCGAAATCCGCATAAGGCACCGGCACTGGCGTGGCGCTCCAATCTGCCGATACCCACCTTCCCAGCCCATTCGAGTAATACCGCGCACCAAAATTATCTAAGCCGCTTTCTGCATCCCGTTCTTTGCCGGTGAATTTGTAATGATTGGAATCATTCGCAGTGATTTGCAGCTCGCCGCCCCACGGATAATAGTCCGACTCACTCTTGATGTTCCCAGCCGAATCAGTGATCACAGAAGCAGTTTTTAGATGGTCGGAGAAATAATAGGAAACTGCGTTTCCTGGAAAATCTTTTCGCGCGACTCTCTCACCATCGAAGAATACATACTCCGATTGGAGATTTCCGCTCAGATCGCTTTCCCCGACAATCCCCGGCGTCATATACCAATAGAGTGTTCCCGTACTGCCGTTGATTTTCTTGACCCGGTTTCCGTCGCCATCGTAGGTGTAGGTATAACCATTCGCTCCGGTAATGCGGTTCTCCTGGTCAAAGGTGTAGGAGAACAGGCCATCGTTCAGCATGTTACCTGCCGCATCGTAGGGATAATAGAGCGCCTGGTTATTGTTGTTCATGGTGAAAACCGCGTTCTCGGCTGAACACTTAGTCACGCTCTTGCCCTGGAGATTGCCCCAGGCGTCATAGCTGTAGTTGTTGCCCCAATATTCGGTTTTGTTCTGAAGGACTTTAACGTTGCAATCCGTGCCCGCGTTCTGGGCCGAGGTCAGCCGATTCAGCGCGTCGTAGGTAAATGTCTGATTGCGGTTCTGGTCTTTGTAATTCGTAATACCAAAAACATTTCCGTTGTCTCCGTTGCCCACATGGAAGTCATAGCCGATTGAGAACACGGTCTGGCTCGACGTTGCGGCGGACATGGTCACCGGCTGTAAACGTTTGTTGTAACTGAAGCTGCTGGTAATACTCGCAGCTCCCCCGCTGCCGCTGACGAAGCCGGTCAGCGAACTGTCCGGGCCATAAGTTGCCGCAGTGGCATAATTGATGCTGTTGCCGGAATCGATGGCCGACAAAACACGTCCGGCAGAATCAGGCGTGTAG
>JBARMK010000058.1:0-11545 GCA_049802395.1 Candidatus Angelobacter sp.
GGATTGAAGCGACTCATCGCACCGGTCAGAAAACGTTGACGGTTACGGGCGTTGATGGAATTCCATTGGTCACTACCACCAGGGTACTTAGTCCGCGTTCCATGTTGAGCGGCGGATCGAACAAGGTTGACACCTGCACGCCGCCGGTCTGCACGGCCATGGTGCTGTGGTTATGGGTAAAGGCGTAGAAGACGTGCCCGGTCGCGTTGTTGGTGATCCGGACAAGCGGATAGTTGGTGGCCGACTGCGCGTCGTCACCGTACATGGCGCCCTGCGAAAGGCCGTTGAGCTGCGTCCCCAGAATCTGGTACCAGGAAGCGCCGATGGTGATGTTGCTAGGATAGCTGTTGATGGTCGGCCGCCAGACAAAGTTGAAGGTGCCAGTAGACGTGTAAATCTCAACATCGCCGGAGCCATCGGTAAACAGCACCTGGCCTGTGGGCAGCACCAGCATGCGTCCGACAAAGGATGGATCGGCGTTCGCCCGCGGCGGGTTAGCGACAGCGTTCAGGCGCGTGCCGTCAAATTCGAAAAACTTGCTGCCCGCGGGAAAAGTGCCGCATGCACCGATAGGCGCGGCATCGACAAGAACATTTCCGTTCGGCAGCAAGGCAGCGGGCCCATCCACAACTCCGAGTCCCCCGGTAAAACCCGGGCCGGCTCTCCATGTGTTGGCGAAGGTGTTGTAGATTGCCGTGTTGCTGGTCGCGCCGGTGGCAAAAATGGTTCCATCAGGCCGCAGGACGGCCGGGCCAATCTCACTGCACCCGACGAGCGGCGCAGGAGGCGTGTTGCCGGTGGTCGACCAGTTTTGCGAAACCGGGTCATAAATTTCCACGTGATTGGGATTGCTCACGTCGATGGTGAATACGCCTCCATCGTCAACGTTGGCCGGCAGCAAGGTCCAGCCTTCTTCGCTGTTGACGTCGGCTTTGCCCAGGCCGACGATGGTCCAGGCAAGTGTGGAAGCGTTCAGCAACGCCTGCTGATTGTTGCAACAGTTACCCAGCATGAACGTGCCGTTCGGCAGCACCGCGCTCTGCGCGTCGCCCACCTGCGACCACGGCCCGGAAAAGCTGGTCCACGCATTGCTTTGCGGATCATAGATAGCAGCCATGTTGGTCTCGGCGAAATTACCGAAATTGTATTCTCCGCCGACGATCACCACGCGCCCGTCGGCCAGCACCGCCGAAGCGTAGTAAAGAGGGTCATAACCGGAAGGTAATGATGTCAATTGAGACCACGTGCCGTTGATATAGCTGCCGCTGCTGTCGGGCTTGAGCCGCCACCAGTGGTTGGGATTAGTAAAAGCCGAATCCTGCACCATCACGGTGCCGTCAGTGAGTAGCAGGGCCGTGCCGGCCCCAAAGGTTGGTTGGTGAGTTAGAGGAGTCCAAGCCTGTGCGCCAGCGAGCGTTGCCAACGTCAATAGTGCGACTGGTACGAATGCTCGAAGGGATTTCATATATGCCACCTCTTGGTAAAGTTTGGAATTAGAAATTTTTTCATTTTGGAACGCACAAGAATCGTGCGCTGATTTACCAAGAGCAACTCTCCTTCCAGGAGTGCACAAACGAGCTCTATGTGATGAATGGTTAGAAACAAATGACAGAAAGTTCTTGGATCGCTACGAAAGGCAGATGAGCATTAACGGTAATTTGCATGCTCGCACTTCAGGGGCTTTTTTATCCTGATTAGCATATTCTTCCTGGATGCATGCTATGCGGTTCAGGAGCGCATGGCCCCATCTTTGGTGGGAAACTGAGATTTGGTTTAAAGCTTTGCAGCAAGGGTGGGATCAGATGACAAGAAGCTGCGCGGGATCCTTGCCAACCCGCTTAGTCTCTCTTCGTCTCGGCGATCCATCCGCCGCCCACCACCAAATCGTCGTCGTAAAACACGACAGCCTGTCCGGGCGTGATGGCGCGCTGCGGCTCGTCGAAGGTGACACGCACCTCGCCGTTTGCCGCCGGCTCAATCACGGCCGCGGCGGGCTCATGGCGATGGCGAATCTTGGCGGTGACGCGCAGGCCCGTTACAGCCGCGGGCGGCTGTGCCACACGCGCAAGCTCGTCGCGCAGATTGTCGAAGCTGATCCAGTTTACTTCGCGGGCGATCAGCGTGCGAGACAGCAGCTCATCGCTTCCGCCGACTGTTACCTTGCCCTCGGCGCCATTGATATTGATTACGTAGAGCGGCGAGCCCGTGGCCACACCCAGTCCCTTGCGCTGGCCCACGGTGAAATTATGGACGCCCTCATGACGTCCCAGCACGCGGCCATCGCTGCTGACCAGGTCGCCGGAGGTATCCGGCAGTGCCTCGCCCTGATCGGCCAGATAAGCGTCAATAAAGCGCTTGTAGTCGCCGCCGGGAACAAAGCATATCTCCTGCGAGTCCGGCTTCTCCGCCAGCGCCAGGCCATGCTCGCGCGCCAGCTCGCGCACATGCGGCTTGCTCATGTTGCCCAGCGGAAACAACGTGCGGCTCAACTGCTCCTGCGTCAGGCCGAAGAGAAAATAGGTCTGGTCCTTGGCGGGATCGGCGGCGCGGCGCAGCAGCCAGCGATTGCGCTCCGGCGAAAACTCGCAGCGCGCATAATGCCCCGTCGCCAGCATGTCCGCGCCGATCTGCCGCGCGGTAATCAGCAGCTGGTCAAACTTCAAGTGGTTATTGCACAGGCTGCACGGAATCGGCGTGCGCCCGGAAAGATACTCGTCAATAAACGGACGCACCACGTCGCGCTCAAAACGCTTCTCATGGTTGACCACGTAATACGGAATGTCCAGCTCCTCGGCCACGCGGCGAGCGTCGTACACGTCGTCAATCGAGCAGCACCGCCCCTGCACCTGCTCCGGCATGCCTTCGCGTCCGGCGAGCCGGCGCTGGTTCCAGAGCTGCATCGTCAGGCCAACCACATTGTGCCCCTCGGCGCGCAGCATGGCCGCGACGGTGGACGAATCAACACCGCCCGACATAGCTACGGCAATGGTCTTTGCTGACATGAGTTCCAAAGGACTTAATCAATTATAGATGAGTAAACAGCCCAAAAAGACGCGTTCGAACGCAGTTTTGGAGCAATTCGAGTATCGGCGATCTAAAGCAAATCTGTGTCCCGATCCGTGAAGAGCGGCCCTTTAGGACCGCGTTACGGTGACAAAAGTCCCAGGCTTCAGCCCCGGTGAAAAAATTCCGACGGGATACATCAACTCTGGAATCGCTTTAGGCTTGCGCTGCAAGCCGATTGCAACAGGAGCATAGACGCGGCCAAGCCGAGCGAAACTCGTTAGCGGTGTGGAGCGTTTAGCGACAGAAACAAAAACCTGAATGTGTTGAGGCTGTCAGCAATGCCGGCAAACAAAAACGGGCTTTAAAATTTTTCGTCCTTCTTGGCCTTCTCTTCAAGCATTCCGGCATGAATATCTCTAGCTGCCTTCAAGCCCGACTCGAAAGCGCCGGGATAGGAACCGTTATAGATTGCGCGGGCCGTTCCTTCTCCAGCGAAAAACAGACGCTTTGTTCCCACGTCCGGTACGGGCTCGGCAAGAACCTGCCGCTGGTACCATTGTTTAGGCTCCGCCACAGAATAGGCGCCGAAGGAAGTTGAATCCAGGCTCCAGCGCGTTACCTGGATTCCTTCATCTTGAATGTCTTCGTCGATGTTTTTTTTCCCGGAAATGTTGGAAAGTGCGGACTTGGTAATGGCAATCGAGAGATCGTCGCATATCGGGTTGCTCTTGCCGGAACCGTGCTCTATGCCTTCACACCGCTCCTCCAGCGCCTTTGCCCAATCTCCGCCAAAGAAGCCGATAGCAATGTTCTTGTTGAGCGGCTTGATCACGAAGGCCATGACCACCCGCGTTCCATTCACAAGCGGGAGCTGATGTTTCCTGGCGAAATCCAGTGCTTCCCTGGGAAGGTCGCCTTCATAGAGTATCCATGAGTTCATCGGCTCTTTGGGCAAAATATCTCTCTTGAGAGGGATAATCACTTTCTGCATGTTTCCCATCTGCAATAGAGCAATGGCCTTGAGTTTTCTTTCCGGCAGTTCGGGTTTGAACGCAATCTTGTTTTTCTTCAGCACTCCTACCGAGACTGTAACCAAGGCACGCGAACCCTCAAAGACTCTGCCTCCAGCACTCACCTTCACACCATCGCTGGAGTAATCCACCTCAGTGACCGGCGAGTTCAAGCACACTGGCAGGCCGTCTCCAAGTTTCTCAACAAAAGCGCCCATACCCTTATCAATTAGGTCATCCTCTCCGGCTTCAAAGTGTGCGCCGTCGACCGCCGAGGTCTTTCGCAGTTCAGCTGCGCTCTCCAGCGGGCCCGCATTGGCAATCAGCAAAGGGATGATGTCTTTGAATTTCCTGGAACCAGGTTTGTAGTCTTCCGCCACGTCGCTGGTAACGCGCAAATCTTTGTCTGCCATGGCGCAGAATTCCTTGGGCGAGCGAACGCGCCGCCGGCAATCACGTAGAAAAAAAGTCTTGCTGAACGGAATTCTGCTCCCCAGATCGCGGCAAATCTCTTTCAGTTGCACGTGTTTTTGGGATAGGTCTTTATATTCACTGCAGGCAAACTCAGAGAGCGCGTACTGGTCCTCAACGGAAGTGGCAGCCAGTTCTACCGACTTTTCGTATTCTTTCACTGCCTCATCAAAGACTTCCTGCTCTTCCTTGCTGGCTTCATTGCCGTTGACAAAATAAGGAAGGTCGAGTTGGGTGCGCTCCCGCTGGAAGCCCATGGCGTCAACCATGCCGGTGAGCGGGTTGGTGGAAATGCCATGAATCCATGCCCCTCCATAATCGATTGGGACCTTGCCATCGCCGATATATCCGACGTAGGCGCGCCCTCCGATTCGATTGTTCGCCTCCAGGATCAGGACTGAGTGCCCCAGGTGCTGCAACTCCCGGGTTGCGCTAAGCCCCGCAATCCCAGCTCCGATGACGATTACATCGAATCTACGGGCCCTGTTATTCCCGTTGGGCAGCGTGCACTCCGCCGGAGATCTTTGGTCTGCTTGGTCCGTCCGGCTGCTTGGATTGCCCGAAGTGTTGTCTTGGGGTACAGCAGAAGCAAACAGGGAAATTCCGGTAAAAAAGACCAGCAGCAGTGCAAAGAACTGGATACGGCGTACCTCTTGCCAACGGAGATTAGCATCTCGCGCCTCGTCCACCTTTTTGAGCAATCTGTCCTTTGGATTTTGGTCAGATTCCGCCATTGATCTTCCCCTGCGACAGAACAGTGATTTTCCTTCAAAACCAGACATGCTTATTCGCGGTGCGCAGATTATAAACCTGAATGGGAGGAACGATTGCTACTCTTCTCGAGGGGCAGCGATGGTCTGCCCATAAGAGAGCGATTAAGGATCTCGGAAGCGGCTAGCAGACCGTCAGCCGACCGTTTGCTTCTGGTATGCCGGAGAAATTTCACGCAAACGTGCCACGGTTTCTGGAATCACTTTAGCGGCAAAGTCAATGTCTTCTTGCGTCGTCTGCTTGCCCAGGCTCACGCGGATGCTGGCTCGCGCTCGCTGGTGGGGAAGCCCCATGGCCAGCAGTACGTGCGAAGGCTCAATCGCGCCGGAAGAGCACGCCGCGCCGCTGGAAACCGCCAGCCCTTTCAGGTCGAGCGCAATCACCAACGCTTCGCCTTCGATGTGGTCGAACCACAGGTTCGTGGTGTTCGGGACGCGCGGCGCGCCCAGTCCGTTTACGCCCGCGTCTTCCATCGCGGCCAAGACCGCATTTTGCAAGCGGTCACGCATCGCCGCCATTTCCGCGGAGCCATTGCTGTCAAGCCAATGCCGGGCCAATTCCGCGGCCTTGCCCAGGCCAACGATCCCGGGCAGATTTTCCGTTCCGGCGCGGCGCTGGCGCTCATGGCTGCCGCCGTAGATTTGCGGCTGGATCAGCGTCCCCTTCTTGATGTAAAGCGCGCCAGTGCCCTGCGGCGCATGGATCTTGTGTCCGGAAATCGAAAGCGCGTCGCAGGCAATCTTCTGCACGTCGATTACGACCTTGCCCGCGGCCTGCACCGCGTCCGTGTGAAAGAAAACATCTGCTTCCTGTGCGATTTTGCCGATCTCTTCCACCGGCTGAATTACCCCAACCTCGTTGTTGGCCATCATGATGCTGATCAGCCGCGTGTTTGCCCGCAGCGCCTTTCGCACATCGTCTGGATCAATCTCACCCTGGCCGTTCGCCGGAACGAACGTGACCTCGCATCCCACCTGCTCCAGCCGCTTGCAGCTGTTCATGACCGCGCTGTGCTCGACTGTCGAGGTGATGACATGGTCGCCGCGCTGCACCAGCCCGAAGATGCCTAGGTTGTCGGCTTCTGTTCCTCCGCTGGTAAATACGATCTCCGCCGGCCGTGCGTTCAACAGGGCTGCTACCGAAGCCCGCGCTTTCTCCACCGCCGCGCGGGCGTGCTGCCCAAAATGGTGAATCGACGACGCATTGCCGAACTGCTCCAGGTAGAACGGCCGCATCGCCTCAAACACCTCCGGCAGGACCGGAGTGGTGGCATTGTTATCGAGATAAACGCGGTGCATGCTTCCATTTTACGCCTTTCTCTTTTTCGGACCCCGACAGCGGTTTGCCGCCCAACTGCGCGCCCGGCCCAGCGCATGTTCAATATTTCGACGGTTCCTATCGCCATAAAGATTCGTAAAGCGATAAAATTGTGCGCGTTTCCGCATCTCACCTTTGTGAGACCTGTTTGTTCGCAACAGACTCTGTCCCCCAAAGCGCCTTCTTATTGGAGAATCAAGAATGAAAAAATTTTTCGGACTACTCGGGCTGTTGGCGGCGGTATCACTGGCTTCGGTTTTCGCGTTCGCGCAGGGCCGAGGCGAGCAACGCGGTCAACAACCGCAAGCACACACACAACAACCGCAAGGTAACGCTCAGCGCGGTGGCGGCGACCGCGGCGTGGGCAATGGACACATTCCGGCACACGGTCCCGCCCGCGCTCCCGCAACAGGCCGTTCAGCGCCAACTCGCCAGGAAAATCCCAATCGTGGTTCGTCACAACCGCCGCAGCAAGGCCAACCCCCGCGTCCAGCCGAACAGAGCCAGCGCCCTACCTATCGTGACCAGGAAGGCCATCCGGAAGCTCCCCACGTTCATGCTGAAAACGACCGCTGGATCGGCCACGATACGGGCCGCAATGACGCCCACTATCATCTAGACCGTCCGTGGGAGCACGGGCGTTTTACGGCTGGTTTGGGCCCGCAGCATGTATGGCGGCTGCGCGGCGGCGGCATAGATCGCTTCGACGTGGGAGGTTATTACTTCCAGGTGGCGCCGTACGATTATGACTACGCCAACAGCTGGCTATGGGATAACGACGACATCGTGATCTATGACGATCCCGATCACCCTGGCTATTACCTCGCCTATAACGTACGGCTGGGAACCTACGTCCACGTGCTGTTTCTCGGCAGTTAGGCCGTCGTCACCAACTTGTGTTCCGCCGTAAATAATTCAGCCCTTGAACTCTCTCTTACGTTTGAGAATATTCAAGGGCTGAATGCTGACGGCTGATTACTGGCTGCTATCTCTTCTCCACCGCCACATACTTGTTCGGATATGCCGGGCCAATGTAGTCGGCGCGGGGTCGAATCAGCCGGTTGTCGTCGAGCTGTTCGATCACGTGGGCTGCCCATCCGCTGATGCGCGAAACGGCAAACACCGGTGTAAACAGGTCCACGTCCAAACCAAGCGTGGTGTAAGTGGACGCAGAGTAAAAGTCCACGTTGGCGTTCAGGCCTTTGTCTTTTTTGATGTACTGCTCGATCTTGGCCGACATCTCATACCACTTGGGATTGGCTGAGCGCCCCAGGTCGCGCGACATCGCGCGCAGGTGGGTCGCCCGCGGATCCTCGGTGTGGTAAACGCGATGGCCAAAGCCGGAAATCTTCTTCTTGTTGGCCAGCATGTTCTTCACATGCTCCACCGGGTCTTCGCCTTTTTTGTCGATCTCAAACAGCATACGCATCACCGCTTCATTGGCGCCGCCGTGCAACGGGCCTTTCAGCGCGCCAATGGCGCTGGTAATGGCGGAGTGCATATCAGATAGCGTGGCTGCGGTAACGCGCGCCGCAAAGGTAGAGGCATTCAGCTCGTGGTCAGCGTGCAGAATCAGGGCCACGTCCAGCGCTTTTTCCGCGGTCGCCGAGGGCTTCTCACCATTGAGCTGGAGCAGGAAGTTTGCAGCGTGTGAAAGTGAGGGATTCGGATCGACTACGTTTTTGCCTTTGCGGATGCGATCATAGCCCGCAACGATCATGGCAATCTGCGAGGTCAGCCGAATGGATTTGCGGACGTTGGCGTCATGGTCGATCTTCTCAGCTTCGGAATCGTAAAACGAAAGCGCGGAAACCGCTGTACGCAATACCTCCATGGGCGTGGCGGTCTTGGGCAAGCGCCGCATCACGTCATAAATGGCAGGATCGATTTTGCGCTCGGCGGCCAGCTTTTGCTTCAGGTCAGCAAGCTCCGCTGCCTTGGGCAGCCCGCCAAACCACAGCAGGTAACAGGTTTCTTCAAAGTTCGACTTCTCAGCAAGTTCATGGATGTCAATGCCGCGGTAGGCAAGCACTCCGGCATCGCCATCGATATAGCAAACCCCGGAACTGGCCGCAACTACGCCTTCAAGACCTTTTGTGATTGTGCTGGTAGACATGATTTTCCGGCGCCATTTGTGGCTTCGCAAGTTCTGGAAGCGATCAAGGGCGCAACATTTCTTTATACTCCAAATTCCCGCGACTTTCCAATCACCCGAAACCAAAAATGCCGATTCGGACGAGTGGAGCGCACTGGACGCGAAGCTTATGTTAATGCGCTCGAAAAGGAGAATGCGTGGGCTGGGCCGTGCCAGCCGGATCCAGAAATGAGAAGCGTTAGCGCCGAGTGTGCATGCTCAGCAAAGAAATTATTGCGGGCTGGCATGCTGATCAGATCAAGGATGTTGGAACCTTAACCCCCGCCGATTGCACGCCTTAAGGATTCCCCTGAACCAGCTTCGACAGCACGCAGAAATTATCATCGCGGGCTTTGCTTCGACCAAAACATCCTGCCGTCTTTGAGGCTGGAATAGACCAGGTCGTCGCCATCCGCTCCTAACAATCGTTGGATGGGCGAACCATGCAAATAGGGCCCTACCGTTCCTTCTACCGGGACCCATTTCGCACCGCCGGCAGTGTCCCGGCTCAGGCGGAAAAGACCGGATATTGCCGGTTTTTGCGGTTTCTGAGTGCGGTCATGAAACCCCGCGAATATTTCGCCTGACTCTGTCAGTGCAAATCCGCTGATGGTAAATTCGGTCGGCGGCGGGAGCGGGGCCACTTTGGTGACCTTCATCGTCCTGCTCCTGAGATCGAGCTCGATAAGGTCGCCGCTTCCTCCGTTGTAGAGGGCCACCGTCTTCGCATTGCAGCGCAGATTGATGTCGCCTGGGTACCTCCCGAGATCCAGCAGCCAGCCTTCCGGGTCCAAGGCGGTAGTATCGAGCATGGCATGAAGCTGGCCTTTTTCGAAGCTGTATTCCCGTAGCCGAAGCGAGTTAGGTATGTTCGCCAGATGATCATCTCTGTCTTGCCCATAACCCCAAACGGTTCCGTCATCGAGTGCGCAAAGCAACCTTGCAGAGAACGGCGAAGTTCGAATGACCCGGTGCACGTGGCCATCGTCGCCTATTTCCGCGATAAAAGTAGCAATCGCGCCGGCCCTATTTCGCACCCCGCCGGAAACCACGAGCTTGCCCGATGAGGTGACTGCTGCGTCGCCCAGGGTTATAAGATCGGCATCTTCGATCCAGACTACCGCCTCACGCGCTATCTGACCTTGTTTGTTGTAAAGCGTGACAGCCGCGGTGCTGGGACTTGTCTCGATGACGCCGTTTTTTCCGAAAGCGATGAGATAGCCATGGTCCCAATATTGGACGCCGCCGTCTAATAGGGCATTGAACTGCCCCTGGTGGTACGCTTTGGCAAGATGCAGTGGAGCGGCCGGTTCGTTCTGGCCAATAACGTTTGAACTAAAAATCAGCAGCCATGCTGTGAAGCAGAATGATGCGCATTTCGATATTTTCATGGGTCTTTCTATTACCTCGCACAATTACGCGGGTTGTTGCACGTTATAGCGCTTACGCAGCAATTTACGCCGCAATAGATGTTCTGCACTCCGGCAGCGCACCCAGCCTGGATGTTTAAACTGAAATTATTTATGTCGCACTCCTCACCGTCGCCTGCATCACATCCGCCTGGAACGCTATTGATTTGTGCGAATCCACCCGAGCACGCCTCTCCTCCCGGGCAGTTTCCGCCTTCAATAATGAAAAATCCTGGGGTAACCCCAGAAAGGCGCGGAGTAAGGCGGCCAACTACAGCGCTTTGCGATTGACCACCATTAGCCAGTGCAGATGGTGCGATTGGATTAGGCTTTAATCCATCAAAAATGGAAAGCAGTTGTTGCCCTGATGAATTAATGACCGTGGATGAGGCAAAAAGGTGGAAGGGAATACCAAGGAAGCAGGCAAATGCAAAAACAGATAGAGCCCTTTTCATCACGACCTCCGTTCGTTCCAGTCAATGCTGCATCAAGGGGGTATCTGGGAATTGCTGTTGAGTCTATGTAATCTTCAGCGGTTTTGCAATAGCCCAAATGAATCGCTTTTTACTTTAATCTAAGGTTTCAGATTATTAAGAACCTATAACGCGAACTTACCACATTGCAGATGATTTCACAGTCGCAGCTAGTCTTTTTAGTCGTCCCATTTTGGAACTAGTGACATAACTAATCGCCAAAATATCTGTTGTGGCCTGTGATCTTCCATTCAAAGAGAACGTCTTCGATTTTCGGCCCCGCACCAATGTTGTGCTCGATCTTATAACGGCGGTTGAACAGCGCCTTCTGGTCCAGTGCCGCTTTATTCCGTCACAGCGCCAATTCCTGAGCCGGCTGGAAAATGATTCGTTGAATCCTCACCCGTGCAGCCACAGCCACACACCCATCACGATGAAAGGAAACATAACCACAAGGATCCATAGTTTGGCCGAGCCACGAATCTTCTCTTCCTTTTCCCAGCGGAAGAGTTTCATGGAAATCAATCCGCCACCTAAGGTCGTGAGGACCAGCACGACTACAGCTATCAAGTTCTCTTTATCGGCCAGGCCCTGCTTTTTCAGCATAATATTTTGCATGCCCTTAACCAGATAGGTTGCAGGGACAAAGTTGTGGATGATCTGCATGACCCGGGGAAATTTTTCCGCCGGAAACGTGGCCCCGCTCAGCAGGAGCATGGGAAAGTAGAAGAGCTGCACCAGGATCGTGCCTTCCTGCATGGTGTTTGCCACCGAAGCAATCACCAGCCCAAGAGAGCGAAAAGCAATCAGCCCCAGGGAAATGAACAACAGCAATTCAACAATATGTGCCGGGAGCGGCATCTGATAGAAGAAATGCGCCATCAGCAGCAACAACACAATATAAGGGAGAAAAATGGCCCATCCGGTAATCATGGATCCGACAAGCAGCGGAGC
>JBARMK010000059.1:0-1669 GCA_049802395.1 Candidatus Angelobacter sp.
CTCATCACCGCGCAGGATACTTTTTTTATCTCCGTGAACAATTCCCTGGAGCTGTTGCAACGCACCCAAAAACAGGCGATTTTGTCTGCGCTCGATATTGAGGTCCCGCCCAGGCCGGTGCAGCTTGCCGGTCGCGAGTTCTCGCGTCTGGATTACAGCGGCGCGGGCTTGTATCATGCCATTTTTGCCACTGACGTTCGCTGCCACGTGATCAGTTTTGAGGCCACCAGCCGCGATCCCGTGGTGCTCAAAAAACTTTTTGAGAGCATGGACAAAATGTCTCTGCCCGTCATTTCCAATCGTGCCTTTGCTGATGGACAATTTCCCCGTTGTGTAAAGGACTATGCCACCGGCGCGAATGTACTCCACAAGGTTGACCCCGCGCAGACCAGTCCCAAATTTACCCGGGTGCCGGTAAGAATCGTCATTGACGGGCAAGGAAAGGTAAAACATATTCATGTAATCAATGCCCTGCCGGATCAAGCGGAGAGCATTAATGCCGCTCTGCAGCAATGGGTATTCAAGCCTTATATGGAGAATGGGACTGCCGTAGAGGTGGAAACCGGCCTACTATTCGAATTTTCAGGGAAGAGCAAAATTTCGAACGGCTTGCAACAGGCTAAAAATGAGGGGATCCGATGAGTGCCGCCTGTCTCATCTTGCGCAAGGCGGCCCGGATCGGGCTGCTGTTCACCCTGGCTTGCGGCGGGTCTGCATGGGCGGACTCAATTGCATCCTATGTCCATAATGAAACAACCGGCCGGCCTTCTGTGGGAGACCGTGTGGTCCTGCTGCTTTCGGCCCATGGCCTGGAGCAGGAATCCGATACCACAACCGATGACAAAGGTTCATTCACGCTGCCGGTGCGTCTGCCGGGCGCGCAATATGTTATTCGGGTCGTGCATGGAAATGTGAATTATGATCTCCCCTGGAGCCACGGAACGGTTCCGCAAATCAAGGTCTGCGATGCCGTCCCCAGCGCTTCCGGGCTCACAGGATACGCCACCCTTGTGAAGGTAGAGTCTGATGGCAAGAACTATACCGTGACTGAGCTGCACGCCATTGACAATGAATCAAAACCTCCACGCACCCAAGCTGGTCCGAGCAATTTGGAAATTTACCTGCCGCCAAAAGCTGAGATCGTTTCGGCTATGGCCGCGGGGCCGCAAGGCCCTGCTGTCGGAATTGCTCCGGTTCCCAACGGGAAGGAGCCAGGCCGCTACGCCATTGGCTTTCCATTACGCCCAGGAATGACGCGTTATGCCATTCGCTACCGTGTGACCCTGAGCGACAGACTGGTCTTTCATCTCCGGCTCAACTACCCGACAAAACAAGTGAGTGTGGTAATTCCTAAATCTATGAGATTCACGGCGCTCGACAAGAGAGGGTTTCATCGCATTATCGACAGGGATGGCGTTCAAGTAGAGGTTCTCAATGAGGCCAAGGCCGGAAGGCTGCCCGCATTTTCAGTCTATGGTAGCGGCAGATTACCAGAGATCCGGAACGCGATTGCCGGAACCAAGGAGCTTCCGGCTGTGGGAAAGAACTATCATGTAAACGGCCAGGACGCACTCGCAGCAAATTCGCTGCCCGCAGCAACCGGCAGAATAACGCTGTGGCTCCTGTTTATTATCTTTGTCGTAATTGGAGTCGGTATGTTTCTGGTCAT
>JBARMK010000060.1:0-1616 GCA_049802395.1 Candidatus Angelobacter sp.
TGATAACGCTCGGCGTCGGCACTGGTCCGGCTTTGGCCTCGGCTTGGCTATGCTACGTGTCGCTCGTCACTGTCGGACAGGATTTTCTCTCGTTCCAATGGGACATCCTGCTGCTGGAGACTGGCTTTCTAGCGATTTTTCTGGCTCCGTGGAGCCTGCTGGAGCCTCCCTGGGGCTTGAGCACTTCCCCTGCTTCAACCACCGTGGTGTGGCTGGGGCGATGGCTGCTATTCCGCCTGATGTTTCTCTCAGGTGCCGTGAAGCTCTTGAGCAAGGATCCAACGTGGCGTGACCTGACCGCACTGGAGTATCACTATTGGACGCAGCCCCTGCCCGCTCCGCTGGCTTGGTATGCCTCGCAATTGCCCACCTGGTTTCAAAGGATCTCTGTCGTGGGTGTGTTTGTGTTGGAACTCGGGGTTCCGCTTCTGATTTTCACCCCAAGAAGGCTCAGGCAGCTTGGCGCGGCAATCATTGCGGGCTTTCAACTCTTAATTGCCCTGACCGGCAACTATTGCTTCTTCAATCTGCTGACTATCATTCTCTGCGTGCTGCTTTTCGATGATTCGTTTTTCATCCGCTGGTTGCCGAGCCGGCTGGTCAATCGCTTGGCGGCACGCGCTACTGCTGACAGACATTCATCATGGGCAGCGCGGGCCGGAAAAGCGATCAGGGCAACAGTGGCGGTGTTGATTCTGTTGATCAGTGGCAGCGAACTGCTCATGACCTTCGGACAGGACGGCGCAGTGCCGAATCTAGAGCGCCGTTTGATCAGCTGGCAGGCGCCTTTTTATCTTTCCAATACCTACGGCCTGTTCGCTGTGATGACAACTTCCCGCATCGAGATTGTGGTGGAAGGCAGCAACGACGGTCAGACTGGCAGGCTTACGATTTCAAGTACAAGCCGGGCAACGCTGCGCGCCGTCCACTTTGGGTGGCGCCTTATCAGCCGCGCCTGGATTGGCAAATGTGGTTCGCGGCACTCGGGAATTATCAGGAGAATCCCTGGTTCTCCAATTTCATGCTCCGTCTCCTGCAGGGAACACCGGAAGTGACGGCGCTGCTGGCAAGCAATCCCTTTCCGAACGCGCCGCCACGCTACATCAGGGCCGTGGCTTATGACTACCACTTCACCGATTTTACCCTTCGTCGAGCCACAGGCAACTGGTGGCGGCGGGAGCAGAAAGGACTCTATTTTCCCGAAGTTTCCCTGCAACGACGTCAGTGAATAAGCGCCCGCAATCTGCGTGAAACGTATCGTGGGAGCAAATGGACGTAACGGCTGAGACGCCGATGCGAGCCGGGTAAGGCCTGCCCGCGCTGGATGTTTGAAGCCGCTATAACTTTACGATCTCGATCAGATCGCCGAGCGATTTCAAGACGGCATCGGGAGTGACGCCGAGCTCTTCGCCAGGGATGTTAGATCGATTCACCCAGTAAGTTCTGAACCCAAAAGCTTTCGCACCGGCAACATCGAAGAAATTCGAGGAAACAAAACCAATGCTCTCCGCATTGGCGCCCATCTTTTTCACTGCGAGCTTGTACGCGGCAGGGCTGGGCTTGTAAGTCTTCACCTCGTCGACGCTGATGAGATGAGAAAATGCCCCTTCAAGTCC
>JBARMK010000061.1:0-12057 GCA_049802395.1 Candidatus Angelobacter sp.
CTCCCAATTCGCGCCTGGGAGAAATCATCAGCATCGCCAAGGCCGCGGGTGTCTCAGCGGTGAAAGGCATGTCCGGCGACGGTGCGCTCACGCTTGACGTTCGTGCACAGGGGCCAACCAAAAACATGTCTGCCTTGACCTTTGCCGGCACAGGAAAGATCAGCAACGCTACGTTGAAGATGCCGTCGCTGACCAAACCGGTGCAGGTCCGCAATTCTGATATCACATTCAGCCAGAATTCCGTGTCGTTGCAAAATGTTGCAGTGGGCATCGGACAGACCAACGCCACCGGCACGCTGACGCTCAAGAACTTTGAAGCGCCGCAAGTGCAATTCACGTTGAATGCGGACAAAGTCAACGTCGCCGAGCTGCAGCAGATTTTCAGTGCCACTCCGGCCCAGCCGGCAAAACGCGCCACGGCAGAGCGCGATTTCTGGCGCATCGTGCCAGAGGCAGAAGCACAGCAGTCTTCGCAGAGCAAGACCGAACCAAGCCTCCTGACCAAGATGACCGGTGGCGGCGCCATCACGGTGGGCACCATTCAGTATGACGACCTAATACTGAACAAGACGCATGCCAATGTGACACTTGACCACGGCCTGATCAAAATGAATCCCGTCACCTCAGAAATTTATGGAGGCACGGAAAATGGGACCATCACCATCGACATGCGGCCAGCGCAGCCGGTATATGCGGTGAATCTTAAGACCGACAAAGTCGATGCCAATAAGCTCGTCTCATCGGTTTCAGACCTGAAGCAGACGCTTTACGGGATGCTGGCCTCCAATGTGAATGCCTCATTCAGCTCTTCTTCGGCCAATAGCATTGCGCGCAGCCTCAACGGCAGTCTCGGAATTAATCTCACTAACGGCAAGCTGATGAATATTGACCTGCTGCACGAAGTGGCGACGGTAGGAAAATTTCTGGGGAACAATTTTGGCGCGGCGAAAAACTTTACTGACCTTGTCCAGCTCACCGGTAATTTCGACGTAAAAAATGGCGTGGCCCAGACGAACAACCTGAAGGCCCAAATTGATGGCGGTACCATGGCGGCCGCGGGCCTGATTAATCTGGCAGATCAATCGCTCAACCTGCATTTGACCGCAGTTTTGAATAAGGCGCTAAGCCAGCAAGTAGGCGGGACACAGGTCGGCGGGTTTATGAACACGGCGCTGGCCAACAATCAAGGCGAACTCGTGGTTCCGGTGATCATTACCGGATCATTCCAGCATCCTCAGGTCGCACCCGACGTGCAGCAGATTGCGCAGATGAAATTGCAGAACCTGCTGCCTACCAGCAAAAATCCTGGCCAGTTGACGAACGGAATTCTGGGGGCAATTCTCGGCAACAAGAACCAGGGCGGCGGCGCGAACAGCCAGCAATCCGGCGGACAACAGAACGGCGGCATCGGCGGGATACTGGGAGCGCTGGGAGGTAAGCAGCAGAACCAGCAGCAATCGCAGCCGCCAAGCCCGGCGGTCGGCAACAACCAGGGTCAACAGCAGCCGCAGGCTACGCCGACGCCAGCACCAAATTTGGGTAGCGTGCTGGACCAGGTGTTGAACCGGAAGAAGAAAGACCAGGCCAGTCCAACGCCGACTCCACAGCCGCAGTAAAGCCAGCGGGTTTATCGGTGGAGCACGTCCATTAACATCGGTACCGTGCCCGCTGGATGAGGCGAGCCGGGAGCGGCTGTAACTGCTCCAGAAACCGGATCATATTTCCAAATGGCCGTTCGGTTATCCGGAAGACCTTGGATCACAGTATGGGTGTTCGCATCGGCTATCATGCGAAATTGCCATCCTGTGAGTGAAGGAAAGCGTTGGCCGGTGTCGGTAATGCTTGCCGTGGCGGGATCGAAACGAAACACTTCACACTGGGGATTCGCCTGGAGAAAAATCAGGTTGTCGGCGGTGGCAAAGGCGCCTGCGAAGGTGTTCACCAACTGACTGTGTCCGTGCAGGGTCAGCGCGCCTCGATCGGTATCCCAATCGAAGATGGAAAAGGTGAAAGGGGTGTGGTCGTCGCCGTTTGCCTGAAGCAGGTGACGCCCATCTGCAGTGAAACCCATCACCCGGCCACCATGTTCCGCTGGAAGCGGGACATTGAGCGTGAAACTTCCCGTGTTCTTATCCAGACGATAGACCCCGGAGCGAGTATCAGAATTCATGTCGGCGACAATAAAAAACTGGCCTGTGGGATCGAAAAGCGTCGGCCGTCCCCCAGGCCAGGATGTTTACCAGCTGGTTATTATCGAAGGTATAGATATGCTACTCCGTTCAGAGGTGGCCCGGTACTTAGATCGGCTACCCCCACCCGCCGCCAGCGGGCGATTCGATCCTTATCTTTGTGCCTTTCTTCACCCGCACACTGGTTTTTCCCGGCAGAGACTGGCGTTGTCCATTGGGGTGGATGACCTCGGTCTTTCCCGGAGCGCCGTCGGCGCCACCTTGCAGGCCATACGGTCCGCGATTTCGGCGGTCGGCAAGCAGCGTCACCTCTGAATCAGCCAGCAGCTCAAGCTCGCGAATGATGCCATCGCCGCCGCGAAATTTGCCGGCGCCTCCGCTTCCCTTTCGAAGCGAGTATTCTGTCACGCGCAAAGGATAGGCGTATTCCAGCGCTTCCGCCGGGGTATTGAGCGAGTTGGTCATGTGAGTGTGAACGCCGCTTACGCCGGGACGGTCCGGACGCGCGCCCATACCGCCGGCAATAGTTTCGTAATAGGCAAAGGGTTCGCCGGTGCGCTCGTCAACTCCACCGATAGTCAGATTGTTCATGGTGCCGGAGGAGCCTGCGGGCACACGGTCCGACATGGCCGTGGCCAGAGCGCGCAGCAGGACGTCGACGATGCGCTGCGAGGTCTCCACGTTTCCGCCGGCCACCGCCGCAGGGGGGCGGGCATTCACCACGGTTCCTGCGGGAGCGATCATCCGCACCGGACGCATCAGCCCCGCCGCAGCCGGAACATCTTCCTGCAACAGGCAGCGAAAGACGTAGAAACAAGCTGAGTAAGTAATGGCCGCAACAGCGTTGATACTGCCGGCCACCTGCGGTGAGCTGCCGGTAAAATCCACCATGACGATCGGCTTTCCGGGTGCAGCAGGCTGAAAGGTGAGCGCAACGGCGATCCGCACCGGGCCGGAGCCGGCGCCATCGTCATCGAGAAAATCTTCGCCTTCGTAGCGGCCATGCGGGACCTTGCTCAGGAACGCCCGCATCAGCTTTTCTGAATAGTCTTGCAACTCGTCGAGCACGCGCCATACCCGGGCGAGACTGTAGCGGTCCACGATCTCCCGCAAACGAGTCGAGCCGGTGTGGCAGGAGGCGATCTGCGCATTTAAGTCGCCCTCGCGCTCTTCCGGGGTGCGCACGTTGTTGAGCAAAAGGCGGAGGATATCATCCTGCAATTTGCCGCCGGAGATCAGTTTGATAGGCGGAATGCGGATGCCTTCCTGGTAAATCTCGCGACAGATGCCCATCGATCCCGCGTAGGCGCCGCCAACATCGGCGTGGTGCGCGCGCGAAGCGACATAGAAGGCAGGCGCGGATCTTCTAGATTTTTTGGCATCCAGAAAAACCGGGGCCACCAGCGTGATGTCCGGCAGGTGTGTGCCGCCGCAAAAAGGATCATTCAGAATCGCGACATCGCCCGGATTGAGAGTAAGTTTCTCCACCGCCGCGCGCACGGACATAGGCATGGAGCCAAGATGGACGGGCATGTGGTCGCCCATGGCGACGACTTCACCCCGGCCATCGAAGACAGCACAAGAGTAGTCGCGCCGCTCCTTAATGTTGGGAGAGAACGCGGTGCGGCGCAACGCCGCTCCCATCTCCTCCGCGATGGAGTGGAAGAGGCTTTTGAAGATTTCCAGTTCGACGGGGTCGCGCATGGAGAGTCAGCGTATCACGGGTGTGAGCTTCTGAGCAGCAGATCCGCCGCAACAAACACAAAGAAAACCACGGCGATCACGCCGTTCATGGTGAAGAAAGCGGCGTTTAGTTTGCTGAGGTTGTCAGAGGAGACAAGCGAGTGCTCATAGGCCAGCAGCAGCGCCACCACAGCCACTCCCAACATGGCGAGCTTGCCCAGACCGAACGCGAGCACCAACGCCACCAACAGTCCCAGCATAATCAGGTGCAGAACACGGGCGATGATCAGTGCGCGAGGCACGCCCATGGCCTGAGGGATGGAGTTCAGCGCGTTGGCGCGATCAAACTCAATGTCCTGGCAGGCATAGAGCACGTCAAAACCGCCCACCCAAAACGTGACCGCCGCGGTGAGCAGCAAGATGCGTGGATCGAGCGAACCACGGACGCCGATCCAGGCGGCCGCCGGAGCAATTCCAAGCGCAAAGCCCAGCACCAGGTGCGACCAGCGGGTGAATCGCTTCGTATACGAATAGAGCAGCACGATGGCCAGCGCAATGGGCGAGAGATACAGGGTCGCCCGGTTGAGCCGTGCCGCGCCCAACACAAACAGCGCACAGGCCACGGCTACAAAGATCGAGGCGAATCGTTGCGAAAGCGCCCCGGCGGGAATGGCGCGCGTGGCAGTGCGGGGATTAGCGGCGTCAATGCGCGCGTCGGCAATGCGGTTGAACGCCATAGCGGCTGAACGCGCGGAGACCATGCACAAAACGATCCAGCCCAGTTTGGTCGCAGTGGGCATGCCGCCAGCAGCGAGCATGGCCGCACAAAGAGCAAACGGGAGCGCAAAGATGGAGTGCTCCCACTTGATCATCTCCAGCGTGGTTTTGAAGTTGGTGAGAAGGGCCACGGGATAGTTTAACAACAGCCATTCGCACTTAGCCATTGGCCTTTGGCTCTTTGGGTTGTTCACTTACCTGATCGTGAGAAATTCTTTTGCCGGGAAAAGAAAACAGTCAGGAGTCTAGAAACAAGCCAATAGCGAAGGGCCAATGGCCAAGAGCTGCCCTCAGGCCGCAAATCCCTGCTGCCCGATCAGCGGCACAAAGCGGCAGCCTTCCAGGGTGCGAACGCTGATATTACCCTCCGGATCGCGGCGCACAAGCTGCACAACTTGCTCCGAATTGCCAACCGGGATGACCAAACGCCCTCCACGCGCGAGCTGTTCCGCCAGAGCCGGTGGGACATCTGGAGCAGCGGCGGAAACGATAATCACATCAAACGGCGCTGCCTCAGGCAAGCCCAGCGAGCCATCGCCGATAACGACCTTGACGTTGCGGTATCCCAACCTCTCCAGCGTATTACGTGCAGTTTCAGCCAGCGAAGCATAGCGCTCTACGGCAAATACCTGGCTGGCGAGTTCGGCCAGCAGCGCGGTTTGGTACCCGGAGCCGGCGCCGATTTCGAGCACGCGGTCCTGCGGCAGGACCTGCGCGGCCTGAATCATGGCGGCAATCATATAAGGCTGCGAGGTGGTCTGCTGTTCGGCGATGCCCACGGGATGGTCAGAATAGGCTATGCCCCAATTCTGTGGGCTGACGAACTCATGCCGCGGCACCTTGTACATGGCCGCGAGCAGGCGCTCATCGCGAATGCCGCGCTGGCGCAGCTGCTGCTCCACCATGGAGAAGCGCTCCGCTGCGAATGGTTCTGCTCCGTTTCCGTTCATGCGTTACTTCTTCCGCCGCCGGATGTGAACGTCAAATCCCAGCACTCCGTTCTGGTCCCTGACCGCTACGATGGAGACATTCTTATCAATGTTGTATTCCACCTGGATTACCGTCTCCGCCGATTGGGTAAGGCTGGTGATGTACGTAAAGGTGATGTTGTTGTTGATCTGCTGTTCAATGGTCACGCGCGCGCTGGGGTTATTTTCCGAGCCGATGAACTGCGGATCGATCTTGACGCGGCTGGCGCCAAAAAGCCGCTGCACTCGATCACTGAATGTAGCGTTCAGGGCTTCGCCAAGAATCGCGTTCGAGGCCGTTGTAGCGTCGTTTGTGCTTTGTCCCGGCTGGCTGGCATTGTAGACGCCTTCGCCGCGTGTCCGCCCAAAGGCCAGGAGAGCAATGATGTCCGAATTGGACAACGGAGGATCGGAGCGATACGTCATGCTAAGACCTTTGCCGCTGGTAGCCTGCCCGTGCAAACCGATAGTTACATCATAGTCCTGGACGCGAGCGGACATATCAATATTGATAACCGGCTCGATGGTGAGCGGGTTGCTGAAGGTAATGTCACCGCGCTCCAGCCGGTACTTGGTGCCATTAAAAAAGATGTCGCCTTCAGCAATATTCACGCGCCCCACAATGGCCGGCCGCGCGGCGGTGCCCCGCACATGCAAGTCGAGATCGCCGGAAAGCTTGGCCAAAGAGGTTTCCACTCGCAGCTCCGGCGTGGAGGTAACGTGCAGATCAAGGCGCATGTTATCCAGAAATGGGTTCAGCGTGGAAATTATGGGCGCTTTCTTGCTTTGCGCCAGATAGTTGGCAAAATCGAAGCGCGGGTTCATCCCGAAGCGATTTACCACAATGTCACCCGAGAGCAACGATCCTTTGGCCGATCCGGTGTAGCGCAGCGTAGCATCAGCGGAAGAGCTAACGCCGGGAGGATAGCGCAGACGCACGTCACTGCCGGTGGCGGTAAGATCAAAATAGAGCCCCCCGCGATAGGCCAGAAAACCGCCCACGTTAAGTTCGCCGCCGCCAGTGTGGGCCGTGAGTTTTTCAATCTGCATGCGGTCCTGGGCAAAGACCAGCGATCCATTGATCTGGCTCAACCCGTTGGGAAGATCGAGGAATGAGGCGGAGGCATTTGTAAGCTCAAGCCTTCCGCTGAGTCGAGGCCGCGCTGAATTGCCGGCGATGTTCACCGTGAAGGTGGCCGGCCCGTTGGCCACCAGGTTGGGGTTGAAGCCCTGCAACAACCGAAGATTGAATTTTCCCTTCGACTGCATGTCGAGTGCGTGTTCACCTACCAGTTGCACGCTACCCTGGATCGCGATGTCGGTGTCAGTTCCGACGAGACGGAATTCATCCACCTTTAAAGCCTCATTTTCGATTGCGAGGTGGATGGGACCACTATTCTGCAGCTTGATGTTTTCCACATCGGCGGAAAGCTGGCTCACATTGCCGGTGATAACGATGCTGTCAGGCTTCTTCATAAGGCCGTGGATATCAATGGAGCCGGCGATAGAAGAGTGACCAGTGATCTGTCCCTGAAAGTAAGCGCGGATCAGGGGATCAAAATCCAGACGAGAGAACTTGATGCCGATCTCACCGGGCCAGTCGCCACGCAAATGCACCTTGCCATCAACATTGAGTTCGGCTTCGGCAAAATTCGAGCGCCCGCGCAGAAGCACGTCTTCCCCGTGGGTTTCAGCCAGCACGGTCATGCTCCCCACCAATTCGCGGTTAAGCACAATGTCATGCAGATCAAATTGCCCGTTGATGACCGGCGCGTCCTCGGCGCCGTAACCTGTCACATGAAAGCCGGCCTTACCCTGCACGCTGAGCCGCGAGGTTTGGATATCGGCCAGGTCGGCAAAGTCAATGTTGCTGCCGGTGAGGTCATAGCGGAAATTTTTGTTGTCGAAGTTGTAGGCCACCGATCCATTGAGCCGCGCGCCGTTGTGCGCGAGAAGCATGTTTTCCAGCGCAGCCTCGTTCCCGTTAATTCGGAGATCACTGGAGAAACTCTTGAATGGCTCGCCGTATGCGGTGAGACGGGAAATCTGCAGCTTGCCGCCGCCTTGAAGAGCGCGCAGAGTGCCGGTGGCTTGCACGTCTGCATTGACCTGGCCGGTGATGGGATAGTGCGTTTCCGCCAGCGCCTGAATATCGGCCACATTTTCATTCTGGATATGCAGTGTGAAGTTGAGCTGGCCCGTGTTTTCATCAAAATCACCCTGGCGCAGCGTCGCAGTGGCGGAGAAGCCGAACTGGGCTGCTCCTCGGCGCAACGTACCATGCTGCAGCCCGATGGCGGAAGGGCTGTAGTTGAGATCGGCGGTCAGCGCGTCCCAGTGGAGCCGGCGCGGTTTGGCCTGTGCGGCGTTCTGCCTGACTGCGGCGGCCGAGGTCAGGCGGAATTCAGTGTCGAACTTTTCCAGTTCCAGGTGGCCGCGCGCGGAAGGCGCATCCAGTTTGCCAAATACCACACCATTAAATGAGGCGCGCCCTTCCAGTACCAGGGGAAGCCGCGTTCCTGGGTCAAGCGCATCAAGAGCAGGCTGGAGTTCACGCAGGTCAGTGGCGTTCAACGACACATGGGCCTGACCCTTGTCCGAGCCAAGTGCGCCGGTTGCGTTCAAACGGACCGCTCGCGTCGCCAGCGTGAGGCCTACAAGATCAAGCGTGCGCAGATCGCCGTGGTACGTGGCCTGCAACTGGGCAGTGACGGGGACTTCCCGCGGCAAGGGATTTGCCGGCGGGTTCACATCGAGCTTAAGAATTGACACTGCTTTTTCCGGCGATCCTGTCCAGGTAGAGTTGATATCTCCAGAGACGCTGCCCACCAACTCAACCTTGTTCAGCGGAAGGCGGGCGGTTGAGATAGCGCCGGCAACTTTGCCGATCTCGACGCCGGACAGATGCAGCCTTGCCGCTCCCCGCTGTGGCGGGACTTTGATGCCCGGAGCACCCGGGTTCCAGTTGGCGATCTGCGCGTCGCCCTGCACATTGCCGCCGAAAAGGCGTGCGATCAACCGTGGCAGCACGGCTTTCTCAGGCGTGAGCGCATAAGGGGATGCGGCATCGACTCCGGCGAGACGCACAGTGGAATCGCGCCACTCAAGACCGCGCACGTTCACATTGCCCTGGGAGGAATACCGCCCGTTCTGATAAGTACCAGCGCCTTTCAGGTCAGCGCGGCCAGCGCGAAGCTGCTGCAATCTGGCTTCTTTGGCGACCTCAGTTAGATCGAGGGAAGCCTGATATTCCAAGGCCAACTCGGGATTGTTGTAGTTGCGCAGTGTGCCGCTGGCTTCGAAGTGAGAATTTCGCGTGGAAAGTTTGAGCGACTTGATTTCCGCCTCTTTGTCGCGCAGCAGGAAGTTCAGATGCACTTCAGCCTGAAATGGGGCGGCATTGCGATAGGACACCAAGAGAGGCGTGAGATCGAGATAACCGTCATAAGCCTTCCGGCTGGGGACGTAGCTCATGCCGGCCGAAATTTCATTTCCCGCCAGATTGAACGGGACTTTCTCCTGGTTGAGCATGAGCGTGCCGTTGTCGATGGCAATCTGCCGAATGGCCAGATCGAAAATATTCTGCCCTGAGGCTTCAGCGACACCGCTGCCGCCGGGTTGCGGTGAAGGCTGGTTGGTGCTGCCATCGGGATAGACCATCAGGTGAAAAACGGAACCCTGAATGTCCACCTTTTCCAGCGAAATTTTGCGCGAGAAAAAAGAAATGACTTTTATGCCGACGGAGATGCGATCGGCATGAGCGTAAGGCACTTCATGGGCAGCCTCGCGGCCGTGGACGGTTAGATTGCGGATTTCAAATTGCAGAGTCGAGAGCTTCCAGGTGAAGGATTCAATCTCTACCTTGCCGCCGGTCATGCGCTGCAAATCAGCCACCACCCGGGCGCGCACGGCTTCGCGGAAGGAGTCGCTGTTGAGATAAACAACGAGTCCTGCCAGCGCCACAAAGAATGCCAGCACGACTGCGGCAAAAATCCGACGGAAGCGGCGTTTCTTGCCCGTATTCGCGGGAATGTGCGCCGCCGCTTCATCCGTCTTAACAGTCATGGCGTGGCTCCGGCTGCCGAGGCGGGGGAAGCGGGCAACATTCTTTCAATGTGGGCCTGGGCCCGCAGCGTCTTGAGCCAGTCAGCCAGCAGCGCGTCAATGCGCTGCTCTGCCAGTATCTGCTCGATCTTGCTGGAAACCTCGGCCAGCCGTGGCTCCGCAGCGTTCCGCTTGCGCACCTCAGGCAAGAGTTTGTCCTGATAGTAAGCGGCGATATCGTCCTTCTCCACCCGCACCAGACCGCGAAAACGGAGGTCAATGAATCTGAGAATGCGGACCTGCGAAGTGAGTTGGTCTTCAAGGTCCTGTTGCGTCAAGCCATAAGAAGCAAGGAGGGCATTCCAGCGATCGTCGCCCGGACCGGCAGCGCCGGGAATTGATTCGCGCAGTTCTTTGACCCTGGCCGCCAACTCTTCCGGAGTGGGATCGAGCATGGCTGGGCTTACGATCTGCTGGTCCAGCAGCGCTCGGTCAATCAGCCGTTCCAGTACGGCAACGTTATCTGCATGAGTGAGCGTGGAGATCGATTTGCCTTGCAATAGAAACTCCACTCGCGCCGCCTGGTCCAGTTCGCTTTCAAGAATTACATGCTTGTTCACGGCAGCCACCATGCGGTCCACTACCTGGGCCGGGGCCACGGAAGCCAGCACCACGATCATCGCGAACTGGAGGCGGACTCGCATCAGAACGTTTGTCCTATATTGAAAAAGAAGTTGAAATGCTTCAACACCTGCGATGAGGGAGCCGTCCCCGGAGGCGGAGCCGAAATGGGAAATGCCGGCGGGTTGAGGTTATAGCCGAGGTCGAAGCTTACCGGGCCGATGGGTGTGCGGTAGCGGATGCCGCCGCCAACTGCGTGCGATGTGTAGTTGAAATTGCAGCTTCCAGCAACCGGGTTCAGACACAGGCTGCGGTTGGGCTGGGAATATCTTAAGAGGCTGTTGGTCATATCGCCGGCAGTGGAATAGACGTTGCCCATATCATGAAACACTACTGCACTCAGATTGTTGCCAACATACGGAAAAGGCAGTGGAGGGGTCCGCAACTCCAGGTTGTTCAGGAAGAGCGCTTCCCCGCCCAGCGGAAAGCCGGTGGTCAAGTCGCGCGGACCCGCCTGGTTTATGCCGAAGCCGCGATGCGATGTGCTGCCGCCGGCAAAGAAGCGTTCCGGCAGCGGAACAAAATCATTGGTCCCGAACGGCTCTTCCACCCCGATGCGGGTGGAGCGCGCAAAGACCCAACGGCGCTTGTGAAACTGATAGTAGCTGGAATTCTGCACCACCACGCGATTAAAACTCGCCTGCGAGCCAAAGATTCCCGCGGCCACGCCCAGATCGAAGGTGGAGAATGTGCCCTTCAGTGATTCGATGGGATTATCGCGCGTATCGCGAATATAGCTGAAGTCCGGCATACCTACGCGCACAGGGCTGGAGAACAGCGGCACCAGATGGGGATCGATTACAAGATTATCCGTGCTTACGCGCCGGTAAATCAGGCGGTATAGCAGCGTGGTGGCACGGTTCCAATTTTGCTTGATGGAAGCCGAGCCTTCCAGACGCTTGGCGGTGAAGGTACGCACGTCATTAGTCTGCTGATAAAAGGTGGTGAAGTCGAGCGTGAGGTTTTGCGAGTCAAACAGGCGCGGCGCCTGATATCCCACCAAGGCCAGCTTCTCCAGATTACCGTAGCGGCTCTTGAATGTGACGGTGTGGTCGCGGCCGCGGAAGTTGATTCGCGTGACATCGAAAGAAACGCGGCCGCTCACGCCGGTACTGCCTTGAGGGTTGGATATCGCGCCGGGCTGCCCGGTTTGGACCTCCAGCCCAAGACCGTAATTAAAGGTATAGCGCCGAGCTTCAGAAAGTTGGAAGTCGAGGTTCTTGTGGGTGGCGGCACCCTCGGGATTCTGGACCGCGACATTTACTTCGTTGAAAATGCCCATATCATAGAGTCGACGCTGGGAATCGAGCATCTGGCTCTGGCTGAGGCGATCACCGCCGGCGATTTTCATCTCGCGCTCCACCACGAACGGCCGCGTGTAGTTAAGGCCGGAGATCAGCACCTTGTCCACAAACATCTGCGGGCCTTCGGTGATTTTGTAAGCGACGTCGATCTTCTGGGGATCGGCAGCTTCGGGCTGAGTGATGTATTCGAGCTTTACCTGGGGAAATCCCAGGTTGAAGTAACCGTCCATGACCTCGGTCTGGTCATTAATGACCATGGAATCGGAATAAGGCTGGCCTTCAGAAGCGGTAATCATGCCGCGAATCTGGCCTTCCGGCAGCGCTTCATTGCCTTCAATGGTCAGCTTGCCTACCGTGGTCTGCTGGCCTTCACTAATATTGATAATTACTCGTATATGACCTTCTTTGCCA
>JBARMK010000062.1:0-16355 GCA_049802395.1 Candidatus Angelobacter sp.
TGTCCTGGCCGATGTTGTTCACATGTTCTCCCCATCCGACGGTTGAGCCAACCCGATTAACGGGCCGGATTTACCGATCTACTGATTTATTAAGAGACTCAGCGGCAGGCGCAACGTTAGCCGTAGACAACACCACGCGAGTACGAGCTGAATCTCTCTGCGGTGTTTAGATTATCAATGCCAGACGTTCAGGGATCAGTTCAGGGATTAGTGCTCAGCCCGCCGCTGCGCCACGTCAGAACAGTTGGGGGTGAACGGAATTCGGAAGCCGTGCCTGTTTTTAACATCTTGTATTTTCGTAAGAATAAACCGAACAACAAATAGCTTTTAAATCATTAAAGTTTACAAATCTTTACGGCGATTTCTTATAACTCATTGGGTATCGCTGGTCTATGCTCGCGGCCTCTTCAGGCTGAGTATCGGGCCACATTGTTGTACGTTGCGACCCAGTACGCTCTTCCGGGCAAGCCTCCTTAACTCCGTACCGTGCTCGCCCTAATCGAGGTCTCGGACGGACTTCCCATCGCTTAAGGAGCGCAACAAAAATGAGCAAAAATGACAATCGAAATGATGGTTTCTTTTTGTCGGAAAATTCGTCGAAAACGCGACTGAGGGAAGCTCAGAACGCACGAAATAACCGGGCTGAGATTCTCAAAGCTTACTCCCACGGAAAGTAACGCGGCGTGACCTGGTTAAATGGGGTCTGATCACCGCCGGCGGAGCGTTAGCTCCAATCGGCGGTCTGAATCCATTTCTTCCCAGCGCCAGCGGTCAAGTTGCAAGGGTCAATCCCTTCGCGGATGCCGGCGGCGGCATACCCACTGGCATGCAGCCCAGCCCTACGTTTGGTGTGCAGCCGTTCAGCACGCCCATGCCCCGCTTCGACGTCTTGCAGCGGCATCCAAATCCATTCGTATTTCTCACTCCCGCCCCAACGGCGCAGTCCAACCAGACGCAGCAACCGGTTGATCCTAAGTTGGGCGGTGGCTTTGGTCCCATAGAAGGACGTCCGCCGGGCCCCATCTGGGCGCATCAGAGATTTACTCAGTTGCAAAGACCATCAGTTTGCGGCCTGGGCCGTTCTGAGCAATTACCGATTGCCGTTTGCGATTATATCGTGTTTGTTCCCTATTCCGAGGGAAGAAGAAGCCTATGTTATTATTTGGCTCACTCAAATTTAAGTTAATTAGGGACGCACTCGTAATGACAAGACTAAGTCCGTTTTGGACAATCGTCGTTCAGTTCTAAGATCGGCAAGCTGAAGATGCGCTACGCGGACACAATTAAGACCGTCCTGGAGATGTTTGCAATTCCGCTAAGCATGCTGTTTATCGGATGGCTGGTTAAGCCGAGACCCCACTCCGCTGGTGGCATTAAACAGTGGCTCAAGGACGGAAGGCTAAATTCGCCGACAGAGTTGTTTGTCTTTATCGGTTCTTTGGACTTTGTCTATCTGCTGAAAAGTGGGCCTAGTATTCCTCGCATTAACCAAAATTTCGTCCCGCTATATTCCGCGGTGTTTGTCGGTTCCGTTCTGGTCTCGTTGATTCTCCTGATTATTGCCGCGAAGACTGAGTTTCGTATCCACGAGTACTTAACCAACAAGCACCGAAAGAATCACGATTTTTATTATCCTATAGTCGAAGTATGCGGGTGCTGGGTTATGGCCATGGCCTTGATCACTTTCCACCTTGTAGTGCTTTTTGGAGGGCAATCGTGAGCTATATACTCATTGTTGCTGGCTTGTGTCTGCTTTTTTCCGCCTTAGCAGTACTGGTCTTTTTATTCCTCCAGATCCGATTTGGTAGAACCGAGGATCTAGATCCTAACAACGTACTAGTTCGC
Source organism: Candidatus Angelobacter sp. (assembly GCA_049802395.1). GTDB lineage: Bacteria > Acidobacteriota > Terriglobia > Terriglobales > Acidobacteriaceae > Angelobacter. Next base: position 1,846 of record JBARMK010000062.1, read on the forward strand.
ATGTTCAAAGCAACGACACAGGAATCGCCCGTGGAGAGGCATCCCAAACCAGCTGTGCTAGTCACGACATGGCGAGCGGTCCTACCAAATCCCACTCTTGTCTTGGGTTCCGAAACCACCGGAATGGCTAAGAGCCGAGATACTCTCGGTCTTGGGTTCCTCTTTCTCGTGTTTCTTATGCTCTGGGTTCTTGCAGCAGTAGGCTTCACGACAATCCCTTCTAGCGCTACGCTGAAGGAAATTCCTCAGGACAATGAAGCCATACAAGTACTCTTAGGCAAGTTAATTGCTACGATCCTCGTTTATTTTATGCAATTCGGTTTTATCGCATTTGAGGCCGGATCCGTACGCCAGAACTACCGGCGGCAGAGCGCGATCAAGAATCTTATTGTTTTTGCAAGCGCCTTCCTAGCTTATGTGTTCTTTGGCTGGAAGATCCAGCAATCTATTCACCCGGACGCTATTTCCACTCTGCTTGACGTCGCATTCAATGCTGGTTTCGCCTCCACTGTTGCGTTGATCACAGCAAACACAATCACCGAACGCGGAACGATTCTCTTGAATTGTTTGTCCTCGATTGTGGCTGCAGGCTTCGCGTTCCCTATTGTGGCAGGTTCGCTTTTCGAGGGGGGCCCGCTGGCCGAGAGATGGGGATTCATTGATACAGCAGGTGGCTGCGTGGTGCATGTTTTGGGAGCTGCCTTCGGACTTTCTGCTGCTCTCTGGATAGGACCTCGTTCCATCAAACGAGCTTGGTTCCTCCTCGGAAGAGTAGAAATAGCGGGAGGGACTGAAAACACTTTTCGCACCGTTATCGGCGCGTTTTTTCTCTGGTTTGGGTGGCTTGGGTTCAATAGTGGAAGTGTTTTTTATAGCGGAAGCGCAAGCCTCTGGAACAACTTTTTCAAGGCTTTCCTGAATACGAGTATCGGCGCAAGTACGGGGGGGTTGATCGGTTGGTTTGTTGCCGTTGCTGCCGCTGCAATGAACGTCGGTATACTGAAGCCCAAAAACAACCGCAATCTGACTCCCAAAGGGGATTTACGGGAAATCTCGCACTTGGAACGCGTCGTCCTGGGCATGATGGGCGGATTGGTCGCAGTAACGGCGAACGCAAGTAGGGTTGAACCCCTACAGGCCCTTGCGGAAGCCGCGCTAGGAGCTGTCGTTGCTATTGTCGGCTCTGCCCTCATGGTTCGCCATATGCGGCATCTGGACGATCCCTTGGGGGCGATTGCTACTCATGGCTTTGCTGGTGTTGCTGGAATTCTCTGTACCGGTATATTTCGCCACGTATACACCGCCACATTTCCTCATGGCCGGGTTTACAGCATTGGCGTACAAGCTTTGGGCTGCACAATAGCATCAGTGACTGGCTTGGTATTGGCTCTAATTCCATGCACAGTTCTATGGGTGATAGAACGCTTGAGAGACGCCACCAAATTGTTCGGCGGCCTCGGCCCTCTTTTGCGCTTGACCGCATATGCGGAGCAAACGGGTAAGATCAGCACAGAGGTTATGGTAGGAAAGGATGACATTGCGGGGGCGCTGGCTCGCGTCCGGGAAGGCCCTGGCCAAGTACCAGGCGGAGCTCAGGGCTGGATTGAGGCTGTTCGACTCTTGGCTTATTCCGATAAGGCAAGCGAGAAACCAGACGAATGGTTTGAAGCACTGGACGAGGTACTCAAATCGAGATATGAAGGAAGCCGTGAGGAGCAAACAGCGCTAGCGGCAATTACAGCGCGCACTAGTGTCGAGCGGCTGTCAATGGTCGTCGAGCGGGCCCTGGCGCACAGAAACCCGGACAGCTATCCGTTCCTGAATGCAGTTAAGAGATGGAATGAATTGGAACCCATATACAGCGAGACACTCGTTGTAAGCATCTCCGAACTAGCGGAAAGCTTTGCAGTCCACCGCGACGCGCACAAAAAAATGACGACCGAGCAGCTAAAGCTGGCAGAAAAGAGCTTTCGTGATGCGTACAATTTGCTCGAGGAGATACGAAGGAACCGAGAACCGGGCGTGTGGGCGATCGCGTGGGCACACATCGAGAATTTGCGATCACTCGGGAAAGCGGGAAGCCTGCAAGTTGATCTGAGCTTTGCTGGGAACTAGACGAGTCGTTTGTAGATGCAAGGTTGTTGTCTTTATGTTTTCGGCTCATTTACTTTTCGAAAGATAGCCACCCCATTGGCAGAATTTCACCCCTTACCCGCACTCCCCTGAAACCATTTAGAATGCCCCTGAATGTCCACTCCCATCCACACCATGATGGATTACCCGCTCACGCTCACGGCCATCCTGGAGCGCGCGGGAAGGTATTTTCCCAATACTGAGATCGTTTCGCGGCTGCCTGACCGCTCCATGCATCGCACCAGTTGGGAGAAAATCCATCAGCGCGCGCGACGCATTGCCGAATGCCTGCTTTCTGCCGGACTGAAGAAAGGCGATCGCGTGGCCACGCTCATGTGGAACCATTACGCGCACCTGGAATGCTACTTTGGCATTCCCGCGGCCGGTGGCGTGCTGCATCCGCTCAACCTGCGCCTGCACCCCGATGAAATTGCCTGGATCGCCAATCACGCGCATGACCGTTTTCTGATCGTCGACGACGTGCTTCTTCCAGTGCTGGAAAAATTTGCCGCCAAGGTGAAGTTCGAGCGCATCTTTGTAGTGCGCCATCCCGGACAGTCCGTCCAGCATGGATACGCCGACTATGAAGATTGGCTCAGGCAGGCCAGCGGAAACGCGAAGCTGCCCGCGCTCAGCGAGCATGATGGCGCCAGCATGTGCTATACCTCCGGCACCACAGGCAGTCCCAAGGGCGTGCTGTATTCCCACCGGTCTGAGGTGCTGCACAGCATGTCGCAGGCGATGGCGGATTCCTGCGCGTTCTCGCAGCATGATTCGGTGCTGCTGGCCTCGCCCATGTTTCACGCCAACGGCTGGGGCTTTGCTTACACGGCGGCGCTGGTGGGCGCAAAGTTCGTCCTGCCTGGCCCGCATCTGGATGCGCCGAGCATTCTCGAATTGGTCCTGCGCGAACGTGTGACCATGACGTGCGCCGTGCCCACGGTATGGCTGGGCGTGTTGCCGGAGCTGGAAAAACGCGGCGCCGGCTGGAAGCCAGCGCGCGAAGTGCGTATCCTGTGCGGCGGCACTGCGCCGCCGGAAAGCCTGATTCGCAACCTTGATCGCCACGGCTTCCACATCATTCACTCATGGGGCATGACGGAAACTTCGCCACAAGCCACGGTTTCGCGCCCCCGGCCTGAAGCGCTGGGCTTGCCCGAAGACCAGCAGTATGCGGCGCGATCTAAGCAAGGTTGGCCGCTGCCCTTTGTTGACGTTCGCATCCGCAATGAACAAGGCGACGCGCCGTGCGACGGGCAAACCATGGGCGAGCTTGAAGTTCGCGGGCCATGGGTGGCAGGAAGTTATTACAACTCGCCGGAGACGCGCGACCGCTGGACCGCCGACGGCTGGTTCCGCACGGGCGACGTTGCCACGGTCGATCCTGATGGCTGCATCAAGCTGGTGGACCGCAGCAAAGACCTGGTGAAGTCCGGCGGCGAGTGGATCAGCTCCGTCGATCTGGAAAATACGTTGATGAGCCATCCTGCGGTGCGCGAAGCCGGCGTGATTGCCGTGCAGCATCCCAAATGGCAGGAGCGTCCGCTGGCGGTGGTGGCGTTGAAAGATGGCGAGCGGATCACTGCAGAAGAGCTGCGCTTGTTTTTAGGCGCGAAGTTCGCCAAGTGGCAGGTGCCCGATGATTTTGTCTTCGTCAACGATCTGCCGCATACCTCCACCGGCAAGCTGCTCAAGACGGCGCTGCGAAAACAATATGCGGACTGGAAGTGGCGGGAATAGCTGCCACTCATCTCTTCCCTGCCGATTTTCTTTTGTTTTACTCCTTCTGAATTAGCTCGGCCTGTTCATGAGGCCCGCGAAGCGCTCTGTTGATAGTGCTCAACCAGTTGACGAATCTTTTCAGCGTCGCCCTTGGAATGGCCGTGGCTCAGAATAGGGTTGGTGCCGCCTGCGGAATCAATGCGTATGTCAGACCACAACAACCCAGTGCTGATCTGCACGGAAGCCACCTTGGTGATAGGGATGCTCTCCTCCGTGCTGCCAAAAAATCTGGGTTTGATGCGCAGCACGCGTTCCGGCCCGACCTCAATGCGGGTCGGAAACCAGAAGTTTCCCCGCGTCCAGCGGCTGGCTTTGAATGTTTCCGACGTTTGCTTATTGACGGCAGCGGCCATTTTTTACCTTTTAGTACGAAGCTCGGCGGGATTGGTCCGGAAACGTCCTGTCGGTCAATCCAAAGTGCCACTTGCATTTAATCGGCGCTTCTATTTCGGTTCTTTCAGCTTGAGCTTCGATTTGTTCTCATCGAGAAACGCGCGGAGATTGTCCACCTGGTCAAGCAAACGGGTCCATTGCTCGTAGTAGAGCGTAACCGGGAACCTTCCCAGGCCATAGACGCTGACGCCGCCTTTTTCGCTTACGCGGAATTCCAGTGACCCGGTGCGGCGTGAGGCCTGCTTCTCCAGTTCTGCAAGACGCGCTTTCATTTCTTCATATGTCGGTTCTGCCATGGTTGACCTCTCAAGAAAGTTTACAACAGTCGCGCCGTGATCGTGGTTTGCCATGATCGGGTTGCGGCGTTCGTGCGCTGTGCCGGATACTATTCGCGCTGGATTAACCTAGGAACGATCAGCCCTGAATACAGGAGTCCATGGCATGGCCGGAATTATTTCCCCTGCGAACCGAGCAGCACAACTTCCATCATCCTCGTTTCCCCGTTTTTTAGGCATCTTTGCGGTCCTCTTTCTTGCCGCCTGTTCCAGTTCACCCTCCAGCCCAAGCTCAAGCAGTAGCGGTTCCTCCGCTGCGCCGGCTGCGGCAGCTTTGGCGGGCCTGCCTGAACCCTGCTCGCTGATTACGCAGGCAGAAGTGGAAAGCGCGTTGGGCAAAGGCGCCAGCATGCACGGCCTCTACAATCAACGGATCGACATGAATGAATGCATCTTGAAACCGGCAACCGCCGGCGCGATCGAAGAAATCGTCGTGGTCGTGCACAAAGCGGATATGTGGGATGGCGTCAAAAAGGCGATGCTGCCGCCCAGCAGCGACGCTAAAGCGGGTCACCGGGCTCGGCGATGATGCATTCGTGGGCCGGGCCGTCGGCTACAATGTGCGCAAAGGAAATAAATACGTGCAGGTCTTTGGGGCAGTCACCAATAACGATGCCGCCAACGAAAAGGCGACGCGCTATCTGGCGGAAAGGGCAGTGACCAGGCTGTAGGCTGCCTGTGGAGCGCGACAAAGGAGCTTTGCCATGAAACGATCGGGCCTGCTGAGTGTGATCGCGACCATTTTTCTGTTCGTGACTTTTTCCAGCGCGGAGACGCCCGGCATCAAGCTTCCGGAAACCGCGCCCGGCAAGCTGATGACCGAGTGGCTCAGCATGTGCAGCGCGCCCAACCTTGAACAAATGACCAAGTGGAGCGCGGAGCATTACTCGGACCAGGTATTCAAGTTCCTCGCGGCGGACAAACTCGCCCAGGAGGATTTGAAGGACTGTTCCGAGAGCGGCGGCTACCGCGCCGGCGAAGTCACCGACACCAAGCCCGACCGAATGAAGTTGCTGGCTGTGGCCAACAAAACCGGAGCCTGGTTCACCTTCAACCTGGTACTGAACAAAGAAGAAAAGATCGACGGCTTCAACTTGGGCCCGGCAGCACCGCCTGAGGCCGCACTTCCCAAGGACCTGAGTGATGCCGCCATCGTCAGCGACCTCAACTCTTACGCGGACAAAATGGAAAAGGCCGGCCTTTTCTCCGGCATCCTGATGCTTGCCCGCGACGGCAAGCCCATTCTGACCCGGGCCGAGGGTTACGCTGACCGCGCCAACAAGACTCCGTTCACTCCTTCCTCGCAATTCACCATCGGCTCGATGGGAAAAATGTTCACCGCGGCGGCCATCGGCCAACTGGTCGACCGGGGCAAGCTCTCCTATGACGACGTGGTGGGCAAATTCTTTCCCGACTACGCCAACAAAACCGTGCGTGAAAAAGTTACCGTGGGCATGTTGCTTTCGCACACCGCCGGCCTCAAAGACTTTCTGGGCAAGCGCACGCCGGAGATGATGAAGAACGGCGTCAAGCGCGCCGCCGAGTTCGTGCCGCTGTTCGAAAAAGATGAGCTGCGCTTCGAACCCGGCACAAGCTGGGGCTACAGCAACGCCGGACTTGCACTGGCCGGCGCCATCGTGGAAAAAGTTTCCGGCGAAGATTATCCCACCTACATTCGCAAACGTATCTTCGATCCCGCGGGCATGAAAGACAGCGATCCCAACAACATTCCCGGTTCGCGGCCGCACCTGGTGGTGCCTTACACGCACATGAGCCATGAAGGCCCAACGCCGGAGTGGCACGAGGCGGAGCACGATATCGGCAGCCCCGCCGGCGGAGCAATCTCCACCGTGGCCGATCTGGTGCGCTTTGCAGACGCGCTGCGCAGCGGCAAGCTCGTGAGCAAAGCGACCTTCGAAAAGATGGTTCAGCCGCATGGGAAGACTCCTGGCGGCGGCATTTATGGCTACGCCATGGAGATCCAGGGCCTCTACGGGCAGACCGTCGTAGGCCACAGCGGCGGATTTCCCGGCGTCAGCACTCATCTTTATATGGTTCTGGGGTCGCCGTACACCGTTGTGGTGCTTGCCAACCAGGACCCGCCAGCCGCCGACTTCCTGGGCGAGCGCGGCAAAGCACTCATGGTGGCAAAGGCGAAAAAGGAGAAGTAGCTCTTCTGTATGATTGCTACCACTGAATCTGTGTAGGAGTGTTGCGCAGGCATCTGCCTTTGTCGGGATTCACCATCACTTCACACCTCATTCAGCCTGGGCCTGACGCCTGTCGACCAGCGGAGTGACGGGACCTCAGAAGACACAGTGTGGAGCAATTTTTCCGCTGGCCTTCGCCCCATCGATTGTGCAATCATCGCTGCATGGCAAACAAAAATCATCCAAAACGAGAAGTCAGGAAACCCAAGAAAAAGAAGACCGTCTAGCGAGAAGGCGGGTAACCCAGGGCTTGACTCTCCGCCGCCGGTCGGGCCCATTCGCAAATTACCAAATTACCCAATTACCAATTCTTTGCCTCCTTACCTCCCATAGCGAGAGTGGACATTGTCCCGCAGGACGCAGACCTGAAGATTGACGGCAATTCGGCCGGAACGTCCAAGGCGGTGCGCGTGAGTACGGGCAAGCACGTTCTGGAGTTCAGCAAACAGGGCTTCAACTCCCGCAAGTTTCCTCTCGAGATCGGCCTGACGATATATCGGGCCGCAGCGTGAACCATGCGTTGGGAACCTTGGCGCACGACACGGTCGAACTTCGTGACGGCAACGTTCTAAACCTGCAACGTGGAGTCGATGTCGGCAACCGAGGTTGTCATCAGCGTTGGAGGAGCCCGGCAGCACCTTGATCGTAACCCAAGTAAAGCGCCTGTTGCTGGTGAACGTGACCCGCCGCCCGCGCGGTAGTGAGTATTTCCTGTCGAGCTTTAGTGTACGGGTGGTGTGATATTTTGCTGAACTGTCCGGCGCTGGTAAAATCGAACCAGCAAGTCTTCTCACGACGCGTGGGGCTATAGCTCAGCTGGGAGAGCGCATCGTTCGCAACGATGAGGTCGTCGGTTCGATCCCGACTAGCTCCACCAATCTAAGTCTCTATAACTTCGCCTCCCCGGAATTCCTACAGCGTTTTCTGCAGCAGATCCAAAGTGAGCCGAGTCATCCGACCAGGATCGGTAATTTCGGAGCCCTCGGCGACCAGGGCCAGTTCAAACAGAAGCTCAATCGAATCACCTACAGCCGGATCGTCGCCGTTTGCGCTGTATCGGTCATACAGGCGCGCAACGATCGGATGACCGGAATTGAGTTCCATGATGCGCCGTTGTTTGGGACCGCCGCCCTGCCCTTTTTGCAGCAGCCGTTCCAGGTGGGGACTGTACTCATGTTCTTCCGTAACCAGACAGGCGGGCGACTCCACCAGACGCGTGGACAATCGAATCTGCTTCACATATTCGTCCAGTTTTTTCTGGCAGGCTTGAAGAAAGCTCGCATACTCCTCCTCTTTCTTCTTCACCTGCTCTTCAAGCTCTTTTTTCTCCTCTTCCGTCCCCAGATGGACCTTTCCTTTGGTAACCGATTTCAGACGCTTTCCTTCGAATTCGTACAGGTGCTGCACCAGTAGTTCATCGACCGGATCGCTCAGGTACAATACCTCGTAGGCTTTCTGCTTCGGGGCTTCAAGATGTGGAGAATTTTCAATCACTTTTCGCGACTCACCGGTGAGATATAGAATTTCCGTCTGCTCCGGCTTCATCCTTTCCACATATGCTTTCAGTGTGGTCAGCTCTTTGGGATCGTGGGAGGATTCGAACAACACCAGCGGGAGCAGTTTTTCCTTGTTTTCGTAATCGGAGCTGACGCCCTCCTTCAAAGCTCTTCCAAACTGACTCCAGAAACTGCGGTACTTCTCTGGATCTTTCTCCCGCAGCTCAGTCAAAGAATCCAGCACTTTACGAGTTAACCACTTGCGAATCTGGGTTATATGACGGTCCTGCTGGAGTCGCTGCCGGGAAATATTGAGTGGCAGGTCGCTTGAGTCCACTACGCCTTTGATAAAGCGCAGATATCGAGGAAGCAAATCCTCGCATTTCTCCATCACCATGACCCGACGGGCGTACAGTTTCAGGCCTGCTTCGCTGCCGTGGTAAAAAAGGTCAAAAGGAGCATGCGAAGGAATGAACAGCAGCGCGTCATACTCAACGGTTCCTTCACCCTTTAAGGGCAATATCTTCAGCGGCTCGGTCCAATCGTTCGAAAGATGCTTATAAAAATCGTTGTAGTCGGTGTCGCTAACGTCAGACCGGCTGCGTGTCCAGATCGGCTTCATTGAGTTCAGCGTCTTGGTTTCGATCTGGATGTCCTTACCGTCTTCCTGTTTTTCTCCCGGTTCCTGTCGCGGGCCTTCATAGATGATGGGATAAGCAATGAAGTCTGAGTACTTGTGGACGATCAGCGCGAGCTTCCAGCGATCGGTGTAGTCTTCAATCCCGTTTTCCGCATCGACCGGCTTAAGATGGAGAGTTACATCAGTCCCGCAGGCAGTCTTTTCTGCTTCAGTTACGCTGTAAGAGCCGTCCCCGGCGGATTCCCACCTGCTGGCACTCGATTCGCCGGCACGGCGGGTCAGGATCGTGACCTTGTCCGCCACCATGAACGCGGAATAAAAACCCACTCCGAATTGTCCAATCAACTCGGCGACAGCTTCGGCAGACTGCGATTCCTTCATTCGTTTGCGCAGCTCCCGCGTTCCTGAGCGAGCGATCGTACCGATATGATCGATCAATTCCTGCCGGCTCATACCGATCCCGGTATCGCTGATCGTCAAGCTCCGTGCTGTCACGTCTGGCTTCAGCCGAATTTCATAGTTGTGGCTGTCCTCCACCAGTTTGGGAGTAGTCAGCGCCTCAAACCGCAACCTATCCAGCGCATCCGATGCATTGGAGATCAGTTCCCGTAAAAAGATCTCTCTCTGTGTATAGAGAGAATGAATCATCAGGTTAAGAAGTTGGGCGGTTTCTGCCTGGAACTTAAAGGATTGAACATCGGGCGCAGTTGCCATAACTTTGGCTCCGTTGGGTATGAGACTGCATTTAAAATAGCTAAGCGTGTGAATTTGGTTCAACGCTCCAGGCAGTATTGTACCGAAGCACACAATGGAGCGGCAATGCGCAACGGAGTTGCTGAGCAGACCCAAAATGGTATCGCTGCTTCTACCGGAGGTTATGTATGTTGAATCATACTCAAACCAACTCTTGTTGCTGAAGAATATGGTTTCTTCCTTCCACCACAATGGCCGCGGCATATCCCCGCGGTACAGGAACGTCATACATCATCCATCGCGATTGCTCGTCAGGAGATGCTTCTGTCCGTAGCAGAGCTGCCGGAACACCGGGCCCGAATGCCACGTCGAAACTATCGAGCGGTAGCGATAAACCATCGCCAACAGCCTTGATATAAGCTTCCTTTCGCGTCCAACAGCTGAAAAAAGCGGAGGGTCGGCTCTGCAAAGGGAGAGCATGCAATGTGCTTACTTCGTGAAGGGAAAAGAACCGGCGTGCTATTTCTTCTGTCGCAAAGTCGTGGTCGATGAATTCAATATCCACGCCTATACAGGAATGTAACGTCACGGCAAACAGGGCGCGATCGCGCGAATGCGACAGGTTGAACTTCAGGCCTGATTCGCTCAAGCCAGATGCGAGCTCCGGTTTGCCTTTTGCACCATAAGAAAAAGCTACCTCTTCCGGCGGGCTATTCAGGTACCTAGCGAGGATGGTCCTCATAGCAGCGCGTGCAGCAATGAAACGGGTTCTGTCCCGGTCAAAATAAAAACGATCGGCGCGATTGTTTTCATCTGTGGAAAGCAGCTTTCGGCAAGACGGCACTTGGTTCGCATCGCGAACCAGGTCAATCTCCCAAATGTGAACTGTGCCCGGGGAGAGTTTCTGCGGTTCTACTCTGCATGCCATCATTTCAAATTTCTCATACGCGCTGAACCGGAACGGCTCTCGGCAGGTTGCCCGGAGATCCTGGCTGGCTCTTCTTAATTATGCTGCTCAAACTCTCGCCGCGGGCCCGCTGCTTGTCGTTCCCGCAGCTTGTTTCTGCTTCATGAAAAGCTCGTCGATCATTTTGGCCACCAGCCCGGTCCATCCTGTCTGATGGCTGGCCCCAATGCCTGCACCGGTATCGCCGTGAAAATATTCGTAGAATGGGACATAGTCGCGCCAGTACGGATCGGATTGGAATTTTTCATTTTGCCCCAGCACTGGCCGGTGACCACGGCTGTCGCGCTGAAAGGTGCTCACGAGCCTCCGGCTGATCTCATCGGCGACTTCGTTCAGGTTCATCAGCCTGCCTGAGCCTGTTGGGCACTCGATCCGAAATGACTCACCGTAATATTCATGGAACCGGCGCAGCGCCTGGATCAGCAAATAATTCACAGGAAACCATATTGGGCCACGCCAGTTAGAGTTGCCGCCAAACAGTCCCGTGCGCGATTCCGCGGGTTCATAATGCACTGAATGCGATTGCCCATCAAGCTCGAGCATGTAAGGATGCTCGCGGTGATAGGCGGAGAGCGCCCTGATTCCATAGGGCGAGAAAAACTCCCTTTCATCGAGCATGACTTCCAGGATGCGGTGGAGTTGTGAACGTGTGGCGACGGAGAACAATCTGCGCTTTTTATGGCCCTGCGTCTGCATGCACGCCAAATAACGGGTAAGATCGGAGCGGTTCGCAATGAACCATTCCAGCCGGCGCTTGAAAGCTGGCATGGCATCCAGAAGTTCCGGACTCATACTCTGCACCGCATAGAGCGGCATCAACCCAACCATGGAGCGCACACGCAACGGCAGGGAGACGCCGTCAGATGAGTGCAGGACATCGTAGAAAAAACCGTCTTCTTCATTCCAGAGACTCAATCCGTCATCGCCCATATGGTTCATGGCACGCGCGATATAAATGAAATGTTCCCAGAATTTGCTGGCGACGTCTTCATAGATAGGATCGTTGCGCGAGAGCTCCAGAGCTATGGCCATCATGTCGAGCGAGTACATAGCCATCCAACTGGTGCCGTCAGATTGTTCCAGATTGCCGCCGCTGGGGAAAGTGGTGTTGCGGTCAAATACGCCGATATTGTCTAACCCGAGGAAGCCGCCTTGAAACACGTTCATGCCTTCCACGTCCTTCCGGTTGACCCACCAGGTAAAGTTGAGGAGAAGTTTGTGGAAGATACGAGCCAGAAACTGCATGTCGCCGCGGCCGCCGTTCCTGGCCTGATCGACCAGATAAACCTGATACGCGGCCCATGCGTGCACCGGAGGATTCACATCGCCAAGCGCCCACTCGTATGCCGGGATCTGGCCATTGGGGTGCATGTACCACTCGCGCACCATAAGCAGGAGCTGGCTTTTGGCATATTCGCAATCCACCAGCGCCAGCGCAACGCAATGGAACCCGAGGTCCCACGCGGCGTACCACGGGTATTCCCATTTGTCGGGCATGGAAATTACGTCAGCGTTGTGAATATGTTCCCAATTATGATTGCGGCCTTTCTTGCGCGAATCCGGCGGCGTGGGCATGGCAGGATCGCCATTGAGCCAGTCGCGGACCACGTAATGATAGTACTGTTTGGTCCAGAGCATGCCCGCGAATGCCTGGCGCATGATGCTCTTTGTGTCAGCATCAGCGGCTTCAGGAAGCACGGTTGCGTAGAACTCGTCAGCTTCTTGCTTTCTCTGTGTGAAAGTATTCTTGAACTCAGCGCCAAGGGCCAGTGCCGGCGGAATGGTGGCCTTGCTGCGCTGGAGGCGGAGATTCACGGTTGTCTCTCCTCCTGCTGGAACCGTTAATTTGTAATGGATCGCTGCTTTAGTCCCTTGCAGAGCCGGATTGACGGCGGTTTTTTCGCCATTGATCAAATATCGATGAAAAGCATCTTTAACAAATGGCGACTTATTGGCTGCGTTGAAGAGCCGCTGGTTGTTGGTTTCATTTTCTGTGAATAGTGGGATGCCGCCTTGGTCCGCGTAAAGCCAGTATGTTCCTAGTTCACGCTCCTGTATGCGGATAGCGTTGGAGGCTGGATCAAACGCGAGTTCAGGCTTGGCATGCTTCTCAAACCACGACCAGGTGTTGCGAAACCACAGTGTTGGGAGCAAGTGAATCTCAGCCGCCTCCGGCCCGCGATTGGCTATTGTGACGAAAATGCAAATGTCGTCAACTCCGGCTTTGGCATATTCCACAAAAACATCGAAGTAGCGCTGATCGTCGAAGATGCCAGTGTCGAAGAGTTCGAATTCGGGTTGGTCCTGGCCGCGGCGGCGGCTTTCTTCCAGCAAGCGTGAGTATGGATACTCCGCCTGCGGATACTTGTAGAGATACTTCATGTAAGAGTGCGTCGGAGTGGAATCGAGATAGAAGTAATATTCTTTTACGTCCTCGCCATGGTTGCCCTCATTGCCGGTCAGGCCAAAGAGGCGTTCCTTCAGGATCGGGTCGCGGCCATTCCACAGGGCGATCGCGAAACACATTCGCTGGTGACGGTCGCAAATACCCGCAATCCCATCTTCATTCCAGCGGTACGCGCGTGAGCGCGCGTGATCATGAGGGAAGTATTCCCATGCTTCGCCGGATGCGCTGTAGTCCTCGCGTACGGTTCCCCACGCCCGCTCACTTACATAAGGCCCCCAGCGCTTCCAGTGGTTAATCCCTTCGTGCGGCTCCCGCAGGCGCATTTCTTCCTGGGTCATCAATACTCCTCAACTCGTGTAAACAGCAATTATGCATCTATTTCATGGCTCTGGCGCTCCCGATGCAGTCAGCCAAACGCGTTCAAGAAGATCCCGGCCATTCGCCGGGGCAAATACCCTTAAGCATTCGCGGAACTGTGTCCGCCTCCTTAGCCCAGGGTAATAGCGTTTTCCAGATTGATGATGATACCGGCCATGTGCGGGTCTAGCCAGATGTACGGGTGCCCGGTAACGGGAACGTCTCCGTTACCGGACGCATTGAGCGGGGATTTAGTTTTGACAGCTGCCGCTATGAACGATTATTTGCGAACTGGAACCCAATAGTGGAGCATTAATTCTTGTTTTTGCGGGCTCACGCGCTTAGAGCGTTCCTCTTTTCACCACTGCGGCCAGCGCCCGGTTGCGCTCAAATTCACTGTTGATGGAACCCGCGGACTTGATGTAGCTCTCCCGCAACGCGCCGGCCAAAGCATAATTGTCGGCCATCGCCAGCAGCACGCGCGACTTCTCATAGTCTGACTTGGTCCGTGTAACCGCTTCCAGCACTTTAGCCAGGGAGGCATCGCTCAGCTTGTTGTGCTCTATCAGGGAGAGCAGGCAACGCGAGCGTTCGAAGTCGCCAGTCATTGAATCAACCACGCGGAGGTATGCAGTCATCTGGCTCTCATCGAATTTGTTCGATTGCGCCAGCGCGGTAATCAGGCGCGCTTTCTCGTAGTCATTTCCCGGGTGGGAAATGTTCTCCAGGGCCTTCGTCACGGATGGTCCGCTCAAATTGTTATTGTTCATCAGCGTTATCAGGCTGCGGGAGCGCTCATAGTCTGACTTCATCGAGTCGACGACTTTCAGATAATTCGTCATCTGGCTCTCGTCGAACTTGCCTTTTCCGGCCAGCCCGGTCAGCACGCGCGATTTCTCGTAATCGGATTTAATCGTTGCGGTGGCGGCCATGATGCGGTTGATCTGATCAGTAGCCAGCGTGTATTTTTGCATCGGCGCCAGCAGATCACGCGACTTTTCGTAATCAGAGTGGATCGACGATACCATTTTCAGGTAGAAATCTAGTTGCGACTGGTCAAACGCCTTCTGGTCCAGCAGCGAGAGCAATATGCGCGA
>JBARMK010000063.1:0-6963 GCA_049802395.1 Candidatus Angelobacter sp.
ATCTTCTTGGTTGGGCGAAGGGCAATCCAGACTTTATTGAAAGTCATCTGAGGCGAAACGGCGCGATTCTGTTTCGAGGCTTTAAAATTCACACAACCGAAGTATTCGAGCAGTTTGCCGAGTCAACTTCGCAGGGCGGATTGCTTAAGTACGTCTACGGTTCCACTCCGCGGCATCAGATCACAGGCGGCATTTACACCTCTACTGAATACCCGCCGGATCAGATAATTCCATTTCACAATGAGCTGTCTTATTCCCTGGCCTGGCCGATGAAGATCTGGTTCTGTTGCTTAAAGGCAGCAGCAAGCGGAGGAGCTACTCCAATTGCTGACAGCGTGAAGGTTTTTCAAGAGATTGATCCTCGCGTAAAGGAATTGTTCATACAGCGTGGCGTCATGTATGTACGAAATTACGGTTCTGGGCTGGACTTATCCTGCCAGCAGGTGTTTGGCACGGAAGACCGTGCTGAAATTGAGGCGATCTGTAAGGACTCAAAGATTGAATTTGAGTGGAAGACCGATGGAACGCTGCAGACCCGGCAAAAATGCCAAGCCATTGCCGTGCATCCCCAAACCGGCCAAACAGTCTGGTTCAACCAAGCGCACCTTTTTCATATCTCAAGCCTGGATCCTGCTCTTTCCGCGGAACTGCTCACTACGTTTGGTGAAGCGGGATTGCCCAGGAACGCGTATTTCGGCGATCGGTCGCCGATTCCCGTGGCTGCTCTTGACGAAATTCGAGACGCTTATGGCCGAGCAAAAGTGGAATTCTGCTGGGAGGAAGGCGACGTGCTGATGTTGGACAACATGTTAGTCGCGCATGGCCGCGCCGCCTATCAAGGCCAGCGCCGTATCGTGGTTGCCATGGCAGAACAGTATCGTTCTTAAGTTGTCGAAGCGGCCGCCATCCAGGCCTCAGCAATATCCGAACCCCGCACATCATTATTGCAGCACAGAAAGCTCACAACGGTTCTACTCAGGGCATGAGCCCTCGCGTAGCGTGAAACATTTTGCGTGATTCAAAATTGTCCCGGAACGGTCTAAATATATGCCATACGAAACTATAGAAGGTTATCGCCTTTCACCACAGCAAGAGAGGGCTTGGCGAGTGCAGCAGGAACATGAGCTAAGCGGCCAGGCATGGTTATTTGTCAGCATTGAAGGAGAGCTTGATCACTCCGCTCTCCGGTCAGCGCTGGAACGAACTCTGGAACGAAATGAAATTCTGCGTACTCATTTCTGCCGTTTGCCTGGCATGAGCGTCCCGGTCCAGGTGATTGCAGACGCCGGCTCCGCATTCTCTGTGGAGGAGAATGCTGCCGGAGAGCCGGGCATTCTTCCATATGCCCCGCTGCAAGTGTCTGATGGCAGCAATGGCTCTCTCCATTCGCAAACTGGACCTTCGATGCGAGTACGCCTGGTTAGCTTCGCGCCGAAAAGACACCGTCTCTTCATTAGCCTTCCCGTATGCTGCTCTGACGTGACCGGACTGACCAACTTAATTCATGAGATTTTTCTGGATTATGCAATCGAAGCCGGTGAGATATCAGCTCCCGCAATGCAGTACGCAGACTTTGCAGAATTGCAAAACCAGTTGCTGGAGGATAAAGATGCCCACCTAGGCCCGCAATTCTGGAATACGCACTATCGCGCGGAATCGCTGGTTGAGTTTCCAAGCCTTGAGAAGCCGGCGCAAAGCGGATTTTCACCACGACGGGTGATGTGGGAGATTGAGAACTCCACCCGGGTATGCCTGGACGAAGCGTCAGTGAAGTACCAACTTTCCGCAGCACAGTTATTGAGTTCGGCCTGGCGTTGCCTGCTTTCACGGCTTACTGGAACGAGCGAAATGGTGATAGGCGTAACCCACGACGGCCGGAGCCAGCAAGAGCTCAAAAAGTTGCTTGGACTGTGCGCAAAGCACTTGCCCGAAACCATCAAGATCGACGCGAACATGTCGTTTATCGATCTGGCCCGTGAGTCTGCTGCGGTGAGCCGCGAGGCCAGCAAATGGCAGGAGTATTGGCAATCACCGGAGAACTTTCATTTCCCGATCTGTTTTGAATTTGCAGAAGGCGCAGGCGAGCAGGGAATTGGGGTCCTAAAGATCCGTACAGAAGAAGAGTACGCATGCTTTGATCGTTTCGACTTAAAGCTGGTTTGCGTAAAGCAGGGAGCGGCGCTGCGGGCGGAAGTTCATTATGACGGTTCGCAGTTCAGCGAGCAAGAGATGTCGCAACTGGGAAAGCGCTTCGAGATCCTGCTTGCCGATGCGGTAACGAATCCGGAACTGACAACCAGCGAGTTGAAGGTCATGGACGAATCCGAGCGACGGCAACTCGTGGTGGAGTGGAACAAAACCAAGCGCCCGTACGGCCTGGAAAAGTGCGTGCATGAACTGATTGCGGAACAGGCTGAAGCCACGCCGGACGCCATCGCGGTGGAATGCGGAGATGAGGTTCTTAGTTATGGGGAACTGAATCAACGGGCCGAACAGATTGCCAGAATGCTCCATGTTCGCGGGGTTGGGCCGGGAAGTGTAGTAGGGCTTTGCGTGGAGCGTTCAGTGGAAATGCTGGTTGGACTGCTCGGTATTTTGAAATCAGGTGGCGCATATGTCTGCCTGGATCCGCGTTCGCCAGCAGAGCGGCTAGCCTACCTAATGAAAGATTGCCAGGCACAATTTGTACTGTCGCAAGGACGGCTGCAAGGAGTGCTGCCTAAGAGTGACATAGAAGTGCTGCTTTTGGACGCATTGGAAGCCCAGGCGCCGCCTGAAAGACAGGCGCCAATCACGAGGGCAAAGCCATGGGACTTAGCCTATGTGATGTATACGTCAGGATCGACCGGCCAGCCCAAGGGTGTTGCGGTCGAACATGGCCAACTGGTCAATTATGTGCATGGAATCCAGGAGAGAATGCAGATATTTCAAGGCGCTCGGCTGGGATTAATTTCAACTTTTGCCGCTGATCTGGGTTATACCATGTTGTATCCGGCCCTCTGCGGTGGCGGAACTCTGGTGATTGTAAGAGAAGAAGAAGCATCTGATCCCAGGCTGCTCAAGGAATACTACACTCATCATCCTGTTGACTATCTGAAGATTGTTCCGGCGCATTTGCGGGCGCTGCTGGGCGAGGGCAATGAAGGCTTGCTACCTCGGCATGCCTTGATATTAGGAGGCGACGTGTTGACCTGGCCTCTGGTAGATGCAATCCGGGAGCAAGCGCCGACTTGCACCATTATCAATCACTACGGGCCCACGGAAACCAGCGTGGGAGTACTTACTTTCCAGATACCGCAAAACCGTCAGAAGCACGCAGGGGCGGCTCTACCGCTGGGAAGACCTCTGGGCAATAGCGAGGTTTACATTTTGGATCAACATCTTGAGCCTGTACCTCAGGGAGTTAGCGGCGAGATTTACGTTGGCGGCAAGGGCGTCACGCGAGGATATCTCGGAAGGCCCGGGTTGACGGCGGACAGATATCTGCCGGATCCGTTCGGCACCGGGCCGGGAGCAAGATTGTATCGAACCGGAGATCGCGGGCGAATGAGTGAAAATGGCGAAGTCGAATTTTTGGGACGCAACGACGACCAGGTCAAGATACTGGGCTATCGGGTGGAGCTTGGAGAAATTGAAGGAGTGCTGCGGAGCCATCCCCACGTTCGCGAAGCCATTGTGGTAGCTCAAGAAAAGACGCCGGACAACAAACAGCTTGTTGCTTATGTCACCCTTCAGCGCAATGAGCCAGAGCGGGGAAGCTCAGCAAAAGCAAACCAGGCTGCAGGGCCAACATTGGTCCTTCCGAACACCGATCAACTCCGTAATTATCTCGCAACCCAGTTGCCCAGCTACATGGTTCCATCGGCACTGATCGTGTTGGATAGACTTCCGCTCACGGCGAATGGAAAGGTGGACCGCCGGGCCTTGCCGGCAGCGGACGAGGCCGGGCTGCGCGCTTTTATTGCGCCACAAACATCCGCGGAAAAGGTAATTGCGGCCATCTGGAATGATGTGCTTGGCCGCGAAAGCTCAGTGGGAACCGAGGACAATTTTTTTGAAATCGGAGGCCACTCACTGCTTGCAACCCAAGTGGTGTCGCGCTTGCGAAGCACATTTGGAGTGGAAGGGCTGCCTCTGGTCCAGATATTCCAGACCCCAACTGTTGCCGGTTTAATTATTGCTTTAAGTGAGAGCCTTGGCGGCGATCACATGGTGAATGGCATAGCCGAAGCGGTACTGGAAATGGAAGGACTATCGGCAGAAGAAGTAAATGAGATTTTTTCTGAAGTGGAGAATATTCAAGGTAACTCAGAAGCCGGTTAGCTGGGAAACATGGGCAATCGTGGGTTACTCGACAGCGGTATTGTTGCAATCTCGAAAGAGTCAGCAAGAGAAGGATTTATTGAGCGAAAGGAAGCAGTTAGCATGAAAGGTTTAATCATTCGCGACTTACGTTACAGTGTACGGAGCCTTGTAAAGAGGCCTGCTTTTGCGATCATCGTCATTCTAACGCTGGCGTTAGGGCTGGGCGCCAACACTGCGATCTTCAGCATTGTGGATGCTGTTCTGATTCATAAGCTCCCTTACAACGATCCCGACAAACTGGTACTCGTGTGGGAAACGACGCAGCAATCCGAACACAACCCCATGTCCCAGCCGAATTTTGTCGACTATAAGGCCCAGAATCATGTGTTTGAAAACATGGCGGCCTTTGTGACGCGTACGTTTGCCATGCAAACCGCATCTGGCCCAACACTCACGCGGGCTGGCCTGGTGAGCCCCGGTTTTTTCGAACTCCTGGGCAGCAAGCCTATGCTTGGCCGCACTTTCCACCCAGAAGAGGGTGATCAGGGCAATGATAATGTTGTTATTTTGAGCTATGGATTCTGGGTGCAGAATTTTGGATCTGATCCGAACATTCTCGGTAAAACCATTTTTCTGGATTGCAACGATCCCTCTGGCACTTGCCCATCTATCATGAGCAAAACAAGCCAAGTGATCGGCGTAATGCCCGCCAATTTTGATTTCGAAATCCCAGGGTTCTTCCGCAATCCGACTTTCTGGCGGCCCCTGGTGCTGGTCCGCGACAATACTCAGCGGTCCAACAGTTTCCTGAAAGTCATTGCCAGAATTAGACCCGATGTGACCATGCGGCAGGCGCAGATGGATATTGAGCAGGTCAGTCTTGGCTTGCAGAAGAACTATGCCACACAAGATGCCGGCATCAATAGTTCGCTGGTGGGATTGCATGATCAGATTGTTGGTGATGTTCGGCCTGCACTGTTGTTGCTGAGCACAGTTGTTTTCTTTGTCTTGCTGATCATTTGCGTCAACATTACCAACCTGCAACTTGAACGCAGCAATTCGCGACAGAAGGAAATCGCGATTCGAGTGGCTCTGGGAGCCAAGCGCAGCGATTTGTTGCGACAGCTGTTCCTGGAGAGCTGGTTGCTGTCATTGTTTGGAGGGGGCCTTGGCATCCTGTTTGCGCTATTGCTTCTGAAGACATTGGGACTGTTCGCTGACCAGATTCCTCGAGGTTTTCACGTGGTCATGAGTTCCCAGGTCTTCGGGGTGTCAATGCTGCTTTCAATCCTGACGGCAGTTCTTATCGGCATTGTGCCGGCTTTGCATGCAAACTCACGGATGTCACTGGTTACTTCAATGAAAGAAGCATCGCAAACATCACTGGGACGATACTTTGGCCGTACTCGTGACCTGCTGGTGATTAGCGAATTGGCCATATCACTGGTGTTGCTGGTTGCCTCGGGGCTGCTGGTGAAGAGTTTGTCGCGAATCCTGGCCGTTCCTTTGGGGTTTGAGACTGAAAACGTGCTGGCGGCCAGAATTCAGTTACCTGCCAGTCTCTATCCTGACTCTCCGCGGCAGCTTGCTTATTACAAACAAGCAGCGGAACGAGTCAGCGGATTGCCTGGTGTCCAGGCTGTGGGCGGAATTGATGACTTGCCCTTGCAGGGCTCCGCCGATTCCGACACGTTTTTCATTGAAGGACGTCCGATGCCACTGACGAACGAGCTTCCGGAAATTCAAGTTCGAACCATTACCTCAGGCTACTTTAATGCCCTGAGAATACCCTTGATCAAGGGCAGAGCCTTCACTGACACGGATGTTGCCACGTCGCCCCTTGTGGCATTGATCAATCGTGCATTCGTTCAAAAATTCTTTCCCAACGGAGATCCTGTTGGCCAGCATCTTCGGCTGGGGACAGCGGCCAGTTCTTCACCGTCAATAACCATCATTGGCGTAGTTGCGGATTCCAGAGACATCAGGCTTGAATCGCCGCCGGAGCCGGAAATCTATAAGTCATATGAGCAGTTTCCGTCACCACACATGAGCCTTGCGGTGAGATCTCAGGTTGATCCACACACATTGATTCCAACCATGCGGAAAGCATTCCGGGGGCTGGATAAGAAATTACCGGCGTTCGCGATCATACCCATGGCCACCGAGGTTGAGAAAAATCTGCAACAGCGCCGGGCGATAATGTTCCAGGTCAATTTATTTGCGGCACTGGCGTTGCTGTTGGCGGCCATGGGCACCTACGGCGTTGTTGCTTACTCAACGGTCCAGCGTACGAAGGAGATTGGAATCCGCATGGCGCTGGGTGCGCAGAGGACCAATGTGCTCGGGCTCATACTGCGCCAAGGCGCCTATCTGGCGATAGGAGGAATTGTGGCCGGCACTATAACGTCGCTGGCATGCAGTCGCATTATCTCCCGCTTTGTCTTTGGCGTAGGCGCATTTGATTTCATCACCTATGGTGCTGTAATTATCCTGCTCTTGACGGTCGTGCTGCTGGCCTCATTCCTGCCGGCGCGACGCGCCAGCAGGGTGAATCCAATCATCGCCTTGCGTTACGAATAATGCCTTTATGAAAGAGTCCTGGAAACACCAGATAGCCTCTGGTTTTCCAGGATTCTTTCCTCGCAGCTCACCTTTAAC
>JBARMK010000064.1:0-24289 GCA_049802395.1 Candidatus Angelobacter sp.
TCATCTAACAACGTTTCTTTCCAAATCTTTGGAATCGGCCGGGTATTCCGTCCATACCGCGCTGGATGAAGTCACCGTCCTCTCCGAGCTTCGCCGCCAGAGCTACAAGCTCATTATCCTTGACCTGAATTTCGGGGAGACTGATGGGCTTAAGCTGCTGGAAAAGTTACGAGGAGAGGGCCTGGAGACCCCTGTCATGGTGCTGAGCGCCCGCAACCGCGTTTCTGATCGTATTCAATCGCTTAATTTAGGCGCTGACGATTACATCACCAAACCATTTTCCTTCCAGGAACTTGCTGCGCGGGCCAACGCGCTGCTTCGCCGCAAAGCCGACCCACTGCTCAGCGTGCTACGCGTGGAAAATCTGGAACTTGATCCGGCATCGCGCAAAGTACACCGCGGCAAACGCGAGATCAAACTGAGCCCCAAGGAATTCGACCTTCTGTTTCTGCTTATGCGCCATGCCGGGGAAACTGTCAGCCGACAGGACCTCCTGCGGGAATCCTGGGGGCTCGAATCTGAAACTGACAGCAACCTAGTGGATGTTTACGTTAACTACCTGCGTCGGAAAGTTGATTTCTCCGATGAGGAAAAGCTCATCTATACGGTTCGTGGTGCAGGGTACAGGATTGGCAGGCTCGCTCCGCCCCAAGCCGCAAAGGGCCAGTTTACGGCACATCCTGACGCAATCGACCAGGAACATCATTCTGCTGCGACTAACTTATCCCCGGCGCCGGATGCGCTTGTGATGCTGCAGAGCCCGTTACGCGCCCTGATCCACTCTATAGCGCACGACCTTGCACAGCCTTTGACCAGCGTGCGCTGCTTTTTGGAAATGCTGGGGATGCAGAACGACGCAGCATCAGTTCAGGCAGCCGATCTCAGGAGCATTGAACAGCAGGCAGACCGCGCTATCGCACTTACCAAGGCCATTTCAGCGCTGGTACGCGAAAACCAGGCGCCGCCAGAACCATGGACACCGCTCGATGGCTTACTGAATGAGCTTTTCAGTGATTTCATCGTGCTGCTCCACTCCGGTCTGGTGACGCTGGAACGGCAATGGGATCCCACCATTCAAGTCACCAGCAGCCCGGTGCTGCGCCAGTTGATGGTTCTGTTCTTGAACAAACTGGTGGGCCGCATTACCCGGCCACTCCTGCTGACCGTCGTAGCTCGCATCGCCGAGGGGCGCTGCCTGCTGGAGTTTCGCTGGAAATCGACCGACGCATCCTTAGTGCCGGTACATGACGCGCGCAATATCCTCTCCAAGGACCTTACCCACGTTGCGGAAATGGTGCATTTAATTGGCGGTGAATTGTTGGTTAGCGAAGGACGCGCGGAAATTCTGTTGAAACTTCCCGCTGCGCCACAGCAAGCGAACGCCCGCCAAGACATGGTTCACTGATTCGCTGTGATTAGCAGGCCCGGGGGATGAACGATTCGGTCTTTCCCGACGGCCACGGCGCATGTTTTATTCTCCCATCACCGCAACCACCACGCGCTTAGATCGCTGGCCGTCGAACTCAGCATAAAACACGCGTTGCCATGTGCCAAGCAGAAGTTTGCCGCCCGTCACCGGCAGCATAACCTGGTGATGAACAAGGATTGCTTTTAGGTGCGAGTCGCCGTTGTCTTCGCCGGTTTGATGGTGGAGGTAGTCCTTATTAAACGGCGCGAGCTGTTCCAACCAACGATCAATATCGTGGATCAAGCCGCTCTCGTCGTCATTTACATATACGCCGGCGGTAATGTGCATGGCGGAGACCAGAGCCAAGCCGTTCTTAACACCGCTGGCATGAACAATCTTCTCCACCTGCGGCGTTATGTGGATGTACTCGCGATGTTTTTTGGTGTTAAAGGTGAGGTATTCAGTATGGAATTTCATGGGGCTTGCCACCTTGTCGAGTCGCACTGATGTTTATATGAGATGGTGAATGAGCTGTCGAGGCCGCCGCCGGCGGACCTGGTGCATCGAAGATTCTAAATGCGCAAACCTTCTTCCAACTCGGCAGCTCAGTTCATCCCAGCGAACTCCAGCCTGAAAGCATTGCGTGAAGCCGCCGCTGGTTGCAAGGCTTGCCACCTTTGGAAGCTGGGCACGCAAACTGTATTCGGTGCGGGCAGCTCAACGGCCCACATCATGATGGTAGGGGAGCAGCCGGGTGACAAAGAAGATCTACAAGGGCGGCCGTTTGTCGGGCCCGCCGGCGCCGTCTTGGATAAAGCGCTGGCTGCCGCCGGGATTGAGCGCGATGATGTTTATCTCACCAACATCGTTAAACACTTTAAGTGGGAGCCGCGAGGAAAGCGCCGCCTGCACAAGAAGCCAAACGCAATTGAAATCAACGCCTGCCGGCCTTGGCTGGAAACGGAGATCCGCGTGGTGAAGCCGCAGATTCTCGTCCTGCTGGGTGCAACGGCGGCCCAAGGCGTTCTTGGCCGCACCTTCCGGGTAACCAAGCATCGCGGCGAATGGATCAGCTCAGAGCTTGCTCCGAACGTGATGGCCACGGTGCATCCCTCTTCTATTTTGCGCGCTCAAGATGATCGGTCACGGCATGAAGAGATGCAGAAATTCGTTGCCGATTTAAAAGAAGTGGCTCGACGGTTGCACCGTCGCAAAGCAGCATAAATGCTATTGCTGCATGATCTGCATAGCTTGGTCGATGCTGAGCGTTTTAGGCGTTCCGGTGCTCTCAGGGCCGGAGTAGGTGGCCACAATGCGGAAGCCGGAATCGCCGATTTCGGCTGAGTAGTTGTAAGGGCCACGGTTGTTTCGGTTCATGGTGAGTTCGCCCTGCGAGCGCAGCGCGTCAATGGACACATAGCCGCCTTGCAGAGCGGCGTGGCTGCGCTCGGCCTGGGCGATCGCCAGCAGATCACTTCTCACGCCCATCAAGTCCACCGTGGCCGTCGGGCTGCCCGCTCCGGCCGTCATCACGCTTTGCGTCTGCCGCATATAGATATAGGCGCCCACTGCTACGACGATGATCAAGGTCAAAAAGCCAAAGGCCCGCCCCATGGTGGTCTTCCTCCTCGCGGAATGATACCCTTTGCTGCTTTGCTCCAGCTCTGAGAAAATCAAACGTTTGCCTGACGAAAGTCCAATTCGCGTAGCAGTCGTTGGTGTGGGCTCATTTGGAAGGAACCACGCCCGCGTGTATCACGAGTTACAGAAGCAGGGCGCTCCCGTGGAGCTGGTGGCAGTGGTCGACAATGATTCCGCGCAGGCGCAAGCCGTGGCCGCCCAATTTGGCTGCTCCGCTTTTTCCAGCGTGGAAGAGTTGTTTGGGCGGGTGCATGCCGCTTCCGTTGCTGTCCCTACAGTGCATCATCGACCGGTGGCGGCGGCATTGCTGGCCGCTGGCATTGACGTGCTGATCGAGAAGCCGCTGGCCTCAACGCTGGATGAAGCGGATGAGCTGGTCAGCCTGGCCCATGCCAATCAACGTATTGCGCAAGTGGGCCACCTGGAAAGATTCAATCCCGCGGTGCGAGCGACGCTTCCGCTGATTACGCGCCCCATGTTTTTTGAGGTCCATCGGTTGAGCGTTTTCAGCCCGCGCAGTCTTGACGTGGACGTAGTGCTTGACCTGATGATTCACGATATTGACGTGGTCCTGTCTTTCGTCAACTCTCCCCTGCAGGAGCTGCGCGCCGTGGGATTGCCAGTGGTGACGGAAAAAGTGGACATCGCCAACGTGCGTATGGAGTTCGAGTCCGGATGTGTAGCGAACCTCACGGCCAGCCGCATCAGCACGGAGCGCGTGCGGAAGCTGCGCTTCTTCCAGCCCAAAGAGTATGTCTCCATCGACTACGGCCGCCAGGACGTCTTCCAGATATGCGTCACCCAGGAAGAGAAATTTTCGCTGCACAGCCTGATGGCTTTTGCAGAAACTCCCTCAACGCTGCCTATTCCCGGCGTGACGCTGAACAAGCCAAAAGTGGAAGCCGAAGAACCGCTGCGCGCGGAGCTGAAGTCGTTTCTCGATGCGGTTCGGCGGCGCAGCACGCCGGTGGTTACACTGGAGGACGGGCGGCGTGCCCTTAGCACCGCCCTGAGCATCCTCTCTGCCATCGACGAGCACACGCGCCATGCCAAGCTGCACTCCCTGTAAATTGTTTGTAAATATGTGTTAAGTCCTCTCGATCTGCTCCCTTCGTAACCCAGTAATTCCACTAGAACCCATCTTTTTTCATCGCTAGCCCTCGCAAGGGGAATCAAAAAAACCGTTCTAATGAGAGAATAGTAACTAGCAAAACAACAGGGCCGGTTGAGGCTTGGTGGTGGTTTATTCCGGTAATGGAAGAGCAAAGTCGTGCAGGGGAAGAAAAAGATCGGGCAGTAAAAGCTCTCCCAGAGCCGGAACTGCACCTGTATCTGGTTGATGAAGACCTGGCAGAAGATCCGGTTTCTTCCTATCGGCGGCGTGAAGCCGCCTGGATCTCGCTGGCCACGCATGGCCTCATCGTTCTTTTGTTCCTATTGCTGCCGAAGTGGGTCGGTTCCCGGGCCGTGATTGTTCCCATGCAAGAGAAACAGCAAACCACGTTTCTGACCTTACCCGACGATCTGCAAAAAGTAAAAAAGCCCAAGACGGACGTGGTTTCGGATAAGGACCGCCTCGCGCAATCGCACACACCGTCAGTGGACAAAGAGACGCTGCGCAAGCTGCTGGACGCACGCAGACCCGGAGCGCCGAAACCATCCGAGCCTCCGCCGGGCCAGCAGGCGATGCAGCAAAATCCGGCGACGGCACAAGCCACCACACCTCCGCAGGAAACCAAGCCTGCGCCTCCTCCCCAGACCACAGCCAAGCTTGAGGCGCCAGAGGCCGCCGCGCCAAAGAAATCACCGTTTGCCATTGCCTCACCGGGTTCCTCTGTGAGCGATGCAATTCATTCGGTCGCCAACGGACACGCGGGTACCGGGGTTGAATCCGGCGGTGGAGAATACGGCAATGTAGTCCATCCCAACACCGACCGGCACGAAGGGATGGAAATCCTTAGTGACACCATGGGCGTGGATTTCGGTTCTTATATGAAGCGCCTGCACTATACCGTGCAAAACCATTGGGATCCGCTGATCCCGGAATCCGCGCTGCCGCCCGTGATGAAAAAGGGCGTGGTGGTGGTTGAGTTCTCCATCACCAAAGATGGCCGGGTGATGGGGATGAAATTGATTTCGAGTTCCGGAGATGTGGCGCTGGATCGCGCCGCCTGGGGCGCCATTACGGATGCTATTCCTCTGCCGAATCTGCCAACACAGTTTGCCGGGCAATATCTGCAGATTCGCGCGCGCTTTTATTACAACCCCGACAAAGCGGACATGCGATAGAGCAAGATCAACGATTCGAAAATCCCTGTTTCAACTTCTTCGCTGGATCATCTTCATGAGCGTTCGTTGCGCAAACGGCATGTAGATGAGCGCGGCACATGCGGCCAGCGCGAAGCCCAGCCCTATCCGATCCTGGATCAGTAGGGGAGACAACGCCCAGATCATGTCCAACACAAACAGCCCCGGAGTAAGGAGGCGGAATTTTTCTCCGAGCAGGTGATAGTCCATAGCAGTGGCGGAGATCAGATAGAGTCGAACAGCCACGCCCACCAGAGCAGTAGCCAGGTAAACCACGAATGCCGCGCGTCCCGCGCCACCCCAGGCCATATACGAGGCTTGATAAGTGTTCTCCCAACTGAACAACGCGGAGAGATAGAAGATCAGGTACATGACTTGCGTAAGAATGAAGAGGAGCCGCGCTGTGCTCCGGCTGGCCCGCGGCAGGCCCGACTCGACCTCAGCGCTGGCGCTTGTCGATTGCGTATTCGCCACAACCGGCGCGCTCTGCGAAGCTTGTGGCGCCGCTGCGGACAGCGGAGCTACGGAAGCTGCCTGCTCCTGGACAACATCGACCGTGCCGAGAAACCGGTACCCGCGCTTCGCGATGGTCTCAATGTACTTCGGATTGGCGGCAGAATCGCCCAGCACGTCGCGCAGCTTGACCATTGCTGTGTTCAGGCCATGATCAAAGTCCACGAAAGTATCTTCCGGCCATAATCGCTGCCTTATCTCTTCCCGGGCGACTACTTCTTTAGGACGTTCCAGCAGCGCAACCAGCACCTGAAACGGTTGAAGCTGCAATTTTAGGCGAGCTCCGTTGCGGCGCAGCTCGGCCGCACGAAGGTCAGCTTCAAAATCATCGAATTTGTATTTTGCAACCGGCGGCATGGATCGTGAGCGACGGTGATGAGATCTGCGCTAGCAAGTTTAGCACCTCAATCCTTAGCAACTCACTTAACGCGCTAACCCCAGTCATCACAGATCCGATCTTATCTGGTTACAATGTCAGCCATGGACGCGCAACGTCAGCAGGCGCTCGGCCTGGCTTTGCTGGCCCTGCTTATCGTGATTTTCGTGTTGCTGCGGCGCATCTGGAGTGGCGCGTGAGCGATCCTTTGCTCCTAGTGATCCTTGGCCCCACGGCCAGCGGCAAAACCGGGCTCGCGCTGCATCTCGCCGAGCGGATACAGGGTGAGATTGTCAATTGCGACTCGGTTGCCATCTATCGCGAATTTGAGATCGGCACGGCGAAGCCCTCTCCGGCGGAGCGTCAGCGTGTGCCTCATCACATGATCGATGTTGCGCAGCCGACTGAGGCGGTCACAGCCGGCGACTATTCCCGCCTGGCCCGGATGGCCATTCATGACATCAGTACGCGCGGCCTGTTGCCGATCATAGCCGGTGGAACAGGCCTCTATCTCCGCGCTCTGCTGGAAGGCCTCTTTCCCGGGCCATCGCGATCAGAGGGACTGCGAACGCGTCTGCGGCAGCGCGCGGCGGAGCGCGGACCACAATATCTGCACCGGTTGCTGCGCCGACTCGATTCGGCAGCGGCACAGGCAATTCACGAAAACGACATACCCAAAGTCATTCGCGCCATTGAGGTCAGCATCAGCGCACGTGCTCCCATGACCGGCCTATGGCAGCATGGCCGCGATCCTCTGTGCGGCTTTCGCATTTTGCGTATTGGCTTAAACCCCGATCGCGAGGCCCTCTATGGGCGGATCGACGATCGCGCCCGAGAGATGTTCTCCGCGGGATTGATCGATGAGACCCGAATGCTTGTCGATCGTTACGGTGACGCAGCTTGGCCGCTTAACTCACTTGGCTACAAACAGGCTGTGCAGTATCTGCGCGGCGAGCTCACGCTGGATGAAGCGATTGCAGCAGCGCAGCAGGGACACCGGAATTATGCTAAGCGCCAGATGACATGGTTTCGTCGTGAGCCAGACGTGCAGTGGTTTACCGGTTTCGGATCGGACCCGAGAATTCAAGACGCGGTGGAGGAGTCGATCGTCGTCGCATTGCAGAGAGATTGAACCGGCAGGAATGTGGCGAAACGTTTTCCACAGGGAGCTTAAGATCGGAGATGCGCATTTTTGGGGATTATCCCTTTGACACATAAGCCTGTAAGTGATAGAAAAGACGTGCCGTGACAGGGCAAAATAGTTTATCAAAATGATAAATTGCCTCTTGCAAACTCTTCAAACAGGTGCAACTCTGGAAATGGAATACCACGCAGTAACGGGCTACGCCAGTGCGCAAACACTGACGCAGCCCTAACCAGAGCACCTAACGAGAGGCGACAATGGCTAACCGCAAGGGTAAAGGACTTTTCCGCGAAGTCAAAGGCAAGATCGTGCATAACGTTGAAGTGAGCACCACGGATTACGGATGCGCTATTGGCATCATGTTCGATGACCGCACCTATCTCTGTTTTGAAGTTGAAACAGGCGGGGTAACGATCCTGCCTGATTTATCGGACTGGAGGACAGGGGATTACAAGCCACTCAAGCGATGGAAAGCAATCTCAGGCTAAACACGGAACCCGCCGAAAGGCGGGTTTTCTAGTGCCATTTATCAAATTGAGAAACAATCAAGTAATTTTTACACTGTCAATCAATATTCAATGCATGATTGCAATGTTGCTATCGCATGTTGGCATAGCATGTTCGATTGCAATATACACTCACACTATGTGGTTGTAATGACAACATCATTACGTGTAACATGTATTGAGTTTATGCAACGGATTTAAGGCCCCACTCCGCAGCAGGGCCTCAGGTGGTTATATCCAAATCAGGACGATCGTAAGAGCGCCCAATTGGATAACAACCATGATCACTCGAACCGTACGAGAAATCATGGCAACCTCCTTTCATCGGCTCCGAATTTGAGGAGTGCGTCAACACCCCTCAGGAGTCGAATTAGGAGAACTTGATCGGAGGGCGGGAGAATCGAACTCCATACCCGCCAAGGTATCCTCGGTTTATAAGGCCGATTCTAGCACCAGCTAGACGCCCTCCGCATTTTTACTGCGTCATACTTCCAAATTCTTCCGGTATTTCATCCTCCGTGTCAGTTTGTGATGCTGCAAATTCCAGCAATCCAAACGTGTTGGGCGCAGTTTTTGTGAAGATGCGCCCTTTCTTAGCATAACCGGAAAGAGTGCCAGCAAGCGAAACCCGATGCTTGTTGTCTTGTGGCTGCCCGATGCCTTTTAATATCTCAATAATCGGCATTGGCGAACCTGCCGCTTTCAATAGATCGCGGGTCTTGGCGAGTGAGCTTCCCGGCCGAAGGGTATGCTCTGTCGAAATTGTTTGCGCGTCTACATTCTCCTTCGGGAGCATTTTCATTGAGTCCTGGAGGGCCTGAATATAGATGTTGTATTCCCTTACCTGAAGTTCAAGGGCGCGAACTTCCTGTTGCTTTTTGTCGATCAATTTCTGAAAGTTTTCTCTCAATCCCATGTTTTCCCCCTCCACTTTCAATTTTGAAGTATATGCACATCAAACCATAAAAGCAATGGTTGAAATGATTGGAAAATTGATTGGAAACATTTTGCCCATCCGTGGTATATTATTCAGCCAATGGAGGCTTTTGGATGGAACCGCTAGATCAGGTACTAAAACAACTTGAAAATAGAAAACGGGCTGCCCCAAATGGGGAAGACTATTGGATGGCGCGAGACATCCAAGAGGTCTTAGGGTATGCGAATTGGCAGAATTTTGAAGCAGTATTAAAGAAAGCGCAATTGGCATGTGATGGGGCCGGAGTCAAGTCGCGTTATCACTTTATTGAAACCAGTAAGATGATCGAGGCCGGGAAGGGCGCAAAAGTAAAAAGGGCAGACTGCTATCTTACGAGGTACGCCTGTTACTTAATCGCAATGAATGGCGATTCCACCAAAGCTGAAATCGCTACCGCGCAAGCCTATTTTGCAGTCCAAACGCGAAGGCAGGAATTAAGCGACCAAGACAAGCGTATTGCTTTGCGAGAGCGAGTACGCAAAGGGAACAAACTGTTAGCCGGAACAGCACGCGGAGCCGGAGTCAAACGACTGGGGCTTTTCACCGATGCAGGATATAGGGGACTATACGGCATGGGGCTAGCCGAGATTAAGCAAAGGAAACAGATTCCAGCCCGAGAAGATCTTCTTGATTGCGAAGGGCGAGTAGCTCTTGCGGCCAATGAATTTCGTATTACGCAGACTCAGCAAAAGATTGAGCGCGAACGTATCCAAGGGGAACGGCCAGCGATAGAGGCGCACAGGACGGTGGGAGCAGAAGTTAGGAGCGCAATCGAACGGATTGGTGGAGTGATGCCGGAGAATCTGCCAAAGGAAGAGCCGATTAAAAAGCTGATCGCCGCACAGAAGAGAGCCAAGAAGAAAGGCCCTGAATTACCAGGACTTGATTTATGATGGTGATGTGAAGGTCGATAAGCAAAAATTCGACAATCTCCTTGGGCGACTGCTCAAAGCGAAGCCGCTGCCGGAGAAAAAAATAAAGGCTCCGAAAAAACGGAGCCCACGTCCAATATTAGACCGCAACTCTCAGAACGGCTGATTCGCTTCCGGGTCTGCTGTTAACTCTGCCATCGGCATCGGTATCGTGCCGCACATCCGTGCAATCGTCTTTATGAAGATGTCACCATCCTTGCGGTGATTGAAACGGTAATCAAACTCTGCCATGTAACGCTCAAGGTGCTTTACGCTCACCTGATGGAATGACCCTATCAAACCGCGCTTAAACAGTGACCAGTAATTCTCGATTGAATTTGTATGCACGTTGCCGCGAACCCATTCTTCTTTTATGTGATTCACGGAATCATGCTTGCGGATTTTGCCGACTGATTTATAACCGCGATGTTCGTCGGTCATGATGTGGGCATCTTCCGCTGTGTGATTCATGATCGTGCCGACCAGGGTATCTTTTGAAACGGTATTCAGGCGCATGGTCCTAACCTTGCCGCTTTCCCCGCGCTGGATCAATCCGACAACGGCAGGCTTGCTATACTTCGCACGTTTGCGCCGTTTGTCATAACGACCGCCGACATACGTTTCATCGACTTCAACGGTCCCGGTAAGGCGATTGTCCATAAGAGAGCCCTCCGTTTCTTCCATCGACTTGCGGATGCGATGAGCCATGTACCACGCTGTTTTGTACGAACCGATTTTCAGATGCCGTTGAAGCTGCAATGCGCTCATTCCTTTTTTCGCGTCGGCAATGAGAGCAACGGCGAGAAACCATTTCGTCAAGGGCAGGTGCGAGTCATGAAAGATCGTTCCTGAGGTCGCGCTGAATTGCTGCTGGCAAGAGGGCTCAAGGCACTGATAGAGTTTTCCACGCTTGTTTTCCGACTTGGCAGAAACCTTGCGGCTGATCGTGGATACCTTGTCATTGCCGCATGTAACGCAGCGAATCCCGTTCGGCCAGCGCATCTGCTCAAGATAATCCCAGCAAGATTCTTCGGTTTTGAATTTCTCGTTAACGTCTATCAGGTTCATATTTCCCTCTTGACTTGACCAGAATACCGCGATATCATTTCTGTGTCAAGGGGATAATCCCCGCATTTTTTTTATTGACATCGGCGCACGGGTACCTCAATATCTTGGGTGTAGGAATACAACGGTACTATTCGTTGGGCAACTAAAGTTCAAACGGGCTCCAGGAATTCAATTCTTCAAGGAGGCATTAACTATGGCAACCAAGAAAAAAGCAGCCAAGAAAAAGAAGAAAAAGTAGTTCATGTAGCGGAGCCAAGTCTCCGTTAATTTTTTTACAAGGGAAAATAGTTATGACGGGTGTTCCTCCAGAACACCCTTTTTTATTGGCGCATGTTCAGTGTCATGGTGATCGTGCCCGGGCAAGTCCGACCTGTTCGCCTGGCGATCCTCTGAATTTCGGCACCAATTTATCTCCCGGCGCATGGAACGCGCCGCGGGCTTCCCTTACAATTTGGGAGTGAAAATGATGCTTCAAATCCCAACGATAAGATTGCGTAGCTTTTGCCTAATTACCGGGCTGAGCTTATTGGTCGCGGCAGCGATCGGTGTTGGCCAGGGCGGTAGCTCTGCTCCCGGTACGACAACGCCGAGTTCAGAAGAGATTATTCCGTTCTTAAATCAGACGATTGTCTGGTCACGTCAGTTGACCACGCAGCAACAGCTGGTCACCGAACCGAGCGATGCTCTGTTCTTAAATGACGGCCGTCAACTCGCCGATCAGGTGGTGAAGCTTTCTTTCGACTTCGCCCGGGCGCGAGCACAGGCGCTGCTGAGCCAGACCACTGCTGGCGGCCGCTCAGCGCAAGCGTCATCGCAATATCAGGGATTGATTGATTCGGCAGCCAAAGCCGACCAGCAGGTGAAGGGCCTCCAGCAGGAGCTGGATGGTTTTCATCAGCAGATGTTGACCGCCACCGGCAAAAAGCGATCGACCTTGCAGGCTGTCATCTCGGAGACCGAAGGTGAGCTGGAACTGTTCCAGACCCGCCGCGACACGTTGCGCAGCATGCTCCAGTTTGCCACGGGAACGGCGGCCAGCGGACTTGGCGCAGGAAGCCTGCTTGCGCAGGTGGAAGAGCTGGCGCGCACCATTCCCGCGGCCGGGAAAGAGCCGAACGAACCCAATTCACAGACAGGTAATACTGCTAATTCAGCTTCGCCTGCAGTCATTGCCGCACGTGAGCGCAAAGAGACGCCCAACGGCATCCTCGCGCTGGCTACAGACCTGTTTACGCTGCGGCGCAAGCTGCACGCACTGGATGACAATCTGCGCCAGACGGACGTTGTGGTCCAGGCGTCAAAGAACCTGCGCGCGCCGCTGGTGGCGAAAGTGAAAGAACTAACGCAAAAAGGCGATGACATTGCCGGACAACCTGATTCCCAGGACCCAGCGGTGCTGGCGCAGCAAAAAAAAGATCTGGACACGATCACCGGGCAGTTCAAACAGGTTTCGGCCAGCTTGCTGCCGCTGGGTAAGCAATCGATTTTGCTGGACATTTACAAACGCACCACCGCGAACTGGCGTAACGCAGTGCAAAGCGACTATGACGCGGAATTGAAGGGACTGCTGATTCGGCTGGGGGGCCTGGGGTTGATCCTGGGCGTGGTGTTTGGAGTTTCCGAGCTATGGAAGCGGGCGACCTTCCGCTACATCACAGATACCCGGCGCCGCTATCAATTTCTGCTGATCCGCCGGATTGTTCTATGGTGCCTGATCGCCATCATTGTAGCCACGGCTTTTGCCAGTGAACTAGGCGCCATTACAACCTTCGCCGGCCTGATGACAGCCGGGATTGCAGTGGCCCTGCAAAACGTAATTCTTTCGATGGCCGGATATTTCTTCTTGATCGGAAAATACGGCGTTCGCGTGGGCGATCGCGTAAACATTGCCGGCGTCACCGGCGACGTGGTCGATATCGGCCTGGTCCGTTTGCAACTTATGGAGATCACCGGTGGTCCTGCGCCGCGGCCAACGGGACGCGTGGTTGCATTCTCGAATGCCGTGGTTTTTCAGGCGGGCTCAGGGATGTTCAAGCAAATTCCGGGCACAAGCTTCTTGTGGCATGAGATCACGCTTACGCTCGATCCCACCAGCGACTATCGGCAGGTGGAGCATCGCATGATGGAAGCTGTGAAAAAGGTGTATGGCGAGTACGGTGAAAAGATGGAATTGCAACGGCGCAGCGTGGAGCGGTCACTGAATTCCAATCTCAATGAGTTCGCGCCTGAGAGCCGGCTGCACCTGACCCCAACCTCGCTGGAGGTGGTGATTCGCTACCCGGTTGAAATGGGCAATGCCGGCGAGATTGACGACCGCATGACACGCGAAATTCTCGACGCGATTGAGCGCGATCCTAAGTTGCGACTGCAAATCGCCAGGCAACCCACTATCAAAGTGGAAGAGCAGCCCGCGGAACCGCTGAAGAGCTAGCGCATTCAGCCCGTCAAGACTCGGCAAGCCGCTGAAAAATGTATGAAACTTGGGCGAGCATCGGCGTGAACGGTAAGTGATAATAAAGAATAGCCGCATCAATGCAGAGGAACCAGTGGGAAGCGCCTGCTCTGCATTTTCAGGTAGCACGCTGGAGGGAACAAAGTGAAAACCGTCTTTGTGATAGGTGCGGGGCCCGCGGGCATGTTTGCGGCGCAGAAGATCGCTCAGGGCGGCCATGAGGTGATCATCCTGAACCGCGACATCAAGCCCGGCGGCCTGGCAGAGTACGGTATTTATCCAACCAAAGACAAGATGAAGATTGGGCTGCGCAAGCAGTTCGCCAAGGTCCTGAGCTTGCCCAACGTGCACTATTTCGGCCACGTGCCTGTCGGCAGCAAGTCTCCGGTCACGATCCCTGAGCTGCAACAGTTCGGACCATCAGCCATTGCGTTTGCGGTAGGTGCGCAGGGGACCAAGAAACTGGGCCTTGCCGGGGAAGATGCGAAGGGAGTGTACGCGGCCAAGGACTTTGTGTACAGCTATAACCTGCTACCGCCGTTCACCTCGCGTGATTTTTCCACCGGCAAGCGCGTGGCGATTGTGGGGATGGGCAACGTGATGGTGGACATTGCGCGCTGGTTGCTGATTGATTCCCCGCAGAAGACGGCGGAAGAAGTGATTGTAGTAGCGCGGCGCGGACCGTTTGAAGCCAAGTTCGATAAGAAAGAATTCGATTACATCGAAGAGTTTCTGGATCGCAAGACCTTTGATGATGAGCTACGCCGGATCCAGCCGCAGCTCGCAGCCGTCGGCCAGGACATAAGCAAGCTGGCGGAGGAGACGTTCCCTGTTCTAGCTACGCCCGCGGCGGAGCATCCTGCGGGCAAGGCGCGGCTCCGCTTCCGCTTTCTGTGCTCGCCTCAAGCGATCTATGCCGGCGCAAATAGCCGCATTGATCGCCTTACCGTGACAGAGAACGTTCTTTCCGAGCGCGATGGCAATATCGCCTGCAAAGCCACCGGCCAGCTTGCTGAACTTGAAGTGGATACCATGATTTTTGCTATCGGAGACGTGGCCGATTCCAGCGTGGGTCTGCCGTATAACCGCGATAGCTACGTCATCAACCCGGACCAAACCGATCCCAAGCGCGCGGCATATGAATTGTTTGATCCGCAATCCGGCCAGGTGCTGGAAGGGATGTACGCGGTGGGCTGGGCGCGCAAAGCCAGCGATGGCTTGGTGGGCATAGCCCGGCATGATGCAGAAGTAGGCGCGGTTCACGTGTTGAAATATCTGGAGACCGCCCGCGAGAGCCAGATCAGCGCCGCGCAGATTCAGGGCTACCTCCAGGACAAAGGGCTACGAATTGTGAGCAAGCTCGATCTCGAACACCTGGCGCGCGCTGAGGAAAAAGAAGCCCAGCGGCGCGGCCTCCCCTGGTTCAAATTTGCCGAAGATGAAGCAATGCTGGCCGCGGTTGCAGCGGAAAAGACCAATGCAGTTACCGTCTGAAGTCTTGCTTCTTTCCGCTACTCACAATAGAGTCGTCAATAGATGCCCGCTTGGGACCCCAACCTATATCTGAAATACGCCGATGAGCGCGCGCGGCCGGCTGCCGACCTGATCGCGCAAATCCATCTGGAAGCGCCGGCGCAGATCGTTGACCTGGGATGCGGTCCCGGCAACAGCACGGAGCAGCTGCGGCAGCGCTGGCCGCAAGCCGCCATCACCGGCGTGGACAACTCACCGGAAATGATGGCCCAGGCCAAGGCGAAGCATCCTGACTGGCAGTGGGTTTTGTGCGACATCGAAGGCTGGAAACCCGAGCCTGCGATTGACCTCATTTTTTCCAACGCGGCATTTCATTGGGTGCCGGGGCACGCCACCCTGTTTCGCAGTCTGATCAGCGGGGTCGCTCCGGGTGGCGCGTTGGCTGCGCAAATGCCCCATAACTTTCACTCGGCCGCGCACTCGGTGATGCAGGAAGTTGCAGCCGGCGGCGACCCGCGCTGGAGCAAGACCCTGACTACTGCAGCGGGCACTTTCACGGTGCAGCCGGCGGTTTTTTATTATGATGTCCTGCGCAAACACTCAAGCCGAGTGGATATATGGGAGACCGAATACCAGCACGTAATGGACGGTCCTAAAGCCGTATTTGACTGGATTCGCAGCACCGGTATGCGGCCCTATCTTGAGCGGCTGGCCGACGACGAACAACGCCGCATGTTTGAAGAAATGTGCCTTGAAGGCATTCAGGAAGCGTATAGGCCCAATGATCAGGGCAAGGTGCT
This sequence comes from Candidatus Angelobacter sp., assembly GCA_049802395.1. Lineage (GTDB taxonomy): Bacteria > Acidobacteriota > Terriglobia > Terriglobales > Acidobacteriaceae > Angelobacter. The sequence continues at coordinate 15,576 of JBARMK010000064.1, forward strand.
GTTTCCGTTCCAAAGGATGTTCATTGTGGCGTACCGGTAGGATGAAAAACTTTTACCGTAGAGAGTGCAATGGAACAAACGCGCGCCGATTCTGTGCGGTGATTGGATGGGTACTTTTGTCGGCGACCCTTGCTTCAGCTTCCATACATAAAGTTGGTCCCGATCTCTACGCTTACATCTCTGAAAACGACGGCAGCGCCAACTCAATTTTTCTGGTCAGCGAGCAGGGAATTCTCGTTGTCGATACCGGGGTCGACGCTCAGGAAGGGCACAATTTATTGGATGAGATTCGTAAAATCTCTTCCGCGCCGGTGCGTTGGATTGTGAATACGCACTACCACATGGACCATCGTGGCGGGAACAGCGTGGTGGGGCCGGAGGCGGTGGTGATCAGCACGGCATTTACGCGAACGCGAGCGAAGGGAGCGCCTGACTATGCGTTGAATGAAACGCTCGGACCAAGCGGACTCACTTTGTACGTTGGCAGGCACGAGGTTCAGATTTACCATCCTGGCCCCGCTCATACGATGGGCGATCTTGTAGTTTATTTTCCTGACGAGCATGCCCTCGCCACCGGCGATCTCTTTCTGACCAATTCTTGTCCGGCAATGGATGAAGGAGATATGGAGAATTGGATCGGTGCGCTCGACCACATTATGGCCCTGCCGGTGGAAAATATTGTCCCGGGACACTTTGCCCTGGCCACCAAGAAAGAGTTGTCGCTGTTTCGGTCATATCTTGCCGGATTACGCGACCAGGTAGGACGCATGTACCGGAATGGCCTTTCACTCGAAGAGACAAAGAAAAGACTGGCGATGAAAAATTTCGCAGAGCTGCGCCAGTTTCCACAATATGAAGCCACTTTCGCGGATAACGCCGCTTCGTATTACCACCAACTGGAGAAGAGAAACGCACCGCGCCGCAAGCTGCCGTAGACATACCTTCTTTCGCTAACTACGCTAGATCGGCTAGATTCACTTTGGTGACATTTCTTCTATTTGCACCCCACTTACAATAGCTGTCATGAGAGAGACTTCAACGCAACTTGTCCGGCCGCGACTGGGATTGCTGCCTGGGCTGCTCATAGGTGCGGTCATGATGCTCTTGCTGGCTGTGCTGCTGGCGCGGATTCAATCAGGACCGTTGGCGGCACTGTGGTCGGCATTGAGCGGGCGCAGCACGCGCATCAGCAGCGAAGGCAGCGTGATTGAGCGCATACAGCGGCTGCAACGGCTGGAAACCGTGGTTTACAACATGGATAAGATCGTCACGGGCGAAAAGGACAATCCGGTGTTGCCGGACTTTCTTGCCGGAGACCGCCTGCTGATGATCGTGCACGGCCAGGTCGTTGCCGGGATCGATTTCGCAAGACTGAAAGGTGGCGACGTCAGGATCCAGGGCAAAGACGTGCGCATCCATCTGCCCATGCCCCAGGTCCTGATCACGCGCCTGGACAACGCGCGCACCAGGGTTTACTCGCGCAACACCGGAATTCTTGTACACGTTGATCCCAACCTTGAAACCGAGGTACGCCGGGAGGCCGAGCAACAGTTGCTGCAGGAAGCCGTGGTCGGCGGGATCATGAATAACGCTCGCGATAACGCGCGCACTACGGTGACCAGCTTGCTGCTGGGGCTGGGATTCGAGACAGTCACAGTCGATTAATTGACGGCTGGAACGGAAAACCGCGAGAATCTGGAGCAGCGCGCAATCGTCTCTGGCGAGTGATCAAAAAGAAATCGGAGCGGAAGGCACGAATGGAATATACCAACCTTGGTCCTACTGGCGTTAAGGTGTCTCGTATTTGCCTGGGTTGCATGACCTACGGCAGCAAGAAATGGCGACAATGGGTGCTGGAAGAAAAGGAGAGCCGGCCCTTCATCAAGCAGGCCCTGGATCTGGGCATCAACTTTTTTGATACGGCGGATATGTATTCTCTGGGCGCAAGCGAAGAGATTCTTGGGCGAGCGCTCAAGGAGTTTGGTCCGTCACGCGACAGGGTGGTGATTGCAACCAAGGTTTTCTTTCCTCTAGGCGACGATCCCAACCAGAAAGGCCTTTCGCGCAAGCATATTCTGCATGCCATTGACGACAGCCTGCGGCGGCTGGGCACCGATTATGTGGATCTCTACCAAATCCATCGCTTTGACTACGAGACGCCGATCGAAGAAACTTTGACGGCGCTGCATGACGTGGTGAAATCAGGCAAGGCGCGTTATATCGGGGCTTCATCGATGTTTGCCTGGCAGTTCGCGAAGATGCTGCACACCTCTGACCGCCTGGGCCTTACCCGGTTTGTGACCATGCAGAATCACTACAACCTGGTTTATCGCGAAGAGGAACGCGAGATGATTCCACTCTGTCGAGCCGAAGGGATCGGGCTGGCGCCGTGGAGCCCACTGGCACGCGGGGTGCTTGCAGGCAATCGAAAAGCCAGCACTTTGCGCTCCCAGGAAGACGATTACACCAAAAAACTCTATACACAGGAAGCCGACGATCGCGTGGTTGACTCCGTGGAGCAGGCGGCAAAAGACCGCGGCGTGCCCCCGGCGCAGGTCGCACTGGCGTGGTTGCTGCAGAAACCCGGGGTCACAGCGCCCATCGTTGGCGCTTCCAAGCCTCATCATCTGACCGACGCCGTAGCTGCACTCACGGTGAAGCTGACGCCACAGGAAATATCGCAGCTTGAATCAGTCTATGTTCCGCACCCGGTTTTGGGCCACCACTAAGCGCAGCAGCTCCGCTTTAGAGGCAAAGAGACACATGGCTTCTACCTGAAGAGGATTTGGAGGAATCAGCTAGGAACGGCCTCTACGGCCGAGCAGCCATCCTGTGAGAATGCCGACAGCAAATGCGCCGGCTGCTACCGTCGCCACGGATGTAAGAGGGCGGTCCTTGATGGTGCCGCGAACATCATCAATGCGGTCGTCCGCCGCAGCTTTGGCGCGACGCACCGTGCGGCCTAAGTCATTATAAGTTTCGTCCAGACGTTCCTTGACCTTCGCTGAGAGGTCCCGTGCTTTCTCTGCGATGTCAGTCATGTTTTCCACTACCTGTGTTCCCATCCGCGATACGTCTCTCATGAATAACCTCCTGCAAAAACATCTCCGGACCCGGGCCAGGATGCGCTTGCAAGACTATTATGACAAATTCTGAATGAACATGCCGTGACGCGTTTAAATGCAAGCACTTGCGGGAGTCGACCAGTGACGCGGCATAATAGCTGTATGACGGTGTCGCAAACGACTACAGAGTGGAACAGCTTTGCCCGCGCCAATGCCAGCCAGAAATGGCGCAAGCAGTCTGCGTTGATGGGCAGCGATATGACGAAGGCCATTGTTGATGCAGCTCAGGTCTCGCCGGGGATGAGCGTACTGGATCTTGCCTGCGGCACCGGAGAACCAGCCATCTCGCTGGCAATGTCGCTTCAGGGTACCGGAGAGGTGACAGGCGTGGACACAGCACTGGCTTCCCTGAAAATTGCCGAAGAACGCGCGAAGCAACGCGCGTTGAGCAACGTGAAGTTTCAGCCGGCGGACGCGCATCATCTTCCCTTAGCAGATAACAGCTTTGACCGCATCACCTCGCGGCTTGGGGTGATGTTCTTTACCGACCTGCCGCGCGCACTCTACGAAATGCGACGCGTGCTTAAGCCTAAAGGCACAGCAACGCTGATGGCATGGGGACCGATGAACCAGCCCTACTTCCAATCGACCATCGGCACTCTGTTGCGGACGCTCCACGGCGCCATTCTGCCTGAATCGGCACGCAAAATGTTTGCTTTTGGCCAGCCCGGCGTGCTGGCGCAAGCCATGCGAGCTGCGAGCTTTGAAAGAGTTGAGGAACACTTCGTTATGGTGCCCTGGACGTGGCCGGGCCAACCAGAAGCGGTGTGGGAGTACTTCCAGGACGTGGCGATTCCGTTTGCGCCTTTGCTGCAATCGGTTCCTCCAGAGCGACGGGACGATATCGATGATGCAGTAGTGCGCGAGATCGCTAAATATTACGATGGAGAAAAGATAAAATTCACGGCGACAGTGAATCTCACCATCGCGGTAAAATAACAGCCTTCGCCAATACTTATTTGGCAGAGCGTTCGTTATGTCAGGTCTGCGACCTTTAGTTTGATCTCCGTGCTCTTCCAATTGGATTGAAATTGTTTGTCAACGAACTGAGCATCGTAAGCCCGGTTTTGCGCCCGCAGCGCCTCACTGAGGCCAAATAACGACCGCGGGTTGCGCGGGTTGCGGTCCAGGTCTTCGCGGAAAACCTTCTCGGCTTCAGCGGCGTTTCCGTTGAGCAAGAAAACTGCGCCCAGCGACTCACGCACGGGATAGAACCAATCTGGGGGTTCATCATACTTGAGAGTGTCCTGCACGGAGATGGCGCGCCGGAGCATGGAAATAGCGCTGCTGGAATCGTGTTTGGCCAGGGCGATCTTGGCGCCCAGGACGTTTTGCGCGATGGTTAGCACGTCTTTGGCCTTGTTGTTGACGGGCATATTGAATATCTGGTCAGGCGGCGTCTTATCGGCAGCTTCGCTCACAAAGCGATGCTCGGCCTCGGCTTCAGCCACCTTTCCTTTGGCGGCCAATGCCATGCCCCGGGCGAAATGCCAGAAAACAGTCGTGGTCTTCATGGCGGCGTCCGGCGGCTGCAGGCCCATAATCTCGTCCCACTTCTGGAAGCGAACTTCCACCGCCAGGGGCACGGTCATGAACCCTTCCAGCGGAGGAATTTCCTTCACGTGCGGACCAACGTGCGCGGCCAGCATGCCCGCAGCCTTATGCGCTTCAGCGTAGTTGCCGTTCATGCTGGCACATGCGGCAATGAAGTGGAGGTTGTGGCTATAGTACATCGCGGAATATATGCCGCCCGGGCCATTGTCTTGCATGTATGCGCGGTCAGCCTCGGCGGCCAGTTGGTTGGTCTTGATTGCCGACTCAAAATCACCGGTGCGTATATAAATGTGGCCTGGCATGTGCACCAGATGTCCGGCAGCAGGCGCCAGCGCGGCCAGTCGATTGGCGGCGGCAAGCGCGCGCTCAGGGTTCGGAGAAGCTTCCACGGCATGAATGTAATAGTGGATTGCGCCCATGTGGTTCGGATCGCGGCGCAGGACTGATTCCAACGATGCGATGATTTCTTCGGTCCCGCCCTCTGGTGTGCCGTCAATGTGCCAGAGACCCCAGGGATGCAGAACCATGCCGGCTTCGGCAAAAAGAGTGGCGGCATCAAGGTCGTCAGGAAATTGCTTAACCAAGTCTCCCATGGCGTTGTGATAGCGCTCCGCAGCCAGCCGCGTATCAGCCTTTGGGTCAGCCGGAAAGCGCAGGGCCATGGCAGCGATATAGGCCTTCTCACTCGGTGAGGCGCTTACGGACAGATCGCTCGCCTTCTGGATGGCGTCGTGCGCCTGTTTGAAGCGGTCGGGATCGGCGGGATCGTTGTAGTTCGGCCCGACAGCTTCTGCAATCCCCCAATACGCCATGGCCATTTTAGGATCGAGCCTGGCTGCCTGCTGAAACGAACGTGCCGCTTCTTCATGATTGAAAGCAAAGATGAGCCGCAGGCCTTGATCAAAGAATTTTTGCGCCTCAGCATTGGCGGTGGTAACGGGGTGATGCAGATCACCCAATCCGGTCATCAGAGTTGCTGGGGCGGTTGCAGGCTGGCCATGCGCGGCGTGCTGCTGGGCCACCATCACTCCACAAAACAAAAGCACGAAGAAAGCAAGTGCAATACGCTGCATGTGGTTGTCCTCTCTTTCGATTAGACCGTTCCTAGGCTGTGAATACAGTGAATTGTACACCTGCATCGGAGAAGCGAGCGTTGGCTCGTAGAGCGATACGCTACTGCTTGTTGCCGAAAATCTCCCGCAACAGGGCCGTGGTCTGGGCCGCAGGATCGGTGCGTATCTTCTTCTCTTCCTCGCCAATCATGTAGAAGAGTCCGTCCATGGTTTTGCCCACGACGTACTTATCCAGGTCAAAATCCTGGTTCTGGGCGAACTCTCCCGCCAGGGGATTTTGCATGAGCTTGTTGTATTGCCGGACGACGCCAACGTTTTCCATGGAGCGGTGAACGATAGGAGCAAAAGCGGCGGTCAACTGGTCAGTGGACTTCGTCTTGAAGTATTCCGTGGCTGCGGTATCGCCGCCAGAGAGGATCTGGCGAGCATCGGCTATCGTCATTTTGGTTACGGCATTGATGAATATCTGTTTCGCAGCGGGAGCAGCCTGCTCCGCGGCACGGTTCATGCCGACCTCCAGCGCGTCCACCTGCTGGCCCATCCCGACCATGCGCATCCCTTTGCCTACGCTGCGCAGCTTTTCAGGCAGCAGGATTTTGATAGCGGCGTTCTTGAGAAAGCCATCGACACGGCCGGTGGAGGCCACGGCGCTGCGCGTGCCCACGGTGAGGGCCTCTTTCAGGCCGGCGGCCACACGATCATTTCCGGGCTGGCGCTTGCCCAGCGCCTCTTCCGCTCTTTTGCGCAGGTCATCAAGCGGGGATTGAGCTATCGCAAATGCCGACAGCAGCCCTATAAGCAGCGAGAAACTTAGAATGTACTTTCTCATAGTGAATTCGCGAAAGAGGAGATCGCGGCAACTAGCTGGCTAACTTGCAGACCCAAGCTCCGTCCAACCTTGTATATATTACGCCCGACCTTTCATTCGTCCTATACCGGGATGCGCTCCGGGGGAAAGATTGAGGCTGGAGGAGAGCTATGACCAGCAACAGGTTTGGATGGATTACGTTTGGCGGTCTTTTCCTGGTCGCGCTATTTTCGTTATTTTCATTCGCCGCTGCGTCGCCCACGGACGCCGCGGGCGTTCATCCGGAGATGATCGTCTCTGCGAAATGGCTGGCGGAGCACTTGAACGATCCCAAGGTAGTGGTGCTGCATGTGGCAGATAAGCGTTCCGAGTACGATGCAGGCCACATTCCGGGTGCGCGTTTTCTCGCGCTGGAGGATTTTATTGAGGGCGAGGACGCCGAGCTTTCGTCGCCGGAAAAGCTCAAAGATACTTTTGAAAAACTGGGCGTGAGCAACGATTCACGCGTGGTTGTTTACACCACGGCCTGGTATCCGATGGCAGGCCGGGCCTATTACACGCTGGATTATCTAGGCCACGGCGAGCATACGGCGCTGCTGGACGGCGGCATTGATGAATGGAAGTCAGAAAAACGTCCGCTGGAGAAGGACACGCCGAAGATCACCCGCGGAAGCTTTACGCCGCACCTCCATCCGGAAGTCCGGGCCATGATGGAGGAGGTAAAAAAGATTTCCGAGCAGCCGTCAAAATCGGAATTGCTGGTGGATTCACGGCCGGCGAAGCGTTACACCGACGGACACATCGCCGGCGCCGTGCATGTGTACTGGCAGGAAACGCTGGTGGATGCCAAGAACAATCCGGTCTTTCTGCCGCCCGAAAAACTGAGAGAGCTGTTCATTTCGCGCGGGCTGACTCCGGGCAAAAAGCTGGTTACGTATTGCGAGATCGGATTGCAGGCCTCGCACACCTATTTTGTCGCCAAGTACCTGGGCTATGATGCAGCGATGTTCGATGGTTCCATTCATCAATGGAGTCACATGAACAATCTGCCGGTGGTGGCAGGGGAGTCGCTGCGATAGAGGGCGAAATGCGACGGATATTCTTCAGAACGGTCTTGCCGGTCCTCCTGGCGCTGGTCGCAAGCGGACTGATCGGCGCACAAACGGCCAGCAGCAGCGCTCCGCGGCTCCGGCAGGAGATGCTGGTAACCACAGATTGGCTGGCGGTGCACCTGCATGATCCGGACCTGGTGGTATTGTGCGTGAGCGCAACGCCGGAGTTCTGCGGCAAGGGCCACATCCCCGGCGCGAGGCCGATCTTACTGAGCGAAATTGCGATAACGCGCGATGGCATACCGAATGAGTTGCCGCCGGTAGAGCAGTTGCAAAGCGTATTTGCCGCAGCCGGCGTCAGCAATGGCTCGCATGTGGTCCTTTACGGCGAGCGTTCAAACCTGCTGGCCGCGCGGGCTTATTTCACCCTGGATTACCTGGGGGTGGCTGAGCGCACAGCCCTCCTTGATGGCGGAATCGACAAATGGCGCGCCGAACAGCGAGCGCTTTCGACGGACTTGGAGCGGGTAAAGCCGGGGAAGCTGGTGGTCTCACTGCGCCCGGCCATTCTGACAGACACGGCCGCCATGCGCTCGCTGATGGAGCAGAAACGCGCGACCCTGATTGACGCCCGGCCGGTGAAAGAATATTCCGGCGAACAACTCTCTGAGGACGTGCAAAAGGCCGGCCACATTCCCGGTGCAACCAGCCTATATTGGATGGACATGCTGGTGAGCCGCGAGAACCCGGTGCTTCGCCCGGAAGCCGAGTTGCGGCGGATGTACCACGATGCCCACGCCAGCGCGGACCGGCCACTGGTGACTTACTGCCGCACTGGCATGCAATCTTCTTTCGATTATTTTGTGGCCAAGTACCTGGGCTATGAACCCAGCATGTATGACGCATCGTTTTATGAATGGAGTGCGAAGAATTTGCCGGCAGAGACCTCTCCCAGAAAATAATGCGCGGCAATAAAAATGCCCTGGCTTGCAGACCGGGGCATTTTGTTTTTTGGAAGACGAGCTAGAACATATTCCACAAGAACTGGTTGTAGACGTCGTGATGATATTGCACCTCAGGGGCTTTCACGAATGTGCCCAGC
>JBARMK010000065.1:0-7701 GCA_049802395.1 Candidatus Angelobacter sp.
CCCGACAAAGCTACGCAACCAGCCTGCCTCTTCCAAGTCTTCTTCATTCATATACTCAATTTCCTGGAGCCGGTTCACAAGCAGGTCAACATCTTCTTTCTCCAGGGCCACATGGTTCATGGTGACAAAGCTCACATTGGAAGCCTTGGCCAGTTCAACAAAATCCTTCCACGCGTCAGGGTGGTCTTCGTCTGCCGACCAGGGCACACTGGCGATCTCGTCGCTCACGTAGGCGCTAAAGCGGCGTAGTCCGTGGCCTTCAATGAAGGCGATCATGTCGTCTTTCAGGATTGTCAGGTCTTGGTCCATGTGAGCTATGGAACATCATATCGCGTTCACGAGGGAAAAACGCAAGCTGTGCGGCAAGGTGTGGCTCCCGGCGATTTCCCTCCGTGTCTCGGTCGCGGAGATTTGGCTCGATAGGTTTCCAGCAGCTCTGGTTCACTCGACTTCAATTTCTGCATCTATTTAGAAAACGAAACCAGGCGCACCTCCCGTTACGTCTGGCCGAAAGCGGTTTCGAGCCGTTGTTTCCTAGTCGTTGTTTCCGAACCCAGGAGGCTCCATTATGATCCAGAGAATGCTTTTATACCTCGCACTTCTTCTGGTTGTGTTCACTTCCGTCAATTTAATTGCGCAAAGCCTGCCTGACATTCAGAGCGTACAAGACCTTCCCTCAACCACGCCGCCAATGCCCAAATACCAACGACTGCAACCGTTTTCCATTCACCGGCAGCCTGACTTCCTCAACAGCGCCAACTCGCCGGCGCTTGCTCCCAACCAGCAAGCCACAGGTTTCAGCCTGGCGAATGTGATTTCCGTCCCCACCTTTCAGGGATCATTCATCAGCCGCAGTGCGACCTGGCACTTTACGATGGTGGGTAACCCGCCGGCGCGTGGCGCCACAACTAGGGTCCCCGCACATATCATCGCCGTTTCGCTCCGGTTGCAAAACGCGAACCTGGTAAGTTTCACCACCGTTCCCGTGGCTGCTTTGGAAGCGCCGTTTATGAAGTCGCCCAATTTTGTGCCGTTCAACTACTCCAGCGGCGCGGGCATCCAGTTTGCCGACGCGGTACAGCGCGCCGAGTTCTTCCACACCATGAAATCGACATGGCACACCGTGCTGAATCCCGCGACTATCGTTCACGGCCTCACGCTCAACGTTCCCCGCTTTACCACCATCACGCTGAACGGCAACCCGACTCAGGTGCGGACTTATTTCACCGGCACCGGCAGTGACGGCCGCATCGTGGTCTTTCTGCTGGACCAGTTCTTCAACCAGCAGATTTCCAACATCGTTGTGAATGAAATCAACACGGGACGATTCACCACAAGCGCGATGAACCTCGCGCTGTTTCCCAACACGTTCCTTTATTCAGTGAATAGTTCCGGCGGCATGGGCGCCTGCTGCGTTCTGGGGTTCCATACTTACTTCACCGACGGCGCTACGACGAACGAACACCGCTGGCTGTTTGCCTTTGCCAGCTGGATCTCGCCGGGCATTTTCGGCAGCGGTTTTCAGGATGTGACCGCGCTCAGCCATGAAATTGCGGAGGCTTTCAACGATCCGTTCGTCAGCAACCTGGTTCCAGCCTGGCAGTTCCCCAACGAGCCAGGCACCTGCCAAAACGATCTTGAGACCGGAGATCCCGTTGAGGTGCTGGCCAACGCCGTCTTTCCCGTCCACGTTTCAGGCGTAACGTATCACCCGCAGACCGAGGCTTTGTTGCAGTGGTTCGAACAGAAGCCGACTTCTACCGCCATCAACTCAGCATTCAGCTATCCCAACACCAAGGCCCTCACAAAAGGAGCGACGCCGTTTGGGCCCTTGACGTGCCCGTAAGCAGCGATGTTAGGCTCTTAAAGCTGGGACCGCGCGACCGGTCCCGCTTTCTTAGTTGACTATTGCATTGCTTCATACGCCAGCGTCCTGAAGTCGGTGAATACCTTCGGCGGTTCTGGCGAATCCCATCATGCGCTGTGTGAAGAGGATGCCGATCATTCCCTCAGCAGGATCCGTGTAGGCCGTTGTGCCGAAGCCGTGCAACGCATTCAAACAGACCATTCCCATCGCGCGGCCAGACATTTCCGTCGCCGTTCGAGGTTGGGCGGTTAGGCTCCACGCCTACGCGCCCCTCATATAACATCTCCATTGCGGAGAGATGATTGGAGCCGTATGGATGTGCACCTGATCGACGGGACGTATGAATTGTTCCGCCACTTTTTTGCCGTGCCCGCCGCCGCGGACGTGAATGGGCAGGAGATCGGCGCGGTGCGCGGGGTGCTGGCGTCTGTCTTGTCCATGATTGAGAAGGGCGCAACCCATATCGGCGTAGCGACGGATCATGTAGTGGAGTCGTTTCGCAACGATCTGTATCCGGGGTACAAGACCAGCGAAGGCGTGCCGCCGGAGCTGCTCTCGCAGTTCCCTATCCTGGAGGAAGTTCTGACGGCCATGGGAGTAGTGGTGTGGCCGATGATCTACTTTGAGGCCGACGATGCGCTGGCCTCCGCCGCCGCTAAAGCTGCGCAGGATGACCGAGTGAAGCAGGTGCTGATCTGCACTCCGGACAAAGACCTGAGCCAATGTGTTGTGGGGACACGCGTGGTCCAACTGGACCGCAGACGCGAGATTCTGCGCGATGAGGCCGGCGTGGTAGCCAAATTCGGCGTGGGGCCGCAATCCATCCCAGACTTTCTGGCGGCGGTGGGCGACAGCGCGGATGGTTATCCGGGCTTGCCGGGCTGGGGCGAAAAGGCCGCAGCCGCAGCTTTTTCGCAGTATGCGCATCTGGAATACATTCCAAAAGACTGGCAGAAATGGCATCCGTCGATTCGCAGGGCGCGTGCGCTATCTGAGGCGTTATTCGGCTCATGGAATGATGCGCTGCTGTTTCGCACGCTGGCGACGCTGCGGCTGGATGTGCCTGTTTTTGACACTGTCGAAGATCTGCGCTGGAAAGGACCGCGGCCGGAGTTTGAGGAAGCGTGCAAGAAAATGAAGTCGCCGGGGCTGTGGGACCGCGCGGCGTCAGCAAAGAAAAACATTTAAACAAGGGGAAGGAACGCAGAGGACAATCCCGAAATTTTCACTACGGAGACACGGATGCACGGAGAACAATGGGGAATCGAAAATGAGGAAATTGGACCATCGCGAAATAGGAACCCAACCTTGCACCTTGTTCACTTGAATTTTCTGATCTGCGGCTATCCCCGAAATTTGCGGCAAGACTTCTACTGATTGCCTTCCCTATCTCCGTGGTGAATATTATTCTGTCGCGGCTAACTTAATGATCCCGCGTCATACGGAATCGGCAGGGCGAGAACCGCTTCGCATCCAGTGCGGTCAGCGCGGTTGGCGAGTTGCAGAACGCCGCCGTGAGCTTCGGCGATCTGGCGGCTCAGAATCAGCCCGATGCCGCTACCCCCGTGCTTGGTGGTGAAGAACGGAACAAATAGGTTGTCACTGTTGAGCAAGCCGGGACCCTGGTCGCGAATGAAGATTTCTACACTCCGGGCATTGGTGCGCCAGCCCACCTCAACCGGGCCCGGGTGCTTGACGGATGGGTCGACCGAGGCGTCGACGGCGTTACGAATCAAGTTGATCAGGACTTGCTCGATCTGGTCGGGGTCGGCGTCGATGGAGATTTCCGGGCCAACCATGGTCTTGACCGGCTGACGACGCTCCAGCGAGACGGCCCGCTGCACCAGAGTGCCAACGTCGAGACGGCTGCGCGTGGGCGCCGGCATTCGCGCCAGCCGCGTGTAAGCCTGCATGAATCGGTTGAGCGATTCCACGCGGTTCTCAATCACGCGCAGGCCCTGTTGCATGTCCTGGGCAACATCTTCCGGCAGCGTGGAGCGCGCAGTAAGCGAGACCAGAGTGCCGGCGATCGACTTGATGGGCGCCAGCGAATTATTGAGCTCATGCCCCAGCACGCGGATCAGCCGCTGCCACGCCTGGCGCTCTTCTTCACGCAGAGCGCGGCTAAGGTCGGAAATGATAAGCAGTTCGTGCGGCACGCCGTTTTCGCGAAATGCCGTGTGGCTGATGGCCCAGCGTCCATGCTTGCCGGGGAAGGTCATTTGCACGGTCTGAGGGCCAGGCGCTTGCAGAAATTCCTGCAGGCCGAGTTCGTCGGCCGTGAGGCCAAGCATGCGCGGGCCGATGCGCCCCATGAGCTGCTCGCCAGCGCGGTTGACGATGCGCAGCCGCTGTTGCTGGTCGAAGGTGAAGACGGCGACGTCAATCTCCATCATCACTTTTTTGAGCAGCGCGGTGGCCTCAAGCGCGCTGATTTTTTGCTCTTGCAGCCGCATGGCCAGCGCGTTGATCTCGTAGATCAGGTCGGCGAGAGAATCTTCACGTCCGCCGCCACGCAGTCGAAAAGAAAAGTCTTCTTCGCGTATCGCCGCGACCATGTTGGATAAAGTCTGCATGGGGCGAATCACTTGCGCGTGAAGCATGGAACTGCCGATCATCCACGCGAGCGAGATAAAAAGCGTAACGGTCCATTTAAGTTCGAGCGAGTGGTTCCCGACCCAGAGAAAGATTTCGGCAACAATAGCGCCGGGCAGGCTGATCATGAGCGTCATGAGCAGAATGCGCGTATCGAAATTCAGCTTGATCCGTTTTTGCGGGGCTTTGCTGGTGGGGACGAAAGCGATTTGGTCGCGCGGATCAGAAACCATACTTTTGCATGCGGCGATAAAGAGCGCTCCGGCTTAGGCCCAGCGCGTCTGCCGCATGGCTGATATTACCCGAATGCCGGGCCAGGGCTTTTTTGATCAATAACGATTCCACGTCCTCAAGGCTCATATCTTCGATCTTGCCGCCGCCGGGTTTGTCGCTTTCCAGTCCCAGATCGCTGGGAAGAATCTGATCTCCGACGCTCATCAGCACAGCGCGCTCGGTCGAGTGATCAAGCTCGCGCACGTTTCCCGGCCAGGAATGGTCGAGCATCTTTTGCAGAGCCGCCGGATCAAGTCCCTTCACCGGCTTACGATAACGCTGGGAATAAAGCTTGAGAAAATGCGCCGCCAGAAGCGGGATGTCTTCTTTCCTCTCGCGCAGCGGCGGAATCGGCAGCTCTACCGTATTCAATCGAAACAGCAGATCGGAGCGGAAGCGGCCTTCCGCGCTTTCAAGTTTCAGGTCAGCGTTGGTGGCGGAGATCACGCGCACATCGACTTTGTGGGTCTTCGACGAACCCACGCGTTCCATCTCGCCGGTTTCAAGCACGCGCAGCAGTTTGGCCTGCTGCTTGAGCGGCACGTTGGCAATCTCATCTAGAAAAAGCGTGCCGCGGTCAGCCAACTCAAATCGTCCCACGCGGTCAGCGCGAGCATCAGTGAACGCACCTTTCACGTGGCCAAACAGCTCACTCTCAAACGTCCCTTCCGGCAGCCCGCCGGTATTCACCGTAATCATCGGACGTCCGCTGCGCGACGAAAGCGCGTGCAGCGTCAGCGCCACAACTTCTTTTCCCGTGCCATGCTCGCCGGTAATCAAGACATTCGCGTCGCTGGGGCCAATGCGGCTCAGCAGCGTGAGCAGCGGCTCCATGGCCTTGGATTCAGCGATGAACACCGGGCGATTCTGTGCGCGCAGCAAACTATTTTCGGCTTCCAGGCGCTCCGCCCGCCGCATAATGCGGTACAGATCCACCTGCGTCCGAATGATGGTCAGCAGGCGGTGGTTGTCCCACGGCTTCTGGATGAAATCACGCGCGCCGCGGCGCATCGCTTCCACTGCCAGTTCCACGCTGCCCCATGCCGTCATCACAATCACCGGCAGTTTGCTGTCCACCGATTGCACGCGGGAAAGAAGATCAATTCCTTCCTGACCCGATGTGGTATCGCGCTGATAATTCAGGTCCATCAGCAGGACGTCAAATTCGTTAGTCTGAACCGCTTCCAAAGCCGCCCCAGGACTGCTCACCGTCTCAGTCATAAAGCCTTCGGCTTTCAGCAACAGGCGCAGGGCTTCGCGAACGTCAGCCTGATCGTCGGCGATGAGGATTCGTACCGGCTCAGACTTTGTCGCTGCGGTGCTTAGAAACTCCTGCGCTTTGGTCGACACCTGAATTTCTTCTCTACTTTCAGATTTTTCTTCGCGCAACAGCTTATGCAGTCGCGCTGCCCGGAACCGCCGCAGAGTCGTCCGCAATCCAGCCATCTTTCAGTTGGATGATCCGATTGCCATACGCTGCGTTCGCCTCTGAGTGCGTAACCTGAATGATGGTGGTTCCCTGCTCATTCAATTTACGAAAGAGCTCCATGATCTCTTTGGCCTGTCCGGAATGTAGATTGCCGGTGGGTTCGTCGGCCAGAATGAGCTTGGGATTTCCCGCCACGGCGCGCGCCACACCCACCAGTTGTTGCTGTCCGCCAGAAAGCTGGTTAGGATAAAGATCTTTTTTCCCGACTATCTGGAACCGGTCCAGAATATCAGCCACCATTGACGCTCGCTGCGCTCGCGGAATATCGCGGTACGATAGCGGAACGTCAATGTTCTCCTGCACCGTAAGGTTATCCAGCAGGTGATAGCTCTGGAACACAAAGCCCACGTAACGGCGATTCAGTTCCGCGCGTCTCTTGCGGTCCAGTTTGTGCACTGCCTGCTCGACAAACACGTATTCGCCGGCCCAGCCATCATCCAGCATCCCGACGATGCTCAGCAGCGTAGTCTTCCCCGCCCCGGAAGGCCCCATGATGGTCACAAACTCGCCTTCTTTTATATCGATATTGATACGCCGCAGCAGCCATACAGTTCCTGCCGGACTCTTGACGGTTTTCTCGACATTCCGTAGCTGAATCATGTTTTCCTTGGATGCTGCGTCGTTAGTACGCTTCTTTGCGCGATTAAGATCGTGCCGTTTTTATCATTTGGTAATTGGTAATTTGGGGTAAATGGGAATCTCAAAATCCCAGTTCAAAACCGCCCAACATGTCAGCTGCCGAGCCAACTTACCCGATTACCAACTTCCTTTCATTTTCTCATTCATAGCGCAAAGCTACCATCGGGTCCACCTTGGTGGCGCGGCGCGCGGGAATAAAGCTTGCAACCAATGCGATGGCCACAAGGATAGCAACTACCACGGCCATTGCCGCCGGATCAGTGCGGCTCAGGCCAAACAGCATGGAAGAAAACAACCGGCTGCTGAGCAGTGCCGCTGGCACACCAATCATCACCCCGATCAGCACCAGTTTGCCCGCTTCCTGCAAGACCATCCCGAGGACGCTGCCACGCCGGGCCCCAAGGGCCATGCGCACGCCAATTTCGCGGGTGCGCCCGGCAACGGAATACGACAATACTCCATACAAACCAATCGAAGCCAGCAAAAGAGCCAGCCCCGCAAAGAAGCTGGAGAGTTTGGCGATGAGAATCTCCTGCCCGATTGTCCGTTCAGTAAGCTCGTTGACCGTACGTACGTTGTACACAGGAACATTGGCGTCATGACTGTTCAATTGCTTGCGAATTGTCTCTGACACCGCACTGGGGCTGCCGACGGTCCTTACTTCGAAATTGACACTGTTAAGGACGGCTTGCCCCACCTGCGCTGCCGGCAGGTAAAAGCGCCGACGCACCGGGCCTTTCAAGTCGTGATCGCGAGCGTCGCGTGCCACACCGACTATCTCTATCTGCTCGTCCTTTTTGTCGGGACTGTCGACACTGAATTTTCGGCCGATCGGAAT
>JBARMK010000066.1:0-6322 GCA_049802395.1 Candidatus Angelobacter sp.
CAATTCCCGTGATCTGAAATCACAAAAGTTCTGTTCTATTGAACCTCGAGTGCCGGAGCGGACTGGCGGCTCACAGAGCGCCACCGGCTGTTCTGCAATTCAAGAAAGCCGTATTTCAAACTGCCGAGCACGACGATGGCGAAACAGAAAGCAGTTGTACGTCGTTTCCATTTCAGTTCTAAGGCAAAACGAATGAAGAAGGTACTCATCGCGTTAGCAAGTGTGTCGCTGTTGATTACGCTGGCATTGGCGGAAAGCACGACACTGCTAAACGTGTCATATGACCCAACGCGCGAGTTTTATCAGGACTTTAACAGCGCATTTGCCCGGTACTGGAAAACAAAGACAGGAGCTGTGGTCACCATCAATCAGTCTCATGGCGGCTCTGGGAAGCAGGCCCGCGCAGTAATTGATGGACTTCAGGCAGACGTTGTGACTCTCGCTTTAGCGTACGATGTTGATGCTATCAGTGAAAAGTCGGGGCTGATCCCGCGCAATTGGCAGGAGTTGTTGCCCAACCACAGTTCACCATATACCTCCACAATTATTTTCCTTGTACGGAAAGGTAACCCCAAAAAAATCAAAGATTGGGATGACTTGGTAAAACCCGGTGTGAGCATCATCACGCCCAATCCTAAGACCTCAGGCGGCGCCCGCTGGAACTACCTGGCAGCCTGGGGCTACGCTCTCAAACACAATAATAATGATGATGCCAAGGCCCGGGATTTCGTATCGCGGCTTTACAAGAATGTGCCTGTACTGGATTCCGGAGCGCGAGGCGCCGCGACAACCTTCGTTCAACGCGGTATTGGGGACGTGTTGCTGGCATGGGAAAACGAGGCATTTCTGGCTATTAAAGAACTTGGCAAAGATAAATTCGAAATCGTAACACCCTCAATCAGTATTTTGGCTGAACCACCTGTAGCGGTAGTGGAGAAAGGCGCCAACAAACACGGCACGGCGCAGATAGCCAAAGCTTATCTCGAGTACTTGTATTCCGAAGAAGGCCAGGAAATTGCCGCGAGGCACTTTTATCGCCCGCGTGTGAAGTCCGTGGCAGACCGCTACGCCAGTCAATTTCCCAAGCTCACTCTGTTCACCATTGATGAGATGTTTGGCGGATGGCAGAAGGCCCAGAAACGGCACTTCGACGACGGCGGAGTGTTTGATCAGATCTATGGGCGGTAGAAAGAGAGAATGAAAGTTCAAGCAAAAATCTCGATAACTGCGCCGGTTCTGCTGGTGGCGGAACCTGTTCTTGTGTTGAATCGCAATGTGCGCCGGTCCACACGCATACTGCCCGGATTCAGATTCTCTCTGGGTTATACCGTCTTATATCTCAGCTTGATAGTTCTTCTTCCTCTGGCTGTGCTTTTTCTGAAAGCATCCACAATGCATTGGGCGCAATTCTGGTCAGTCATCACATCTCCCAGAGTACTGGCCTCTTACAAACTTACTTTTGCGACGTCATTGATTGCCGCGGCCGTGAACACGGTCTGTGGGTTCGTGCTGGCGTGGGTATTGGCCCGTTACCGCTTTGTTGGTAAAGAGGTCTTCGATGCAGTACTCGATCTTCCGTTTGCGTTGCCTACCGCAGTTACAGGTATCGCCCTTACTTCCTTGTACGCAGACAACGGATGGGTGGGAAAAGAGCTGGCGCGTTTCGGGATTCACATTGCCTTTACGCCGGCTGGCATTGTGCTGGCGATGATGTTCATCAGCATCCCCTTTATCGTGCGCAGTGTGCAACCCGTCCTTGAAGACCTGGATCACGAAATTGAAGAAGCTGCGTCCAGCCTGGGAGCCAACAGCTGGCAGGTCTTTAGAAGGGTCATTTTTCCAAATCTCTTGCCTGCGTTGTTGACAGGTTTTGGGCTCTCGCTGGCCCGCTCAATCGCCGAGTATGGCTCGGTTGTATTTATCTCCGGAAATATGCCGATGCGGACGGAGATCACCTCGCTGCTGATCATCACCAAACTTGAGCAATATGACTATGCAGGAGCAAACGCAATTGCGGTGATGATGCTGGCAGCATCGTTCGCCTTGCTACTGACGATCAACCTGCTGGAGCGCTGGAGCCGCCGCTTTCAGGAGCCGATATCGTGAAATACAGAGCTGCAACTCGTCCTTCCCCGCAGATGGGTGAACCGGCGCCAGTGCGATGGGCGCTGCTGACCTTTTGCTTCCTTTATGTAGGAGTATTTCTGCTGCTGCCTTTGGTAGTGATCTTTGCGCAAGCCGTTGACAAAGGCTGGCAGGTGTACTTGCGCAGTCTTTACGATCCGGATGCATTATCGGCGATTCGTCTTACCCTTTTGACTACTTTCATCGCCGTCTCAATGAACACGATCTTCGGCATATCGGCGGCTTGGGCCCTCACCAAGTTCAGGTTTTTCGGGAAACAACTGCTTCTTACCTTTATTGACCTGCCGCTCGCAGTCTCGCCGGTTATTTCGGGGCTGATCTATGTCTTATTGTTTGGGCTTCAGGGCCTGCTCGGACCCTGGCTCCAGGCTCACAATCTGCAAATCATCTTTGCCGTACCGGGAATAGTCCTGGCTACGGTTTTTGTCACATTTCCTTTTGTCGCCCGCGAACTGATTCCTTTCATGCAGGCGCAGGGCGGGGAGCAGGAAGAGGCTGCCAGGGTGCTTGGCGCAAACGGATGGAAGATCTTTCTCAAAGTTACTTTACCCAATATCAAATGGAGCCTGCTCTATGGCGTGATCCTGTGCAGCGCGCGAGCCATGGGGGAATTTGGAGCAGTTTCGGTGGTTTCCGGGCATATTCGTGGCCAGACCAACACCGTGCCCCTGCAAGTAGAGGTTCTTTACAACGAGTACAACTTTTCGGCGGCCTTCGCGCTGGCTTCTCTTCTCACGTTGCTGGCTCTGATCACGCTGGCGATAAAAAAGCTTATGCAGTTAAAGACAAAACTGAACGCTGGATGAGGCCCGATCATGTGCATTCAAGTAACCAACGTTGCGAAGAAGTTCGGTAACTTCGCAGTTCTCCAAAACGTATCGCTTGAAGTCAAATCAGGCGAATTGCTCGCTCTACTTGGCCCATCCGGTTCAGGTAAGACTACTTTGCTGCGCATCATAGCAGGACTGGAGCAGCCGGACGCAGGGCGAATTCTTCTCAACCAAAAAGAAGCTACCCATCGCAATCCTGCGCAGCGCCGGGTGGGATTCGTTTTCCAGCATTACGCCTTGTTTCGTCACATGACGGTGTTTGAAAACGTGGCCTTCGGGCTGAAAGTCCGCCCGCGGCGGGTTCGGCCGCCAAAAACAGAAATCCAACGCAAAGTAACGGAGCTGTTGAGGCTTGTGCAACTCGAATCGCAGGCTGGGCATTATCCGTCACAGCTCTCGGGTGGACAACGCCAACGCATTGCATTGGCGCGCGCTCTTGCTGTGGAACCGGAGATTCTTCTGCTGGATGAGCCTTTCGGCGCTCTTGATGCGAATGTGCGAAGAGAGCTGCGCCGCTGGTTGCGGCGTCTTCACGACGAGCTCCACGTCTCCAGTGTCTTTGTTACCCACGACCAGGAAGAGGCACTCGAGATCGCAGATCGAGTCGCCATCATGAACACTGGGAAGCTTGAGCAGGTGGGAACGCCAACCGAGGTATACCAGCAGCCGGCAAATTCTTTTGTCTATGACTTTTTAGGAAGTGTGAACTTTTTTCACGGGCGTATCGCCCCAAATGTAGTCGCGGAGCTCGGGTAAGCAAAAGCGAGTGGCCGCAGATAGCGAGGTCTCTTTTGAAAACCATTGTTCAAAAATATGGTGGATCTTCTGTGTCCACCATCGAGAAGTTGAAAAATGTGGCGCGCAAAGTGATTGAGACAAAGCGGCAGGGTCATGGCCTTGTCGTAGTGGTCTCCGCCATGGGTGATTCAACGGATCATCTGGTCGACTTGGCGCGCCAGCTTTCCTCTGATCCCTCAAGACGGGAGCTGGATGCATTGCTGGCAACGGGCGAGATGGTTTCCACGTCGTTACTGGCCATTGCCATTCAGGAAGCGGGTGAAAAAGCCGTTGCTCTGAATGGCTTGCAGTGCGGTATCTTCACAAACGACGTTTACTCAAACGCTCGCATTTTGGAGGTGCGCCCTGCGCGTGTACGCAAACACCTGGACCAGGGAGAAATTGTTGTGGTTGCTGGTTTCCAGGGTTTCACCAGCAGCGGTGACCTGACCACGCTCGGCCGCGGCGGCTCTGATACTACTGCTGTTGCCCTGGCCGCAGCACTGAACGCTGAGCAGTGCGAAATCTACACCGACGTAGCTGGTGTCTTTACGGCCGATCCTCGTGTAGTGCCCCAGGCGCATTATCTAACCGCACTGGGCGCTGCGGAGATGCAGGAGCTCGCATGGACCGGAGCTAAGGTCCTCAAGGCTGAGGCAGTGGAATTTGCCAGCACCAATGGTGTTCCTGTGGTTGTACGCTCGACCTTCGAAGATGGGCATGACACATGGGTCCATCCCCAGCCGGATTCAACTCAAAGCTTCCGACCACGCCGGGCAGAGATTATGGGAGTATCCGGACGAAAAGATGTGATCCGCATTACTTTCACACCAACCGACTTTGCCGATTGTGGCGAAGCCATCTTCAACTTAATTTCCAAATATGACCTGATTCTCGGATCGGTGGGCGATCTGCGGGAAGCTGATGTTCTTGTTTCAAATCTCGAGATACCCGATCCAGAGGCGTTTGCCCTGGCATTGCAGAACTGGTATGGAGCCGGGATCACAGTTTCAGGCCAGCTCGGGGTGGTTTCATTAGTGGGATTTGGCCTGGGGTCAAGACCCACTGCTTTCTTCAATGCTTTCAGGCTCCTTCGCAACGCGCAGATTCCTGTAATAAGGAGCTTTAACACACGCGAATCAGTGAGTTTTGTCGTTCCTGCTTCCAGCGTAAATAAAGCGGTGGTCCTGGCGCATGAAACCTTCATTGATTCCACCTGCTTGAAACGCAGGTCTGCCGCAGCTATTACCGACCACGGAAAAGGAGTCATGGCATGAACACATTTGAGCTTTTCGAATCGCAAGTGCGGATTTATTCAAGAGCTTTTCCCACAGTTTTCAATAAAGCCCATGGATGCCGGCTTGCTGATGAGTGCGGAAGGGAATATCTCGACTTTTTCAGTGGCGCAGGCGCGCTGAACTATGGGCACAATAATCCGCTGCTGAAGCAGCGGCTGATTGAATACATTGCTGCTGATGGCGTTACTCACAGCCTGGATATGGCCACCTCAGCGAAACGGGATTTCCTGGAAAAATTCAGGGAGATAATTCTGCGGCCGCGCAACCTTGAATATAAGGTGCAATTTACCGGCCCCACAGGAACCAATGCCGTGGAAGCTGCTTTAAAGCTGGCCCGTAAATTTACCGGACGCCACACCGTGGTCCATTTTGTGAACTCCTTTCATGGCATGAGCATGGGTTCGCTCGGGGTGACCGGCAACGTTTCCAAGCGCGCGGGTGCTGGAGTGCCGTTGCATTACACCCTGCCGATGTTTTTTGACGGGGACCTTGGTCCTGACATCGATACGCTGGATTACCTGCAGACTTTTCTGGACAATCCCGGAAATGGTGTGGGGCTTCCGGCGGCCGTCATTGTAGAGACTGTTCAAGCGGAAGGCGGCGTGAAGGTAGCGAGCAACCAGTGGCTTCGCCGCTTGGAAAAAATTCTCCACCAACGCGAAATCCTGCTAATCGTAGACGACATTCAGGTGGGATGTGGCCGAACCGGAGATTTTTTCAGCTTTGAAGAATCCGGCATCGAGCCAGATCTGGTTTGTCTCTCAAAATCGATCAGCGGTTATGGTTTGCCTATGTCGCTGGTATTGATTCGTCCTGAGATCGATATCTGGCGACCGGGAGAGCATACGGGCACATTCCGCGGCAACAACCTCGCGTTCATTACTGCAACGGAAGCTCTGAATTACTGGCAAGACGCCTCCTTCAGCGCTCGGATCAGAGAAAAATCGACTCATGCTGTAGCTCTCCTCCGGCGCATGATACGGGAACAGTTAGAAGTTCAAGCTTACGTTCGGGGACGCGGCCTGATACAAGGTGTGGTCTTTGCTGAAGCGGAACTGGCAGAAAAGGTTTCCAAAGCTGCTTTTGATCGAGGCTTGATCATTGAAACCTGCGGTCCCAAAGATGAAGTTCTAAAGCTCTTGCCTCCTCTCACCATCACGGAAGAAGAGCTCGACAAGGGAATATCGATATTGGCCGACAGCCTGGAGACAGTTCTTATCGAACCCTCACTGAAATGCTCCTGAGAAAGAGCGTGTTTACTCTCTCTATGAT
>JBARMK010000067.1:0-1960 GCA_049802395.1 Candidatus Angelobacter sp.
CCACATGTGACGGCCGCGTCACCCAGGAAGGAGCCCAGGAGCCACTCATGCGGGTGGTTACATAATAAAAAATGGTCACTAGAAAAAAAGCGAGAACGAATGGACGCAAAGACTTCATATCCTCACCTATCGAAAATCACCCTTTTGGCCAGCACTTTCAGCTCGGCGTAAATTCGCTGTACTTGGTGGCGCGTCATGTCTACGGGGCCAGAATTGTCGATGACGAAATCAGCGCGGTGCATCTTATCGTCATCAGACATTTGGGCCTTGGATCGGCGCTCAACTTCTGCCCGGGCGGCAGCTTCGCTGATGCCTGCGCGGCTTGCCACGCGCTCAATCTTTTGCGCCGGCTTGCAAGTTACGACAATAATCTTGTCAAACCGGTCACGAACCCCAGCCTCAAAAATCAGAGCGGCTTCCACAATGATAACGGCATAAGGACTCTTTGCGCCGATCTCTTGCATCCATTGTTCCTGCCGCCGGATGACGGCAGGATGGACAATGCGGTTCAGCTCTTCCACGCGACCACCGTCAAAAGCGGCGACCGCAAGCTTGGCGCGATCCAGTTCGCCATCGGGTTTCACAATCTCCGGCCCGAACTGCTTGACCAGGGCGTGATAGACCGTTTCTCCGGGTCGATAGAGCTCATGCGCAATCATGTCCGCGTCTACAATATGCGCGCCCAGTTCGGCAAACATCTTGGCCACGGTGGATTTTCCGCAGGCCATTCCGCCGGTGAGACCAACGCGAAGCACGGCTAACTCCGCGCCGGGCGCGCCGCCCCGCGCCGCCTTTGACATGCTTTTATCGTATTCGCCAGGAGCATAGCGATTGTGAGCGGTCCCACGCCTCCAGGGACGGGTGTGATTGCGCCGGCAACGGTCGACACGTGCGGATCGACATCGCCCACCAGGGTTGATCCCTTCTCGGCAAAGGATTTTTCACGGGCTGCGTCGCCGGAGAAAAACTTATTGAAGTCCTTGCGTTCCGAGATTTTATTGATCCCTACATCAATCACAGTGGCGCCCGGCTTCACGAAATCAGCTGTGACAAAACCGGGCTTGCCGATTGCAGCTACCAGAATGTCGCCCAGACGAGCTACCTCGGGCAGATCTGCGGTGCGGGAGTGACAGACCGTGACGGTGGCATTGTTGTTGAGCAAGAGCATTGCAACAGGTTTGCCCACAATGTCGCTGCGTCCGATGACAACGGCGTGCCGGCCCTCAATCGCGATATTGCTGCGCCGCAGAATCTCAATCACCCCTGCTGGGGTACAGGGCGCCAATCCCGGACGCTGCGTGGAAAGATTGCCTACGTTCACAGGGTGAAATCCATCCACGTCTTTTTCCGGTGAGACCGCGAGCAAGACCTTCTTTGCATCTACCTGAGCGGGCAAAGGCAGCTGAACCAAAATGCCGTCAATCTCAGGGCGCTGGTTCAGGCGCTCCACCATCTCCAGAAGCTCCTCGGTAGTCACAGAATCTGGAGGCGTGAGCGTTTCTCCGTAAACGCCCACTTGTTCGCAGGCCTTTACCTTGTTGCGCACGTAGATTTCTGAAGCGGGGTTGTGACCTGCCAGAATGACGGCCAACCCCGGGTGAATGCCGGAGCCGCCCAACTTGCGGACTTCCTCGGCGACTTCAGCCCTGATCTGTGCAGCAATCTTGTTGCCGTCAAGAATGGTGGCAGCCATGGTGGTCATGTGGAACAAATATCTTAAACACAAAGAATGTAAAGCGTACACAAAGGGTTCCAACCGGCATCGCGGCCAGCAACACGGGCGTGGTGCCTTTCAGACAAAAAATCCCTTAAAATAGATGAATGATCCTGAAGCAATTGCTCGATGCTCTGGTATGCCCGGTGCCGGAATGCCGCAAACCGCTCATCATGGCGGCGGATGAAAGCTCCTTACAATGCACTGGCTGCCGCAGAAAGTATCCCATTCGCGATGGTATCCCCG
>JBARMK010000068.1:0-5570 GCA_049802395.1 Candidatus Angelobacter sp.
CAAAACACCACGGCCATGAGCCTGCAAAAGTGTAAATGTGAAATTTCAAGCGCGGCATACGTGCAACGCCTGCCGGCAGGGCAATAAAGGTACGAATTACCGGCAATAACCTGCCCATCAGCACAGCGGCAGCGCCGAAGCGGTGGAAGAAGCGGTCTGCCATCTCCAGCTCATGGCGACCGATCATGATATAGGAGCCGTATCGCTCTACGAGTGGGCGCCCGCCATAGTGGCCGATCTCGTAGGCAATCACGGAACCAAAATTGCAGCCCAGGGCGCCGGCTGTGGCCGCCAGAAGCAAATTAAATTGTCCTTTGTAAACCAGATATCCTGCAAACGGCATGATGATTTCAGAGGGTAAAGGGATGCAGGCCGACTCAATTGCCATGAGCAGCAGCACGCCCAGATAGCCGGCCTTCGAGATTACGGCGATAATGATTCCGGCCAGGGCCGCAATTATTTTTTCAATCATCCTGTGGGTTTCTAGAAATCCTGCGATTCCTGGGTGAAGGTATAGCCGGGCAGCGTCATGCCGCTTTCCTGCCTGGTAATCTTTACGCGGATGGTTTCCGCTTCCGGCGCACTCACTTTAGCCGGCCGCAGCATAGCGTATTGCGTAAACAATTCGCCGTAAACTTTGGTGACCAGGAAGTTGTCGCCATTCTCATCGCTGCGCCAGACCTGGCCTGCTTGGACCGCTTTGACCATGTAAAGAAGAGTACTGAGTGAAGCATCAGCGCGTCAATCCGGCAGTTTGCCGCTGAACAAGCCTTCTAACCCCGCTGCCGGGCAGCGCACGCCCACATAAAACGTTCCAAAGAGCGCGTACACGGCACTCACTTCATCAAAGCGCATCTCGTAGATCAATTTCTTGAAGACCAGTGGATCGTCGGCAAAAAGATCCACGCCCCACTCCCAGTCATCGAAGCCCATGGAGCCGGTAATGATCTGCCTCACGGTTCCAGCGTAACGACGCCCCACCAACCCGTGCTCTTCCATTTGCCGTTGGCGCTCTTCAATGGGCAGGCTGTACCAGTTCTTATCCTCGCCCCGGCGGCGATCCATGGGATAAAAGCAGATGTAACGCGCGGGAGGAATTTGTGGGAAGAGCCGGGGACGCATGGCCTCAGTCTGGCGTTTCATGGTTTCTTCAACCGCCGCATTCCATTCCGGCGAGTGTGGTTCAATTCCCTTCTCTCGCAGATCGCGGTACAGCTTCACCGAAGACTCATACAGCCCAAGCTCCACCACCGATAGGTATGACGTGGTCTGCTCTAGGTAATCGCTCAGCCGCAGGCGTGAGAGTTCCAGCTCCGCGGCCTTGAGCTGATCAAAGGAGTTGCGGAAGTGGACCAGCAGCAGGTCCGCTTTATGACCAAACATGGAAAACAGGGCGCTCTGGCCGGAAATGTCACTTTCCATCTTGAGAAGGACCGCTGCGGCCTCGGCGGCAATCTCATGCCGCTGCGCCTCGCTCAGCTTGCGCCACTCCGCCCAGCGAAAGCGAAACATCTGATGCAGCACGCTGGCGCCTTCCAGTGTGAGCGGCACCGCATGCAGTTCACCGTCCTTGATTTTCACTTCCGCCTTGGTGGTCGATGCCATTTCTGCCCCCTCTGCTATTGTGATTGTAAGCCCTCTGCTTTAGATTTTGTGCTATGCCTGCGCTGAGAGCCAAATCCGCGAAACCGTCGGTTGCCAAGCCGGCCAAGCCCAAACCTGCGAAAAAAACCGTGGCCAAGAAGCCTTATAACCCCGTGGCGCCGAAACGAGTCCAAGACATTTTAAATCGCCTGAACCAACGATATCCCAATGCGGTTTGCGCCTTGCATCACTCAAGCGCGTGGGAGTTGCTGATCGCCACCATTCTATCCGCGCAGTGTACCGATGTAATGGTCAACAAGGTCACGCCCGGCCTGTTTCAGAAATATCCCACGCCCCAGGCCATGGCGACGGCAAATCCAGAGGAACTCGAAATCATCCTTCGGCCCACGGGCTTTTATCGCAATAAAGCCAAGTCTGTTATCGGCGCGTCCCGAGAGATCGTGGAGGCCTTTGGCGGAAGTGTGCCGGACGAAATGGATAAGCTGCTGACCTTGCCGGGTGTTGCGCGTAAAACGGCCAATGTCGTCCTAGGCAGCTGGTTCAGGCAAGCTGTGGGCGTGGTGGTGGATACGCATGTACATCGCATCTCCCGCCGGCTGGAGTTGACCAAGGCCGACGATCCTAAGAATATCGAACAGGACCTGATGAAGGTGATCCCGCAGGGAAAGTGGATCGATTTCTCCCACCAGATCATTCATCACGGACGCACGCTGTGCATTGCCCGGAGGCCCAAATGCGCGGAATGTCCCCTGGAAAACATATGCCATGCAGCGGACAAGACGTGGTCAACAGTGGAGATACATAAGACGGCGACGCCGTAAACCGTCAGTCGACGGAATAAAAACATCACAGCTCACCGCGGAGACGCGGAGACGCGGAGAACAAAACATTGCGAAAGTTGTTGTTGCCAATTTTCTTTTTGACCGTGGCACTTGCCTTCGGCCAGACTTCCGGTCCGGCCGTGATCACTGATCCCGCGCAGATCACCTCGAAGCAAAAATTCGATATCCAGCCTTTCACGATTGAAAAACTCTACATGACGCGCGCGATTGCTTACAGTTCATGGTCGCCCGACGATAAGCAGGTAGCTTTCGTCACAAATATCACGGGACGCTACAACATCTGGCTGGTCCCTGCGCAAAGCGGCTGGCCCACGCAGCTCACCGTCAGCAATCAACGCCAGATCAATATCGCATGGTCGCCGAAAGGCCGGTGGATCGCCTACAATTCAGACTACGATGGCAACGAGCAGTGGGACCTGTTTCTGGTTTCCACCAGCAATGGCCAGGTCATCAATCTCACCAACACTCCTGAAGTTGCGGAGGAAGGCGCCGCCTGGTCGCCCGATGGGGAGAAGCTGGCTTACAGCGTAAAACCAAAGCAGTCTCCCAATTACGAACTCGACACGATGGAGGTCCTGACCAAGAAAGTTACGCACCT
The DNA here is from genome assembly GCA_049802395.1 of Candidatus Angelobacter sp. Classification (GTDB taxonomy): domain Bacteria; phylum Acidobacteriota; class Terriglobia; order Terriglobales; family Acidobacteriaceae; genus Angelobacter. The sequence continues at coordinate 3,046 of JBARMK010000068.1, forward strand.
CACCAGCAACACGCCAGCGCAATTCAGTAATTTGAATCCCATCTGGTCCAAGGACGGGAAGTGGGTTGTCTTCACGCAGCAGAACGCCACGGGCAAGAACGGGAACATTCTTATCGTAAGCTCCGCGGGAGGACGCGCCACCAATCTCACTCCGCACCAAGGAGAGCAAGGTTTCTTCGCGACAGATATCTCATCCGACGGCAAGACCGTGCTGATCACGTCGAACGCCAATAACGGCTACGACAACGTCGGACTGCTCGACGTGGCAACGAAAAAGATTACCTGGCTCACCACTGACAAACTGGAGATAACTGCCGGCAGGTTCTCACCTGACGAAAAGCGTTTGACCTGGACCGCCAACCTTGACGGCAATCAGGACATTTATGTGTACGAACTGGCTTCAAAGCAGGCACATGTTTTGCCCGTAGCCAAAGGCATCAACTGGCTAGCCGGCGCCGAGACTACATTCAGCCATGACGGCACGCGGCTGCTCTATGAACACGAAGGTCCCAACGCCCCGCAGGACCTCTGGTCTTATGATTTCTCCGGGGAAAAACCGCAGCAGATCACGCATTCGCTGGTGGGCGGACTACGCAGCGAAGACATGGTCGAGCCTTTCCTGGTCCACTATCCCAGCAAGGACGGCAAGTGGCAGATCTCGGCTTTCGTTTATGTGCCCTATAACGCGGAGAAGAATGGGAAGAATGCGGCCGTTGTCTACATCCACGGCGGACCGGCTCGGCAGAGCCTTAATTCCTTTAATCAGAACATTCAGTATCTGGTGAACCAGGGATTTTTCGTCATCGCGCCGAATTACCGCGGTTCGAGCGGCTATGGCAAAGAATTTCAAGACGCCAACCGCTTTGACATGGGCGGCGGCGACCTGGATGACGTGATCTCCGCCGCCGAGTGGATCAAGAAGACAGGTTTCATCGATGTGAAAAAAGTTGCTGCGGTGGGCGGAAGTTACGGCGGCTATCTCACCATGATGGCTGTGACCATGGCGCCTGACCTCTGGGCCGCGGGAGTGCCAATAGTGCCGTTTGTGAATTGGTTCACTGAGATCGAGAATGAAGACCCGCTGTTGCGCCAGTACGACATTGCCACTATGGGCGATCCAATAAAGGACAAAGCCCGTATGCAGGAACGTTCACCCGTCAACTTTGTCGATCAGATCAAAGCGCCACTACTGATCCTGGCTGGCGGCAATGATCCGCGCTGCCCTCGCACCGAAGCCGAGCAGGTGGCCAGCGCCATCAAGAAGCGCAAAGGCGTGGTGGAACTCAAAGTCTATGAAAACGAAGGACACGGATTTGCCAAGGTGGAAAACCAGATTGACGCATACACGCGCATGGCGGAGTTTTTGAAGAAGTACGCCGAGCCGGCCAAGTGCGGTTGTAATGTGAACGACTAGGTTAAGCTATTCGTCCCGGTGCACAGTCAGCACGTGCTTGGCGATCGCTAGCGCCAACCCTTCCATAGTGTAGTCCAGGGCTTCAATGTTGGGCTTGAATCCAGACTTCCGCACAGTCTCGCTCGTGACTGGGCCGATGGATGCCAGCCATATCTCGCGCAAGCCGTGATAATGCTCCTTGTTCAGCAATTCAAAGAAGTTTGTGACCGTGGACGAACTGGTAAACGTAACGATATCCGGGCGGGCGGAATGATTGGAGAAGAGCTGATTGAGCTTTGCCCTGGATCCTTTCGGAACATGCGTCTCATAGGCCTCAGCCACCACGAGCTTTGCGCCGGCCTTTCTCAGTTCCTTTGGAAGAATGTCGCGCGCAATCTTGGCACGTACCAGCAGCACTCGCTTCCCTTCCGTTTTGCCCTTGAGCGCTTCGATCACTGATTCCGCAATATATTTCTCCGGCGTTACGGCAACTGTTAGCCCATAGTTCTCGATTTCCCGTTGCGTAGCCGGGCCGATTGCCGCAACTTGAAGGTGCTTGAGCTTTTCCGGCGAGATGCTCAGCTTTCGCAGGCGGGCAAACAATGCCTCTACTCCGTTCACGCTGGTAAGAATGAGCCAGTCATATTGGCTGATCTTTTTTAGTGCCGTATCCAGTGCCTTGAAGCTGCGCGGTGGCTTGATTTCGATCGTGGGGATTTCAATAACATCGGCGCCCAGTTCACGCAAAGGTCCAGCTAGTCCCCCGGATTGCTTGCTGGCGCGCGTGGTCAGGATGCGCCAACCAGTCAGCGGTGCTTCTTGTTTCACGGGTTTTGCCGGGGACGGTCTCATGCCTGTGCTGCCCCTCGCGGACTATTCATTAAGAAACCAACCCAGCTTTCCCACCAGAGTTACCGCCATTTCATCTCTTCGGTTTGGCTCAAAAGCCACGCCAATTGCGGGCGATCACCGTACTTATGTTAGACGCAGATTCGGTCAACTTTCCTTTTTACTAATCCCAAACCCGACTTGGAAGTTACTTCATGCTTCGAATCCCATGTAAAACCGCCTCCTGATGCTCAAGGCTGCTTCGGTACCGGAACTTCCTGCGCATAAACGTCGGTAAGAATCC
>JBARMK010000069.1:0-1727 GCA_049802395.1 Candidatus Angelobacter sp.
TCCGCTCCAGCTGAACTTGTAGTCGCCCGGGGCCAATTCCTGGCCCTCGATGGTGACGGTTTCAGAGAGGTGTAGCGACTTCTTGTTGCCGTTCCCTGCGAAGCTGCTGGCGGAAAACAGCAGCGAACTGCCAACCAACAGAGTGAAGAGCTTGGTGACTTTCATGTGCAACTCTCTTTTCTTTTCTCCCGACAGCGGGCGCCGGAAAGCACGCTGCGGCCTGCGGAGGAATTTGACTTAGTAATTCGATTTATTAGATGGCTCAGGGCCCTTGCGGTTAGACCTGCGGAGGCGGCAAAGTTTGCTTTGAGCGCAGAAAATAATTTCATGGTTGAAAGCGGATAGCGTTTCCTTCCGACACGGGCTTAAATTGTCAGGGAGCTTCGGGAATCCGGGCGAAAAGGATGTTTTATGACAATTTTGCAACAATCGAGCCAGGAGCTTGCGGCTGAACAGAGAGTTGATCGATTGGATTGGGCGGCCGCAGAAGAGTCGCTTTGCGCTCGCGGGTATGCGGTGACCGCGGCGCTGCTTTCGGCCGAAGAATGCGCGGAGCTGGTTGCGTTGTATAACCATGAGAAAGAGTTTCGCAGCCACATTGTGATGGAGCGGTATCGTTTTGGAATTGGTGATTACAAATATTTTGAGAATCCCTTGCCGCCGGTGGTCGCGAGCCTTCGGATTGCGGCGTATCCGCATTTGGCAACCATTGCGAATCGCTGGGCCGAGGCGCTTGGTGAACGCGGCGCGCGCGTGCGATATCCGTTGGAACACGCGGAGTTTCTAAAACTGTGTCACCAGGCGGGGCAGAAAAAACCGACGCCTTTGATGCTTCACTATGAAGCGGGAGGTTACAACTGCCTGCATCAGGATCTCTATGGCGAAGTAAGTTTCCCGTTGCAGATGGTAGTTCTGCTGGGTCAGGAGGGGCGTGATTGGCAGGGCGGCGAGTTTATCCTCGTAGAGCAACAGCCGCGGGCGCAGTCGAAAGCGGAAGTGGTGCGCGGCAATCAGGGGCAGGCGATTATTTTCACTACCCGATACCGCCCCGTGAAAGGAGCGCGCGGCTACTATCGCGTCAATTTGAAGCACGGCGTCAGCCGCGTACATCGCGGCACGCGGTATACCTTAGGGATCATTTTTCACGACGCAAAGTAAAGCCAGCGCGCAAAGCAAACGCAAGTTCTTCGAATGGCAAGATTGCGGGCAGGTGACTGGGCCGCGAGCGAATCAATACGGCCCAGTCACGATAGTTCACGATATAATTTCTGTCATGCACACTCATCGCTTGTTAGACAGATTGCGTTTGCTGGGGATTCTTTGCGCGTTGCTGGCCGCGCCTGTTTTTTCGCAAGATACAAATTGGGAACATGAGCTTGCCGCTTGGCGCACGCAGCACGTCAATGATCTTTTGAAACCCGCGGGATGGCTTTCGCTCACCGGGCTAGAATGGCTTCAGCCGGGAGACAATTCTTTCGGGACGGCTGCCGACAACAAGATTCGTCTTGCGGGCACGCATTCGCCGCATATGGGCATCCTGCATCTCCAAGGCAGCATCGTGCGGCTGCTTCCACCTTCTGGCGGATTTCCGCCCGATTTGCTAGTGGCCAATGCCCCGGCAAAAGAGCAGCTCCTGCCGGTCGAAGCGGACCAAGACAAGAACGCCCCGCATATCACCATCGGGACGCTCAATATGTATGTCATCCGGCGCGCAGACCGCTACGCGC
>JBARMK010000070.1:0-6176 GCA_049802395.1 Candidatus Angelobacter sp.
GCGGTGGCGCGATCGATGCGGGAGAGGCGTGGCATGAGAATACCGGCGGCAGGCGGACCGAAGCCCGCCGGCCGCAAAAAGGAGTTATTTAACGAAAGACTTAATGGCCGCGGCTTCGTCATCCTTGATGTCGAAGACGGTATAGAGCTTGGTGATTTGCAGCAGGTCGTGGACCTTTTTGGTCAGTTTCAGCAGCTTCAATTCTCCGCCTTCGCGCCGGACCGCGGTGAAAGCGCTGACCAGTTCGCCGATGCCGGAACTGTCAATGTAGGTAACGTCGCCGAGATTAAGCAGGATCTTTTTCTGCCCTTTGCCGATCAGGTCGCGGATGGTGTCACGCAATACCACGCTGCCTTCTCCCAGGGTAATGCGGCCGCTCATATCCACGATGGCTACGCCATCCACCTGCCGATTGTTTGCTTTCATGCTCACTGTGCTTCCTCCTCCTTGGCATTTGCCGCGTTGCGGCCGGTATGCTTGATAAGTGTGATTTCCGTGCCTGGGTTCGTCTTGCGGATCTTTACTTCGTCCATGAAAGCCCGGATCAGAAAAATGCCGCGTCCGGAGCCTTTCATCAGGTTCTCCGGGGCCAGCGGATCGGGAAGAGATTCAGGATCGAGTCCTTTGCCCTGATCGGTGATGGTGATGACCAGAGACTCAAGGGTGGTTTCATACGCCACCACAAATCTCTTGCCCGGATCGTACGCATTGCCGTGCAGCACCGCATTGACGGCGGCTTCGCGCACGGCCATGGCGACCTGATACTGCTCGTCCTCGCCCAGTCCCGCCCGGGCTGCAACCTCTGAGGCCTTTCGCTCAGCCCGATTGACGCTCTCCAGCGTTGACTCCAACGTGTACGAGACCCGATTTGTCATGGGGCGGTTCACCAGTGGTTTGTCGTAGATGGCCTGAGCGTACGTGTTCCCTGGGCGAAACTTGTAGTGTCCTATGCTAACACTAACTTGTCAAACAGACAGCAGACGGGGAGCAGGGCAGCCTTTTTGGCGGCGTTTCTTTGCATTTTTGCGGCGCGCGGACGATGAGTTTCGCGCTTACGCCGCCGCTTGCGGAGCAAATTGCAGGACCATCAACGCCTGATCGTCCAACCTGGGCGAGCCGTTGCGGAAATTCAAAACCGACTTCAAGCACTTCTCCACCAGTTCATGCGACGGCAATTCATGGCACCCGGCCAATAGTTTTTCCAGCGTGCTCGCGCCGTATTGAGCGCCATCCGGGCCTTCCGCCTCAGAGATGCCGTCAGTATAGATGACCAGGCTTTCGCCGGGCACGGCGCGCAGCGTAGTGGCGGAAAATTTCTGGTCGCAGAACAGGCCTACCGGGACCGTGGCCGCCTGGATCGCTTTGACCCCGCGCGTTCCCACATGCAGCGGCGCCGGATGCCCGCCATTGCAAATCTCCACATTGCCGAACTCGTCTGCCTTGCCGACCACCAGCGTCGCATACTGCGTAGGCAGGGTGCTCTCACAGAACAGACGATTGGCGCGCTCCAGCAGTTGCTCCAGCGGCAGGCCGGTGGGAATCAGTACGCGAAACATGGCATGCATGTTTGTCATGAGCATGGCGGCAGCCACGCCTTTACCGGAAACGTCACCTACCATGAAGTAAAGATCGTTGCCCTGCTGAATCAGGTCGCAATAATCGCCGCTCACCTGCCCGGCGGGCTCATAGTGGTAAGCCACCTTCCATCCTGAGGCATGGAAGTCGCGTTTCGGCAGCAATCCTGCCTGGATTCTTTGGGCCAGCAACAGGTCCTGCTCCAGTGCGCGCTGTTCCGCGGGTTTCAGGCAGTCCAGGCAGAGCTGGGTCAGCGGATCGGCAAACAGCCGTTCCGGTTCCACCGCGCCCGAGCATGCCTCGCAAACGCCAAACTCACCGTGATCTACGCGTTCCAACGCGTGGTCCACCTGTTCCAACAGTTGCAGCAGGTTGGCGGTCTGGGTCCTGGCCGCGGCGGTTTCCAGTTTCTGCCGCCGGACCATCAACTGATCGCGCAGCAAATGCAGGTCAGTTACCTGTATGGCCATGGAAAGTACTCCTTGCTTGTAACAGAATCGTTTTTACGGCGGCAGGATTCAGATTATTCACGCACCTTTCCGCTTGTTGATCAGCTTATCGGTTCCCTTGCAGGGGCGTATCCGGCAATTGCTATGAAACTTGCCGATTGCTCTGGCAACCGCAAACCACATTGGGTATTCTGCCTTCATAGACCATGCAGGAAGAGATCGCACTCTCGAGCATTCTGGGCGCGGCCGTGTATGACAGCACCGGCGTGCTGGCGGGACACGTGCGCGAAGTGGCGCTCTCACCCCAGGACGATCCTAACCGAATCTCCGATTTCATCGTCAAGACCCGCGAAGGCGATCGCCTGCTTTCCGCGCGCCAGGTGAGGACCGTGATTGGCTCATCCATACAGGTCAGCGGCAACGCGCTGGATTGGCCGCCGCTCACCAGCTCAGAGGGCATGCTGCTGCTGGAGCGCGACCTGCTGGACCAGCAGATCATCGACGTTACCGGGCGCAAAGTTGTGCGCGTGAATGACATTGATCTTCGCCGCGAACAGGTTAACGGCACCCTGAAACTGAAAATCGGCCGCGTCGATATCGGCTTGCGGGGCGCCATCCGCCGCCTGCTCAAAGGCCTGGCGCCCAGCCGCGCTGTTGAAGCCCTGGCCATCCGCATGCCGGAGAAGTCCATCCCCTGGGAGGCGGTTGACCTGATCGAAACCGATCCATCGCGCCGCGTGCGCCTCAAGCTCGACTACGAAGGCCTTTCCAGCCTGCATCCGGCGGACATCGCCGACATCCTGGAAGACCTGGCGCCGGCCGAGCGCGAAGCCGTCTTCGGTTCGCTGGATGAAGAAGTGGCAGCCGAGGCGCTGGAAGAGATCCATCCCAGAATGCAGATCGAGCTCATGCGCTCCATCGATTCCGACAAGGCCGCCGACATCGTTGAAGAGATGGACCCCGATGCCGCCGCCGATCTCCTGGGCGATCTGCCACAGGAAACGTCAGAAGGAATCCTGGAGGAGATGGAGCCGGAAGAGCGGCAGGAAGTTTCCGAGCTGCTGGCCTTCCATGAGAATACCGCGGCCGGTCGCATGACCACAGACTACATCGCGCTCTCACCGGAGCACACCGTGGGCGACGCCATTGACCGCCTGCGCTCCTTTGAAGGCCCCGTGGAAACGCTGAGCACCATCTATCTGGTGGACGCTCATGAAAAACTCGTCGGCTCCGTTCCGCTGGTCTCACTGGTGCTGGCTCCCGGAGGTACCCGCCTTGGCACGCTCACGCCCGAACACGTGATCTTCGTGGAAGCCGCCGCGCAGGAAAAAGACGTTGCCGAAATGTTCGATAAGTACAATCTGCTGACTTTGCCCGTGGTCGACGAAGAACAGCGCCTTGCGGGGATCATCACCGCGGACGACGTGATTAGTTTGTTGCGGGACAGGATTTAGGTTTCGCGGCAGCAGTCTGCTGCGCGATCCTCGACTGTCGCTCTGTCCGCTACTTCCGCGCGCCTGTCAGAATGTCCCGCGAAAGCTTTCGGGCACTACTATTCCATTTTCAAAGAACGAATCCGCGTTTATCCATGTTAGTCCGCAGTAGGCTTTATGCCTTTTGCTTTCACTTACCAAATTACCCACTTACCAAATTTTCTCCGACTTACCCATTTACCAAATCCTGCCCCGACGGTCGGCAATCACGGGCGATCAAGTCGATGACGTCAATTCCTACCCCTCCCCGGTTCAACCCCGAAAAATATAGACTTAGCCAATTCAACCCCGGGGATACCCTTCAACCCCCGGCTTCCAGTCGGTCCAACCCCTGCCTTTTAGTGCTCGATCCGGCAGTAGTAGCCCCCTCCAATATTTGTCTAACACTATGAAAGTAAATGGCTTAAGTTAGCATAAACCTATTCAGAAGTCAACGTTTTTCGCTCTGATTTGGCGGGGATATCCACGCAGGTGGATGACTTATCTATACCTTCGATTGCTGGCCTTAGACTAATCCCACATCTTGTGCTTTTGGCTGACAGCCGAGTGCTGGCCGCTTCCTCTTGAGACGCGTGTCATGGCACGACTTCGATTGGGGCCGCAAGGCGCATGCGACAAAGAAACACCTCTTGCCGAAGGCCTGCGCGCAGCGTAGCGAAGCGCCTGAAAACGAAACTGATACGTTTTCCCTTCCAAAATCACCCATTTGTAGATTACTTTACGTTCACCTGAAAGGACTCTTCGCATTATGAGTCAAACGGAAGCCGGTATCCTCATTGTTGTGGTGCTTGGACTGGTTGCGATTTTTGCCTTCCTTCGCTATAGCCAGCGCGCTCGCGTGAAGATCAAGGGGCCGGGAAACATCGGTCTTGATCTGGACGCCTCCAATGACCCACAAGCTGCAATTCGCGTAGAAGACGCCAAGAGCCGCAAAGGCGGCTTGTCCGCCACTGACGAAACCGGTCGCGGCATTGACGGCAGGAAAATTGAAGTTGAGAAGGACATCAATCTTAAGGTGGGCCAGCCCGGCCCAAAAGCCTAGCCCCGGTACTTGCCGGGGCCACGGAACTGGCGCGGGCCGTCTCCTCATCCGTTAAAGATTCATCGGCTGGGCATGATCTTGTCGTAGAGATTGTTCAGCAGAAGAACGTCTATTCAGGAACAGCGGAACAGCATCCGTCGCTTGTGAAGCCCAAACCATCTCCCTATTACCTGCCAAACTTCGATCCGGAAAGTTTCATCGGCCGTTCTGAAGGTCTCGCCCAAGTGCGGAGTGCTCTTGTCCCGGGTGCGGGAAGATTTCTGCTCAGTGGCGAGCCGGGCGTGGGCAAATCGACGCTGGCACTCATGTTTGCCTGGGAAGCGCAGAAGGATTTTGCGGCGGTCGTATTTCAGGCGTGCGGCCGCAGAAATGTTGATGTCATCGCTGCCGAGTTGGCTGACACTCTCAAAGACCAGCTTGCAGAGGACGTCTCACAAATGCCTCCCGAGCAGAAGCTCAGGGCGATCAAGGAATGGCTGAAGCGGCAGGACACGCTTTTGGTCCTGGATGACGTATGGCTGGAAAGTGATTCGAACGGCTCCAGCAAAACGCCGCTCAAATTGCAGGATCTCCTTCCTGATCCGTCGGTATCCGTCCTTTTTACCTCGCGCAGGCCCAGCTTGCCCTGGGTGCCAATCCATCGCAAGTTGCAGGTGGATGCCTTTCTTGTGGAAGAAGTTGAGGAGGTCTTTCGCAAGTATCTGGGAGAGGCAACGCTGGAACGTCATCGTGCCGCGCTGCTGGAGTTTGCCGGGCGGGTGGAGCGATTGCCCATCGCGGTGATCGTGGCCGCGCAGCTTTTGCAAAGTGAGTTCGGCCCGCTGAGCGAATCTGCTCGCGGGATTGCTTTATCGAAACTGCGGAATGAAATCCACGATGTTCCCGGGCTGCTGCGCCGGGCCATTGAATCGCAAGGCGAAGACGAGCGTCGCCTTCTCATGGCTGCCGCCGTGTGTGTGCCTGAAGGTTTCTGGCTGCCGTTTGTTCTGCAAGTGGCAGGACTCGACGAACAAACAGGTCATGTGGCCAGAAATAACCTTGCCAACGCCGCCCTGCTGCGGGTCTTGGATCAGGAGGCGGAAAGATTCCAATTGCATTTGCTGATACGTGAGCAGGTGCGGGAAATGGCGGGGCCTCTGGCAAAACTTCAGGAGGCGCATGCAAGCGCGCTGGAAGAATTATTTATGGAATCGGGGAAGCGCTGGAGGGATTGCGCTAAGTGTCTGGGCGAGATTGTTCCCTCCGTGGCATTCCTGCGTTCCATGGCGCAAACGGGTCGAGCCAATGTTCTGGCATATCGCGGCTATGTCACAGCCAAAGCAATTGGCGAGCTGGCCACGGCCCTGCAAATCGAACAGGAGAACGAAAGATACTGGGCCGGCCTTTCCGGCGCCAACGCCAAATCTGGCTTGCAGGCCAGCTACGGGAACCAGGCGCTGATCCTGAAGGCGTGGGGGAAGCTGGAGGAGGCCATGGTCCTGCACAAAAAGCAAGAAGCGATCTGCCTGGAGTTGGGCAGCAAGGACGGCTTGCAGATTTGCTACGGGAACCAGGCGCTGATCCTGAAGGCGTGGGGAAAGCTGGAGGAGGCCATGGCCCTGCACAAAAAGGAAGAAG